>NZ_JBYVJU010000023.1:0-42152 GCF_058147085.1 Parendozoicomonas sp. 209JJ7-1 | reverse complement strand
TACAGGGTTATGGAGATCTGAGGCGATCTAGCACAACTTTACGGCCATGGTCTTATTTTCCTGTCAACTCCTGCATTAAGCATCCCTCAGCCAGTAAAAATTTATAAAAGCCGCCCAGTAAAAAATCTTATATGTATGGCCATCCTGTAAATCACCTGGTGTGCATATGACGTGACGATTATCACCTTTATAGCTCCAATTATGTGCACAGTGTCCGTCTCCGTTTGACCACTGCACGCCAAATGGATTCCAGGGGACTGCAGCCACCTCAATGGAAATGCCCTCGTGATGCTGGCATGTCACAGTATCTCCGTTAATGTTGAGGGAGGTTACATGGCCATCACAATAGACATATATCGTATCAATCCCCGTCGTATATTGAATATAAACTTCTGCGGGCGCTGACGTAGCCAAGGCTGTCAGCATGGCAAGAAAAACGTAGTTATGGCAGTTTTTAAAAGGCATCAGAGAGTCACTCTGTAAGTCAATATATTGGTGGTGAGGGCTAAGGATGGCACACATATCGCCTCTGTGCGTGCAGACAGCGGAAGAACACGGCAGGGTTTTGCTGACATACAGGGTTATGGAGATCTGAGGCGATCTAGCACAGCTTTACGGCCACAGTCTTTATTTTCCTGTCAACTCCTGCATTAAGCATCCCTCAGCCAGTAAAAATTTACAAAAGCCGCCCAGTAAAAAATCTTATATGTATGGCCATCCTGTAAATCACCTGGTGTGCATATGGCGTGATCACCTTTATAGCTCCAATGATCTGCACAGTGGCCGTCTCCGTTTGACCACTGCACGCCAAATGAACTATAGGCACCTGGAGTCACCTCAATGGAAATGCCCTCGTGATGATGGCATGTTGCAGTACCTCCGCTAAAGTTGAGGTTGAATTTCTGGCCATCACAATAGACATGTATGATATCCAAGCCCGTCGTATATTGAATATAAACTTCCGCGGGCGCTGACGTAGCCAAGGCTGTCAGCATGGCAAGAAAAACGTAGTTATGGCAGTTTTTAAAAAGCATCAGTCAGTCACTCTGTAAGTCAATATATTGGTGGTGAGGGCTAAGGATGGTACATATATCCCTTCTGTGCATGCAGACAGCGGAAGAACACGGCAGGGTTTTGCTGACCTCATGAGAGATCCTATGCATATTGGTCTATTCACACATGACCAGTGGCGCTATGATAGTAATACCTCAAACAATAAAGTGCTTATGCCACCATTATCAGCACCTGCGATGGGCAGGGATGCAGATACCCTTCTACTGACGACTATTCGCCAGCAAGTGAAAGGGCATACACCCCGTGAGTTTGCTGGGGATATGCCTGAAGCTGCGGTTCTGATCGCGCTGACCAGGGATGAGAGCAATCCCGAAATTATTTTTACCCGCCGTTCAACCCATATGAATACCCACAGCGGTGAGGTTGCCTTTCCCGGAGGAAAGCGTGACCCGGAGGATATGAATCTGGAGATGACGGCGCTAAGGGAAAGCCATGAAGAGATTGGGCTCTCCCCCTCAGACGTTGAAGTGCTGGGTGCGGGGAATGATGTGATGTCCCGTTTTGGTTTGAGAGTCCGGCCTTTTATCGGTGTTATCTCTCCCAGTGTTGAGTTGGTAGCCAATACCGATGAACTGGATCGTATTTTCCGTGTGCCGGTGCGTTTCTTCCTGGAGCAGGGCCGGATACGCACAGACCGCATCACTTACAAGCACAGGGCCTATCAAGTGCCGGCCTGGCAATATGGGGAATATCATATCTGGGGTTTGTCAGCGATTATGCTGGCGGAATTTTTGCAGTTTGGCCTTGGGGCGGACTTTCGCCTTTGATTGAGAACTGCCTTTCTCTGGTAAACGCACTGTTTGTGGTAATTTAATACTCCCTTTATCTGTCTCAAGAGTCATTTTAATGATTTACCAACTGGGCGAAAGAACCCTGGAGTGTCAGGGAGAAGACTGGTTTATTGCTGACAATGCCACCGTAATCGGTTCCGTGGTGCTCGGGCACAATGCCAGTGTCTGGTATAACGCAGTGATACGTGGTGATAATGATCTGATTACCATTGGTGAAAACAGTAATGTGCAGGATGGCTCTGTGCTCCATACCGACCCGGGTATTCCTCTGACCATTGGTAAAGGCGTAACCGTTGGCCATAAGGTCATGCTTCACGGCTGTGAGGTTGGCGACTACAGTCTGATCGGTATTAATGCGGTGATTCTTAATGGCGTGAAAATCGGCAAGTATTGCATTATCGGCGCTAATGCTCTGATTCCGGAAGGCAAGGTGATTCCTGATGGTTCCGTGGTTATGGGTTCGCCGGGCAAAATTGTAAAAGATGTTACCGATTCCCGGAAACAGATGCTGGAAATGTCCGCAGAGCATTATGTGCAGAATTTCAAGCGTTATAAGCAAATGCTGAAGGTGGATGAACGGTTTGCGCCTGCGTGATTATCTCATTAGTTCTCCCTGTATTTCCGTCTGCGAGCTGGATGAAAACAATATCTGTACAGGCTGTTTTCGTACTATCGAAGAAATTCGCGACTGGGGTGTAATGACCCGTGAACAGAAACTAAAAGTGCTGGAGAACAGCGGGGAGAGGCAGGAAAAGTCCGGGGACAAAGCATCCCCGGAATAATATTTACTGATTCCGCTTATCCCAGACTTTTACAGTTTTCACCATGTTGTCCCGAATCTGCAGAATTTCCATCCGGTAATTGCCAATGGCCAGGCAGACACCGGACTCGGGAATCTCTTCCATATATTCGGTAATCAAGCCATTTAGGGTTTTCGGACCGTCAATGGGCAGTTCCCAGTCCAGGGACTTATTGGTTTCCCGAATGCTTGCGGAACCATCAATAATAAAAGTGCCGTCTTTCTGTGGGGTGATATCCTGGCTGATGTCGTCTACATCAGTAGTAAATTCACCGACAATCTCTTCCAGAATATCTTCCAGGGTAACCAGTCCGCGTACATCGCCGTATTCATCCACAACAAAAGCTGAACGCAGTTTCTGTTTCTGAAAGTTAATCATCTGGGTGTGCAGGGGAGTGACTTCCGGTACGAAGTAAGGCTCGGTTGTTTCGTTTAACAGCGCCGCTTTGTTAATGTCCTCCAGATTCAGCAGGCGGGCAATATTTCGCATATGCAGAATGCCGATAATATTGTTGATATCCCCTTTATAAATCGGCATACGGGTATGCTGGGTGGTACGCAGCTGGTCGAGAATATCAGCAATATCTTCTTCGATATCTATACCGACAATTTCATTGCGGGGCACCATGATATCGTCAACGGTTACCTTCTCCAGGTCGAGAATATTCACCAGCATGCCTTTGTGGCGGGCAGGGATGAGACTGCCGGCTTCGTTCACCACCGTGCGCAGTTCTTCCTGGCTGAGCTGGTCACCGCTGGCATCAGCGGGATTGACCCCCAGTAGCCGCAACAGGGCATTGGAGATGGTGTTGGTCACAACAACAAATGGATAGAGCAGGGTCAGTAAAGGTTTAAGCACGACGGAGGCAGGAAAAGCAATCTTCTCAGGGTGCAGTGCAGCCAGGGTTTTTGGCGTGACTTCTCCGAAAATCAGCACCAGCAGTGTAAGACCCAGGGTGGCAATGGCAATACCGCTGTCACCCCACAGACGGATGGCGACAATGGTGGCAATGGAAGAAGCAAGAATATTGACGAAGTTATTGCCAATCAGGATAACCCCAATCAGTCTGTCGGTACGCTCCAGCAGCTTGCTGGTGCGGATGGCTCCCTTGTGTCCGCTTTTTACCATGTGCCGCAGGCGGTAGCGGTTCATGGCCATCATGCCTGTTTCCGAGCTGGAAAAGAATGCGGAAAGAAAGATCAGGAAAAACAGGACGCCCAGCAGTATGCCGATGGGTGCTTCGTTCAAGGTGGTATGCTCTCAGTTTAGAACCAGGTCAATAACAAATTTGCTGCCAAGAAAGGCCAGCATCAATATGGCAAAGCCGCTCAGGGTCCAGCGGATAGCGGTTTTCCCCCGCCAGCCCAAAAAGGATCGTCCGGCTACAAGGATACCAAAAAGCATCCAGGCCATAACCCCCAGAACTGTTTTATGGGCGATGTTCTGGGCGAACATATCTTTCAGGAAAACAAATCCGCTGCCCAGGCACAGGGTCAGCAGAATCAGGCCGGCCCAGATGAATTCAAACAGCAGTTTTTCCATGGTCTGCATGGGCGGAAAAGCCCGGACAATGCCAGTGGGGTGATGGTGTTTCAGGTGGTTTTCCTGGTAGGCCAGCAGCAGGGCCTGAAAGGCGGCAACGGTGAGTACGCTGTAGGCCAGGATGGAAACAATAATATGAAAAACAATACCCGGCTGGTGCAGAACCAGAGGTGTCTGCGGACCTTTCAGAAAGGCACTGGCGGCGATGGTGACAATATTCAGGGGCAACAGTACAACCAGCAGGTTTTCTACCGGTTTGCGTATACTGCTGATCAGGACAATAAGGATCACCATCCAGAAACTGAGGGATGCCGCAGCATAGAAATGCAGGTTGATGCCATGGCCGGTATGGAAGATCTGGCAAATACCGAGGCACTGGGCTGCGGCACCTGCCAAAGCCGTCAGTTGAACCGACAGTTTATTAATTTTCCACCCTTTGATTCGCAACCACTGACTCAATGCGCTGCATGAATACAGAATGATTGCGAGGATGCTGAGCACTTCTAATATCATTCGCCTACCTTCCCTCTGTTGGGAGAGTTTGGCATAAGCTGTGTCAGTGGTGAAGTGCTGCAGCCCCTGCTTTCAACCGGAAGGTGCCATTAAATACCTGTTCGGGGCAGATTTTGTTCAAATTTCAGGAGGGTGGAGCTTCTCCATATTATGAAATCCGGGATTGGGGATTCTTAAACCCGGGGTGCAGGAGTTGCGGCCATAGGGGTATAATCCCCCGATTTACAGTTATTCACATCGCCAGAATCAAGAGAGCGCCGGATGTTTGAGAACCTTTCTGATCGCCTGTCAAAGACACTCCAGCATGTCACCGGCCAGGCGAAACTTACTGAAGACAATATCAGAGAAACCCTGCGTGAAGTGCGCATGGCCCTGCTGGAGGCGGATGTCGCCCTGCCGGTAGTCAAAGAGTTTGTCGGTCGTGTGCGTGAACGTGCGGTTGGCCAGGAGGTGATGCAGAGCCTCAGCCCGGGTCAGGTGTTCGTTAAGATCGTGAATGCCGAACTGGTTGAGGTGATGGGGGCAGCCAATGATGAGCTGAACCTGGCCACCCAGCCACCCGCCGTCATCCTGATGGCGGGTCTGCAGGGGGCGGGTAAAACCACCTCTGTGGCTAAACTCTCCAAATGGCTGAATGAGCGTAAGAAAAAGTCCGTGATGGTGGCGTCTGCGGACGTTTACCGCCCTGCGGCGATCAAGCAGCTGGAAACCCTGGCCAGTGAAGTGGGTGTGGCGTTTTTCCCTTCTTCTACCGAGCAGAAGCCCGTCGATATCGCCCGCAACGCCATTCAGGATGCGAAGCAGAAGCATATCGATGTGGTGATTATCGATACCGCCGGTCGTCTCCATGTTGATGAAAGCATGATGGACGAGATCAAGGATCTCCACAGTACTATCAACCCCATCGAAACCCTGTTCGTGGTTGACGCCATGACCGGTCAGGATGCGGCCAACACCGCCAAGGCCTTTAACGATGCCCTGCCCCTGACCGGTGTGATCCTGACCAAGGCCGATGGTGACGCCCGTGGTGGTGCTGCCCTGTCTGTGCGTCATATTACCGGTAAGCCCATCAAATTCCTGGGTATGGGCGAGAAGGTTGATGCCCTGGAACCCTTCCATCCTGACCGTGTTGCCTCCCGTATCCTGGGTATGGGTGACATCCTCTCCCTGGTGGAAGAGGCCGAGCACAAGCTGGATAAGAAAAAGGCTGACCGCCTGGTGTCCAAGCTCAAGAAGGGCAAGGGCTTTGATCTGGAAGATTTTAAAGACCAGCTGCAGCAGATGAAATCCATGGGTGGTCTCGGCGGCCTGATGGACAAGCTGCCGGGCATGGGCAATATGGCCCAGGCCGCCCAGAATCCCCAGGCGGACAAAATGTTCGTGCAGATGGAAGCCATCATCAATTCCATGACTCCCAAGGAACGCCATAACCCGGATGTGATTAACGGCTCCCGCAAAAAGCGTATCGCTGCCGGTTCCGGTACCCAGATTCAGGATATTAACCGTTTGATCAAGCAGCATAAGCAGATGGCCAAGATGATGAAGAAGATGACCGGCAAAGGCGGCATGGCGAAAATGATGCGCGGTCTTGGCGGCATGAAAGGCCAGCTGCCCGGAGGGATGGGAGGCATGGGAGGAATGGGCGGTATGCTCCCCCCTGGTGGAGGCAAAAAGTTCCCGTTCTGATTAAGACTATTGGTGATATAGATAAAGAAGAGTCAAAAGCCGACCAGCTTTGGACTCTTTTTTATAAGCGGTATTTTATAGTCAGTATGGTTTTCCCTTCCTCTATGGTGGCAAGGGATTATCTGTCTTTATAGTATGCACCATGATCTGTAAGCCCACTCCCGTTCTTCATCCTTCGGTGATGGGTGAAGAATATTTACACTCTCTGGGTGTTCGTTTTTAACCCCTTCCCACCATTTCATATCTTCACTTTGCCTTTCTGGAAGAGGCTTGTCTTCATAGTCTGGGTCGGCGATAGATTTTGGATAGGTCATGCTTGGGTCGATGATGATATTTTTGCCAGCGCTGAGAAGGTCGTCTTTCAGCGTAGGTATGAGTCTCTCGTCTGAGTCGCCTACCATCAGGACATGGTCAATGCCCTGGTCACTGAGGTGTTTGACGTATCCCTTGCCTCCTGGAGCGTTGTTGAGCATCTGCTGGTATTCTAAAGCCGATGTCACAAGGACATACTCCATTTTTCCTGCGCCTTCCCCATGGGAAATAACCTCCATGTAGAATTCCTCATATTTTTTCAGGGTGAACCCCTGTCTGTATCTCTCCATTTGAAACCCAGATGCCCCTGGTTGCACTGCCCGTTTATCCCAGGTGCTGATGACATCGGTAAAAGTAACCCGGTCATCAGACGCATACCGTTCATACAGAAGATCAATTTCGGATTTTTCTACTCGCCAGCGAATGGGTTTTGCTTCAGAGAAACCTACCTTGGCTCTTCTTCTTGTTCCCGGGGGAGATGTTACTGATCTGTATGTGGACATCTTTCGGGATTCCATTACATTGATTCTCGTTAACAAAATGTCAACCTTACCCCCCGCAGCAAGGATGCGGTTAATGGCCTCAATCGTTTCTGTAGCATTGGCGGATAGATCAAGGCTGAGAGCAAGGCAAAGCAAAGAGAGTATTCTGGAAATCATACTCGTCACTACTATAGGTGTGGTATAGGCATAACCGACTGCAATCTGATAGAGCCAGCGTTGTACTCTAGGAATCGGCTCCTGCCGGGTAGTGTGCTGCTAGGAGAGTCTGTAGGGAGGGGGCGCTTCATGGAGTGTATCCCGGAGCAATCTGTACCAACAGTAGTCGTTTTTATACGATTTTGTGGTCATTTTTCCTGATGTTGCATAAAACTGGAAATGCCGTAGAATACTGCGCCTTTGCGGAGGAAGGCTCTGTGCCTTCGTTCGCCCGGAAACAGCCTCTGCCAGCCCCGTCTGGGAATGCTGCGTTCGGTTACAAAAGAGGCAGATTTCGTCGTTTTGCCGTAAGGCTCTGCTTACTACAGGAAGAGAATATTTCATGGTAACTATTCGTCTGGCCCGGGGCGGCTCCAAGAAGCGTCCTTTTTATCACCTGACCGTTGCTGACAGCCGTAACGCCAGCACTGGCCGTTTCATCGAGCGCGTAGGTTTCTTTAACCCGCAGGCTCGTGGTCAGGAAGAGCGTCTGCGTGTTGACACTGACCGTGTTAACCACTGGGTTGAACAGGGCGCTCAGCTGAGCGATCGCGTCAAGCAACTGCTGAAAAGCGCTTGATGACTGTTGCCGGTGAAGCTGTAAATGCACCCGCTGACCTTCTGGTCATGGGGCGCATAACGGCGCTATACGGGATCAAAGGCTGGGTGAAGGTGTACTCCTTTACTGATCCGATGACCAATATCCTGGACTACCGGCAGTGGCTATTGCGATACCCCAACGGTCGTAATCAGACCGTTAAACTCGACGGTTGTCGTGTTCATGGAAAAGGGCTTATTGCTCTGCTTTCAGGGACCACGGACCGGGACGCAGCCCAGCAGTTTGTTGGTGCGGAAATCCTGGTTAACAGTCGGGAACTGCCGGCCCCGGCAGCTGATGAGTATTACTGGCATCAGCTGGAAGGTCTGACAGTACTGGCCCGGAATAATGACGACAAAGACATTAATCTGGGTAAGATTCATCATCTGATGGAAACCGGGTCCAATGATGTGCTGGTGGTGCGTGGCGCCAGTGGCAGTATCGACAGGCGGGAACGCCTGATACCCTGGCTGGAAGACCAGATGGTGGATGAGGTGAACCTTGAAGAAGGGTTCATCCGGGTCGAATGGGACCCGGAATTTTGAACATGAATACAGAATGAGGTTCGATGTCGTAACCCTTTTTCCTGAGATGTTCGCGGCGATCACCGACCACGGTGTAAGCAGCAGGGCGGTCAGGCAGGGGTTGATTGAGGTGCATACCTGGAATCCCCGGGAGTTTACCCATGACAGACATCGGACAGTGGATGACCGGCCTTATGGCGGTGGTCCCGGCATGTTGATGAAAATTCAACCTCTGCGTGATGCAATACAGGCGGCAAAGGAAGCTGCTGGTCCTGATACGACCGTAATCTATCTCTCACCCCAGGGGCGCAGGCTCGATCAGGGGGGAGTACAGGAGCTGGCTGAGAGGAAGAGGCTGGTTTTGGTCGCAGGACGGTACGAAGGCATAGATGAACGGCTGGTAGCCACAGAGATTGACGAAGAGTGGTCTCTGGGTGACTTTGTCCTGACTGGCGGCGAATTGCCCGCCATGACCCTTATCGATGCCGTATCGCGCTTTGTACCGGGCACCCTGGGTCATCAAGATTCCGCTCAGGAAGATTCATTTGCTGAAGGCCTGCTTGACTGTCCTCATTACACCCGACCTGAGGTGTTTGAAGACCGGCCGGTACCGGAAGTTCTGCTTTCGGGTAACCACGAGCATATTCGCCGGTGGCGGCTTAAGCAGTCACTGGGACGCACCTGGCTCAGACGCCCTGACCTTCTTGAAGGCAGAGCGATGACCGGTGAAGAAGAACGGTTGCTGGCGGAGTTTATGCGCGAACATCATGACGCGGATAATGACCCGACAGTTTGGTAAATGACTTTTCGATATTGAGTGGGTTCTCGATTTCGACTTATTTGGGAGCAACAGAGCAAATGAGCAAGAACAAGATCATTCAGCAGCTTGAAGCTGAACAGATGCAGAAAGAAATTCCTTCTTTCGCCCCCGGCGACACTGTTGTCATACAGGTTCGCGTTAAGGAAGGTACCCGTGAGCGTCTGCAGGCGTACGAAGGTGTGGTTATTGGTAAGCGTAACCGCGGCCTGAACTCTGCATTCACTGTACGTAAGATTTCCAACGGTATTGGTGTTGAGCGTTCTTTCCAGACCTACAGCCCGCTGGTTGCCAGTATTGAAGTCAAGCGTCGCGGTGACGTGCGCCAGGCTAAGCTGTACTACCTGCGTGAGCTGAGTGGTAAGGCTGCTCGTATTAAAGAAAAGCTCGGCTAATCTTCACCTACTGCCTGGCGACAAAACGACGAGAAAAAGGCGACCGAAAGGTCGCCTTTTTTATGGTTCAGAATTTATAGGCCAGGATTAATGCGAAGACGCTGCACTTTCGAGAAGGTTGTCTGTACGTGATTTTTTGTGAACCCGTATGGTGACCAGGGCCATGTTATTGGGTCCCATCAGGCTTTTTAAACTCTCATAGCCTGAGTAAGAGACCCTTTCGTGGGTAAAGGTTGTCCACTGCTTCCCCCAGGGGAGCAGGGTGTTGGGAATCAACAGGCTCTGATTGTTATTTCCGATGCTGCCAGTCTTCTTGTCCGGCATATATCTTTCAAGGCGGAACGCTGTTGTATAGGGTCTGGTGAAGGTCAGTTCACCTTCGGGGCTGGCTTTTATATAAGTGACTTTTTTCCCGTGGGCATTCCTGAACTGCAGATCTTCATGTGGGACCGCCATCCTGCTTTTTTTCAGGATGTAGGCTTTTCCCGGCTGGAGGCCGGAAATGGTTATCAGCGTGTAGTCGTAGGTGCCGCGGGGTAACCCCATTCTGTGGAGCATCTCCCAGTTTTTCAGACTTTCATCCTGGGCCGACTGCAGATAATCGAATTGTGTGAAACTTGGGTTGGGATAAATACTCTGGAAGTTGTTGGTGAAAAACATAAAGACCCTGGTGCCTGCCAGCATATCGCCGGCTTCCAGAGAGGAGAGCAGTTGTTCATCGGCCAGCAGCATTTTTTCCTGCTCCTGAATGCCTTCAAGGAGATGTGGCGGAACAGGGCGGCGCCTTTCCAGAAGCTGGTCTTTGAAATAGGCAGAGGCGCAGGCCGGATAATACTTGTCGTCTTTACCTGTTGTACCTGATTTTAAAAAGCCGCAGTAACGGATAAACCGGGAAAAATTATCAGCAATATTCATTCTGGCAGCTTTATTCTTAATTTTTATGGGGAAATCCTTTTGCCTGATAATGGTGTTTATAAATCCGCCAAGTATCTGTACATCAACCCATTCCTGACTGTTTTCCATTCTGTTGACGGGGCTGGCTGAGAAAATTTCACCGGGATCATCGTACATGGGGGTTCCCTGAAGGTTTTCCCGGGGGTAATAGTCCAGTTCTACATCAAACCCCACGATGGTTTTGTCATGTCTCTGATCCCAGAAGGTAAAGAAGCCCATAAGCTCGGAGTCTTTCTCGGCTTCAGTGTGCAAACATAACTTGAATATTGGAGTATGGCTGAGGTTGTCACAGGACTCCTGATTGTTGCTTTGTGTGCCGGGCCACCAGCTTGAGGTGTAATACCATGCTGAGGCGATAGACAGGCTTGCCAGGGCTGTCAGCGTCGACATGGGATGTTTTTTTATAAAGCGTTTAAAGGTCCGCAGCGGGTGGGCGTTTCTGTTGGGCCTTCCAGGGGCTCTTCTGGCAGCGGCTGCCGCGATAGGCGCAAAGCTTTTTATTTGTGGAGGCGGGTTTTGCTGGTCACCGGTTTTTGGCCTGTTGTCATTTTCTTTTGGTGGAACCGGAGCTGTCAGTTGGGCTATCTGTTGTTTGAGATGTTCTACCTGAGCTATTAGTTTTTGTTGGGATTGCTGGTTATTTTGCTGGGTTTTTTGAAGTTTTTTCTCAAGTTCTTTTTTTTGATCCTCCAGGTCTCTTTTTTCCCGGGCGCGTGACTTACGTTCACGGTGGATATTTTTTTCCGCCTCCTCCTTTTTTTTCCTGTTCTCGTTGGCCGTTGCTAACAGTACCTGTTGATTTTGTTGCTCCTGCTGTAACAAGGCCAGCAATTGTAAATAGTCGGCCTGGATCTGGGTATTAGTGATCTGCATAACCTGAAGTTGCTGGGAGAGATAAATAATAGCCTGATTCTCTTCAGCCAGTTGAAGCTGTGCATTGCCGTCAAGTAATCCGTGGACATCAAATGCTACTTCCTGATTGACTCCGAAAGTCATCATATTCGCCCCAATCTGATTCAGGGTAAGTAGCCAGAATCCCACAGAGGAATCCACCTGAAATCCCCCCAGGGTTTGCATGGCAAGGCTTACCAGATAGTAAATGCACCGGTTCTGGACGTTCTGGTTTAGATCAACTCCAGGGTAGCGCCGTGCGAAAGCCTGAAAATACGCGTGAAGGGCATCAGCAAGATTTTTCTGGCCATGGTCGCTCAGAGCGGGAACGGGGGCCTGTGATGTAGAGTTCTCAGGGGTCGTGGCTTGTATATTCAGTACAGTCTGCTTAAGAGCCTCAAGAATATTTGCCGAAGGACCTGTGTACCCCCCCTGGGCTGCAGCGGAAAAGAACAGACTCAGGAAGGTTGCCAGAAAGGTCAACCTTAAGCTTTTGGATATGTCATGTAAATTGGCCATATCTCTCCCGTTATCCCGGAGAAGCAGAGAATATAAAACCGGGACTATTCAATAGTCAGACAGGGGTATTGAAGAGATGTTCTGCTGAGGGGGTATAAAGGTTAAACAAACTAACAGCGTTGTGAAGAAGAAAAAATCGTAGAGCTGATTTCTGTCTATACTCTGGCCTTTTGTCGTGTAAGGAATCTTGTATGTCTTTTTTACATGCCATTAAGGCGGCATTTGTCATGTTGCCTCTGGTTCTGTCAGGAACACAGGCTCTGGCGTTTAGCTGCGCCCAGCCTGCTGACCAGAAAACCGTTACTTTTCATAACAACGGAACCAGCGAGAGGAACTTCTGGTTTGTGGATAACTGCAATAGCCAGCATAAAGCTGGTTCGGGTGATTCCTACTGTGCACTGAAACCGTGGACATCATGCACCATGAATTTTTGCCATGAAGACGGTCATTCAGTCTACGGTATTCTTATCACGGGTGGCGGAGGGCAGGAGTGTTTCAGAAGGGATATTGATCCACATGCTAGTCATGTTGATATTAATGTTAATTTTTGAAAACAGTCTAAAAAGTCATTTATGAGGTCAGGTGTCCCACTATGATTATGGATCATTGCCGCCGTTATCTCCGGGGACACTTATCTCCGGGGCACTTTATCAATTTTACAAAGGCGCCTGTTGTGATTCAGTCATGCAAATGTTTTTTCCATGTCTATCCATAACTAACTGTCTGAAAGATACCTTGAACCTTTTCTGGTTGCCACAGCGCAGGGCAAACGATTGTACCTTTAGTCTATTGCTCAGGAGACAACTACAAAATGGCCAGTTCTTTCAGTCTGAGTTTTATTAACAGATATAAATAAACGACGTTATTCAAATATCGAATAATAAAAACAAAATCAGCGTCTAAACTTCTCTCTGTCTGTTTGAACACGAGTTATGCTGAGTCCTTTCCCCATGCGTTCTGTATATTGCGTTGCTACTCATTCGGTTTGGTATAAAAGTACAGGGGGGAGGCCGTGTAGCCGGGCAAGCGTACTGGGTATGCTGCTCTGGCCTCTGGCCGTTCTCTCTTCTCCCCCGCCGGTACCACCGGAAATTGCGAACATGAGTATTCCTCCTTCTCCTTTTGCAACACTGGTGTTGTCGAATGAGGGGGCGTTCGATGCTCATCTGGAGTATGTCGATATTGTATCCGGTCAGCGGATAGGATGTCTGGCAAGATCCCCCCAGGGTTGTCTGTATACAAATGTTGCTCCAGGAAGTGGAGTGGTCGCGTGGGCCGGTTGTGGCATTAACCCACCTTCATGTCATGGCAACACGAACATGCCCTCCGTGAGCTGGGGAAAATCCGGACACGGTGATCAGAACATTGTCTTCAACAACAGGCTTGACGTGGTCTTTAAGGCGAGCGGGCTATGTGGTAGCAGCGCAAATATCAGTTTTGACAGCCAATTTAAAATGCAGAATCAGACTTGCCAGAATTAGTAAAGTCAGGGAATACCCAGGTTGATCGTGCAGGCCGAACTATTAAGCTTCGGAAGTACCAAGGCAGATTATTTATGGTATGGCGTTACATTCTTCCTTGCTTGTTGATGCTCCCGATCTGTCAGCAAGCCCATGCAGTGACTGTACAGTCACGGATTAATGAGAACTATTTACTCTACGGGCAGGTGTCTTTTCTCAATCTTGGTTTTTATCAGGCCGGTGTGACTATTTATGATCCGTCCACCCGTCAGTCAATTGAGTGCAGCCGGCCTCAAGGTCAGGCCTGCTCGCTTCTTAAGGCTCCTCCAGGGGCTCAGGTGGTAGTTTGGGCCAGCTGTGTCGTGGGTAGCGCCAAAACACACTGGTGCAAGGGCAGAATGGCAAGCCTTGCATTAAGTAATGGAGAAAAATATGAAGAAGCCACCATGGATGTGAATGGTTACTTTAGCGGTTCATGTCTTAATGTTTCTTTCAGTAGTTTCAGCCGTTACCTCGAAGGCTATAACTGTAACTTTTAAGATTGGCTCATTTGAGCCGGTTCAGCGGAGATTGTGATGCTGTGCTGGTATTCTATCGTCGTTTTTCGATATCTTTGGCTACGATGCAGGCAGAATCAGATGCGCTTCATGTTCATTGCAGTTACTGTCTGGGGTCTTGCCGCAGGCAATGCAGGCAATATTGTGGCCTCGCCCTCGCCCTCGCCCTCTACCGCGCAAGCACTGAATATATATACTGTTGATGGCACGTTACAGGCCACAGCCTTTCACTGTTATAACGCATTTCCAGAAGGCTTCGACCAAAAGTGTTTTCATGCCTGCATGTCTGTACTGAAAGCAAAAAAAAACACAAATAATGTCACAACCTATATAAGCAACACTGACACTCACAGCTTACCTGCCCATTGCAACTGCAGTGGATATGCCAGCTTTTCTTCCGAGCAACCGGCATTCCCTGGGAAAGACTGGGGTCCCATGTCCCAGTATGCAGGGCATTTCGTGGATAGCACATCTGATTGGCGAAATATGAAGATGATAGTCTTTTATCCGCAGGATATTTCGCTCAATACCCCCTTTATGATACCTCGACATATCAACATGGCCTATTACGGCAGCCCGCAGCAGATCGCCAGGGGCAGCCCCGATTGCATCTGGAGGTACGCTGTTACCGATGGCTGTGTTTTTGGCCTTCCGGGGCAGCACTCAGGTTCCTGTCCTTAGTTGAGAATTGTCATGTTCCATCATCATTGCCCCTTCAGATTCATATACCCATTCTGTTTTTTGTGGGGAGCCATATCTCAGGTATTCTTTCCTTCTTCCGCCACGGCCAGTCATTTCAATGTAAAAATGCGGGCACAAGAAACGGCCGGGGAGGAAGAGAATGATGTATTCGTGCTCACTAATGGCAGTGCAGCCAAAAGCTACTGGACACCGGAAAAAATGAGAAATGCTCAACCTCTGGATCAGTCCGTCTCCCTCCAAAAAATTACCCGCAGAAGTCCCTTCACCCCGCCGGGGCCAAGTGAGTCAATTGAAAGCTCAGGCTGGACACCACCCCCAGGCTTCCAGCCAGATGCTGTAGCGACAGAAGGTCAGATTTTCAAGCCCAATGTCAAACATTATCCTTTTTCCGCCGGCGGTAGGATTTTTTTTACGAACAATGGAAAAGACACTAGTTGCAGCGCGCAATATGTCGGGTCCTCCCGTGTTGTGATGACGGCGGCCCATTGTTTGCGCAGTGCAGATGGGACCTGGTCTGACAACATTGTTTTTCAGCAGCAGTATGAAAATGGACGGGGCATCCCTGTCGACTGGTTGTGTCTTTCCATGTGGTCTGGATGGAAATACTACAATGGTAGATTGACCTACAATTCAGTTGGCTGGGACTATGCCTTTCTTTATATGGCAGAAGATTCCCATGGTGGTTTTCTTGGACTAAAAACCGAGCTTCCCGACAGGTCCGTCATCAATATTGGTTATCCGGGCAATACCTTTCAGGGTAATGCGATGTCTGCTGTACAGGGGACAACATCTGTTGTGGCATTCGGTCTTAGTTCAGATGACAGTTCAGGAGGTGCCGTAATGCGTAACAATCCAACGACTGCCGGAGGTAGCGGTGGAGCCTGGATTGGTGAATACACCCAGAGCAGCAGGGGTGGAAACTTTGCAGTTGGCGTATTTTCATCATACGATAATTACATAGGTGCGCGGTCAGTTTTTTCCCCTTGGCTTGATGAGAAAACCATGGAGCTATTTCACTTCGTTAACAGTCGTCGTTGCCTGCTTTCTGAATGAGAGTCTGCTGCTCAGAGTCGTTTATAATAATCCTTGTAAAGACACCTGTTGTGATTCAACCATGCAAATTCGAACGGCTGCATTCAGACGCTTCTAAGGTTGGGGGGAAACTCCAGTAGTTTCTGGAGAAGCCGCTGGCGATAGTGAGATCTGTCATCCATTTTGGAATGATAACGGAATGCCCTGTATATCTGGCTGCCTGTTCCTGTCACACCAAAGCGCAGACCGTCAATGTTCTCGTTATTGATAACCTTGTCGAAATCACCGCCTTCATTGTGAATGGCACCAGCGTTAAAGATGGCTACTGAATCAGAACGGAATGTCTGGTGAACGCTTTCTGAACAAACAGGTTTTATCCCGACTGGCTCTGTAGAGCACAATAAACGCTGATTGATGGAAGGTTGTAAGAATGACTGGAGTGAGGAATGTCATCGGTGGCTGATATGGAGAACAGGGCTTCCCCCGAACTTTCTGAATATCTCGAGTTCCTGTGGCTGGAGAAAGGATTAAGTGAGAACAGTCGACAGGCTTACCGTCGTGACCTTGCCCAGCTTGCCAGTTGGCAACAGTCCCGCGGTGAAAATGAAAACCTGTTATCCATGACCCAGAAGGATTTGAGTGATTTTCTGGCTTGGCGGCTAAAGCAGGAATACAGTGCCCATTCTTCGGCCCGTATGTTGTCATCGGTCAGGGGATTTTATCGCTGGCTGTACCGGTTGGAGCGCATTGATACAAATCCGGCCCTGCTTGTGGAGTCACCTCGGCAGGGGAGGCGGTTACCGAAAACCCTGACAGAAGGCGATGTCGATGCTTTACTGGCAGTTCCAGATTTGAGAACGCCTCTCGGGCTGCGGGACAGGGCCATGTTGGAGCTGCTTTATGCCTGCGGGCTGCGGGTATCTGAACTGGTGGAGCTGGACGTATCCAGGGTGAATCTGCGTCAGAGTGTGGTGCGTATCTCCGGCAAGGGTGGTAAAGAGCGACTGGTTCCCATGGGTGAGGCTGCGGCCGAGTGGCTGCAGCGTTACCTTAATGAAGCCCGGAGTCATTTTTTGAAAGGGGCTGTCAGTGACGTTATGTTTCCGGGGCGTGACGCAAAGCCCATAACCCGTCAGACGTTTTGGCACAGGATTAAAAAATATGCGGTGATGGCCGACATTCACAAACCCCTGTCTCCCCATGTGCTGCGGCATGCTTTTGCTACACACTTGCTGAACAATGGAGCGGATTTACGGGCTGTACAGCTATTGCTTGGACATAGTGACCTGTCGACCACTCAAATCTATACTCATGTCGCCCGACAACGGCTGAAGCAGCTCCATGAGCAGCATCACCCCAGGGGATGATGGAGAAAATAGCGAATTTATGGCAGAGGAATTTACGGTAAAGGGTTTTGCGAGAATTACAGGGTTAGCTAAAAAGAGAGAGTTACAGGGTTAGCTAAAAAGAGAGCTACAGATGCTCCGGTAGGCTTTGCCCTGCTATTGTTAACAAAAATTATTCCGGCGCAAAAAATGAGGTTGCCAATGAACAACAGAACATGGCTGGGGGCACTGGTGCTTTCGGTAATTATGGTATCAGGTATCAGCCAGGCTGAAGAAACCAGGGCAGCGTCAGGCAAGCCTGAGGTGGCCAAAACGGTGGGTCCGACTGAGAAGAACATTCAGGCGGGGCTGACGGCTATCAACGAATCTCTGAAGGTGGAATCAGTCCGGGAAACCCCGGTTGCCGGTGTGTATCAGGTGGTTCTTAAATCCGGTGAACTGCTGAATATGTCCGGGGATGGTAAATATATTTTCAGCGGTGACCTGATGGCTATCCAGGAAGATGGTCTGAATAACCTCAGTGAGAAGATTCGTGAAGAACTGGTGAGAAAGCGGCTGGCGGCTCTTGATTCAAAGGATATGGTTGTTTTCCCGGCCAAAGGAGAACGCAGGGCCATTATGTATGTGTTTACGGATGTTGATTGCGGATATTGCCGCAAGCTGCACCAGGAAGTTCCTGAACTGAATGACAACGGGGTAGAGGTGCGTTATCTGGCATTCCCCCGTGGCGGCCAGAAGGCACCAGCCTACGCCAAGATGGTTACGGCCTGGTGTTCCAAGGACAGAAAATCTGCCATGAACACCCTGAAGAGCGGTGGCTCTCTTGAGCCTTTGACCTGTGATAATCCGGTTCTTGCCCAGTTTGAACTGGGAAGCAGCCTTGGAGTGCGTGGAACCCCCGCGATCTACCTTGAAGATGGTCGCAGTATTCCCGGTTACCAGCCTGCCCCTGCCCTTTTGAAGCTGATGGGTTTATAAATATTTTCAACACCAGAATTGTGCTTTTAGCGCAGTTCTGGTGCTGAAACATCCTTTCTCCCTGTTCCTCCTTCCCAGAATCTTTTTCTCCCTGTCTGTCGGGCTATTGTGGTAGCGAGGCTGACGTTATAATCTTTTCCCATCTTTATGTATCCGGTGGAAAAATTCTTAAGAATGCCGGTTCAGCAATAATAAATTCTGGCCAGAGGTGGGGTGTCACTTGAAGTCTGTCAATGTAGGGGTCTGCGGACTGGGAACTGTCGGCAGTGGTACGGTCAATGTTTTACGACGCAATGCTGCTATTTTAAGCAATCGCACTGAACGGGAACTGCGTGTTGTCCAGATTGGTGCCCGTCGGCCCAACCCAGCCTGTGATACCACCGGTATTCCGGTGACCGATGATATTTTTGCCGTCGCTACCAACCCCGAGATTGATATCCTGGTCGAGCTGATTGGTGGTTATGATGTTGCCCTCAAACTGGTGATGACTGCCATTGAAAATGGCAAGCATGTTGTTACGGCTAACAAGGCCTTGATTGCCATACATGGCAATGAGATCTTTGCCATGGCCCGCAAGAAGAATGTTATTGTCGCCTATGAAGCGGGTGTTGCCGGTGGTATTCCCGTAATCAAGTCCCTGCGTGAGGGTCTGGTTGCCAACCGTATTAACTGGCTGGCGGGTATTATTAACGGCACCGGTAACTTTATTCTTACGGAGATGAAAGAGAAGGACATCCCCTTTTCTGATGTACTGAAACAGGCTCAGGAGCTGGGTTATGCGGAAGCAGACCCGACCTTTGATGTGGAAGGTATTGATGCTGCCCATAAACTGGCTATTCTTGCGGCAAATGCTTTTGGTACGCCTCTGCAGTTTGATAAAACCTTTACCGAAGGTATCAGCAAGGTCACTCCGGATGATCTCCGGTACGCTGAAGAGTTGGGTTATCGCATCAAACATCTTGGTATTGCAAGAAGAACAGAGCAGGGAGTTGAGCTACGGGTACACCCCACGCTGGTTCCGGAAACCCACCTGCTGGCCAGCGTCAATGGTGTCATGAACTCTGTGCTGGTGGATGGTGATGCCGTTGGCCAGACCCTCTATTACGGTGCTGGCGCGGGTAGTGAACCCACAGCCTCTGCTGTTGTGGCGGATATAGCCGACATTGCCCGTTTGATTGATGCGCCGGAAGTGGCTGTAGCACCTCTTTCGGCCATCGATGGCGGAGAGGATGTACCGGTGCTGCCTATTGGTGATGTGGTTGCCGCGGCCTATCTGCGCATTCGGGCAAAAGACCATCCCGGCGTGCTGATGAAAGTGACAGAGGCACTCGGCCACTACGGCATTAACATTGATGCTCTGTTGCAGAAAGAAGCTCGTGGGGAAGATGGTATTGCAGATATCGTTCTGCTGACCCACGAAGCCAGAGAATCTTCTTTGCTGAATGCTCTGGGTGAACTTGAGAAACTGAATGATGTTTCCGGGCCTGTCACCCATATCCGTGCCGAACACCTGAATTAATAAAAGGCGGGAGAAATAATGAAATATATCAGTACCCGCGGGCAAGCCCCGACACTGGGTTTTGAAGATGTGATGTTGACTGGCCTGGCCAGTGATGGCGGCCTTTATATTCCGGAATCACTGCCCCGTTTCAGCCATGAAGATATGGTGCGTCTGGCAAAGCTGGACTACGCCGAGCTGGCCATTGAGGTTATCCGCCCGTTCGTGGCTGATTTTCTGGAAGAAGATCAGCTTCAGAAAGTGATTAATGACACTTACGGTGCTTTCCGTCACAAAGCTGTCGCGCCCCTGATTCAGCTGGATACTAACGAGTGGGTGATGGAACTGTTCCATGGACCGACCCTGGCTTTCAAAGACTTTGCCCTGCAGTTGCTGGGCCGTCTGCTGGATGAAGCTCTGAGCCGCCGTGGTGAAAAGGCGGTAATTCTGGGAGCCACGTCCGGTGATACAGGTTCTGCGGCTATTGAAGGTTGCCGGGCCTGTGAGTATGTGGATATTTTTATCATGCATCCCCATAACCGGGTGTCGGCAGTTCAGCGTCGTCAGATGACGACAGTACTGGCTGAAAATGTCCATAATATTGCCATTGAAGGTACCTTCGATGACTGCCAGGCGATGGTAAAAGCCAGCTTTGCGGATCAAAGTTTCCTGGAAGGCAAACGTCGTCTGGTGGCGGTCAACTCTATTAACTGGGCCCGTATCATGGCTCAGGTTGTTTACTACTTCCATGCTGCTCTTTCATTGGGAGCACCGGATAAAGAGGTTTCCTTCTCAGTACCCACAGGTAATTTCGGTGATATTTTCGCCGGTTATATTGCCAAAGGTATGGGGCTGCCGGTGAAGCAGCTGATTGTGGCTACCAATCAGAATGATATTCTGCACCGCTTCTTTGCTGATAACGATTACAGTAAAGGCCCGCTGGAGCCGACTCTTTCTCCCAGTATGGATATTATGGTGTCCAGTAACTTTGAACGTCTTCTGTTTGATATCCATGACCGGAATGGCGAAAAACTCCGTGCTGTTATGGAGGCTTTTGATAAGAGCGGAGCAATTTCCATTAATAATGCAGCCATGGCTTCTGTCCGTGAATTGTTCCGTAGTGACCGTTCTTCTGATGAAGAAGTTGTCTCGGTGATTAAACAGGTGTCTGACCAGTGCGGTGGTTATCTGCTTGATCCTCACTCTGCGATTGGCGTTAAGGCTGCGCGGGCATGCCGGACCGATAAGAGCGTGCCAGTTGTGACACTGGCGACAGCGCACCCGGTGAAGTTCCCGGAATCCGTTGTCCGGGCGGGGCTTGACGAGCCGGTTTTACCCCAGTGGCTGGCTGATCTCCATGAGCGCCCGGAACAGTATGAGATTTTGGATAATGATATAGGCGAGGTTCATAATCATATCCGTTCAGTGCTTGGGCTGTAAAAGACCGAGGAACTGGTTTGACAGATTGAAAAACGCAGGTTTTCAAACCTGCGTTTTTTTTCACCCGATAAATTGGGAAATGCCCGTCAGCAAGGGCATAGAGCAGCTTTAAGTGGTCGCGTTAAATTTATTTCCCATGTATGGACGCGTGCCAGTCATTAATCGGAGAATCTGGCGAAGTCTTTTAAGTAGCCTTTCAAGGCTCGACCAAATTATGTTCAATGGCATATCTGATCAGTCCCGCCAAAGTGGAAATCTCCAGTTTCTGCTTAATGTTGTGTCGATGGGCTTCCACAGTACGCACGGAGATTTCCAGCTTTCTGGCGATTCCCTTATTCACATGACCACTTGCCAGTAACTTGAGGACACTCTCTTCCCTGGGTGACAGCCCAGTCACCACCTTCGGTGAACTCTCTGTTACTGTCTTTTCATTAAAAAGAATGCCCGAGACTCCTGAGCTGAAATAAGTACCGCCGTGATAAACAGTCTGTACTGCCAAAGCGATCTCTTCGGCAGCCACATCCTTCAGCACATAACCGGCAACGCCGGCCTGTACCATTTTCAGCATATACTCCCGGTCCGCGTGCATGGTCAGAATCAACACTTTGATCTCCGGCATCTTTTTACGGAACTCAATAGCGGTTTCTAATCCTCCCAAAACAGGCATGGAAATATCCAGCAGCACCACATCCGGGCGCACTTCTGCGGCCTGATTCAGGGCTTCACGACCATTGGCCACATCAGCAACCACCGACAGGCCCCCTTCACCATCCAGGCTGGCCTTGAGTCCTTCCCGCACCATGGGGTGGTCATCAGCCAGCAGTACCCGAATCGTATCGCTCATCAGGCCACCTCGCTAATAGAGTTGAGATAAAAAACAGCTTCAATCATTGTTCCACTTCCGCCTTGAGCCCCTGAGAGATAAATCGGGCTGTCCACACTAAACCGGCCGCCCAGCAGTTCGGTACGCTCACGCATATTGGTTAATCCGATACCCGCTTCGACCTGCTCAACGGTAAAACCACGACCATCGTCTTTCAATTGCAGTTCGACAATTTCGTTATGCCGGGAGCGAATACGCAGATCGACCCGCCTGGCATTGGCATGGCGCTCAATATTGGTCAGGGCTTCCTGGACAATCCGGTACAGGGTGATTTCAACAATATCCGGTAGCCGGTGGTCCGGCAGGCTGACCCTGCAGCTCACTTCAATGCCCCGACTCTCGGCCAGATCCTCAAGCATCATTTTCAGGGCCGCTTCCAGCCCCAGATCATCCAGAACAATGGGTCGCAGGTTATGGGATACGCGACGAACCTCTTGTATCGCATGATCAATAATGTCCGAGGTTTTCTTCAGATGCTCCCGGGCCAGGTTTTCATCCTGCTCCCATTTCTTTTTCACCAGCCCCAGTCTCAGTTTGGCGGAAACCATCATCTGGTTTATGCCGTCATGGAGCTCCCTTGCAAATACCCGTCGCTGATGCACCTGCAACTGCAGCGAGCGCTGGGTCATTTCCTTGAGTTTTTTATCCGCCAGCTGGGACTGATGAATATTAATGGCCAGGCCAAGAAAGATAATCAACACCACGGTGCCGGAGATAATCATCACCACGGTAAAAAAGGTTTTGTGGATATTCTCCTTCACGCCCTTACGAATGGCGGCAACCTCATCGGCAATATCATCCACATAGAGCCCGGTACCCATCATCCAGCCCAGCTGGGGAATGGTCACCACATAACTGAGTTTATCCTCCTGTCCGTTTTCAGAAGGTTTGCGCCATTTATAACGGGAAAAGCCGCCTCCCTGGGCAGCTTTACTGAGCAGGTCTCGGATCAGGTATTTGCCGTCGCTGTCCCGAAAGTCCACCAGGTTCTGGTCCACCAACTCTGGCTGCACCGGATGCACAAGATTCACACCTTCGGGGGTATAGGCGAAATAGTAACCATCGTCACCATAGGAGAGAGAGTCGATAATATCCTTGACCTCCTGCTCCACCTCGGCACGATTGCGCCCCTGCTCCAGGCCAGCCAGGGAGGGGGAGATAGCCCCCAGCCCGAGTGCCACATAGTGCTGCAGCTGCTCACGCTTGGAGTTCATCAGGTTTTTTTCGAACGTTGAAATTTCCCTATCGGAGAGTTCTCTGACCTGCCGCTGATTAACGACAGTGATTGCTACAGAGATAAAGATAAGTGGAAGAATTGTCAGCGATAGTATTTTGGTTTTTAGAGACACTGCAAAAAACGTTCTGACTGTCATTGCTGCCGAGCTTATCCCTGATACAGCGCAGGTGCAAACAGTGGCCTGTTTACACCTGCAAAATGGACGTTTTCCCCCCGTAGGCTGCCTGGATAAAATCTAGGTCAGTCCGTAGAACCCGGGGAACAACAGAATGGAGAGCACCACGGCCACCTGCATGATAATAAAAGGCACCACACCTTTATAAATATCGACCGTTTTCACCCCTGCCGGTGCCACTCCTTTCAGATAGAACAGGCTGAACCCGAATGGCGGAGTCAGGAAGGAAGTCTGCAGGTTCATGGCGATCAGAATGGCGAACCATACCGGCGCAATACCCAGAGCATCGGCCACGGGTGCCAGAATGGGCACGATGATGAAGCTGATCTCGACAAAGTCGATAAAGAAACCCAGCACCATAATCGCAAGCATGGAGAGCAGCAGGAACCCGGTGGCACCTCCGGGCAGACCAGAAAGAATCTCTTCGACAATGTAATCACCGCCGGTATAGGTAAAGGCCATGGAGAACGCAGTCGCCCCCAGCAGAATGGCAAACACCATCGCAGAGACTTTTACAGTCTCCTGAGCGGATTCAAACACCATCTTCCAGCTGAACTGCTTGTAGATAGCCGCCAGCACCAGAGCACCAATGCCGCCCAGGGCAGACGACTCCGTAGGTGTAGCAATACCGGCGAAGATAGAGCCCAGCACCACCAGAATCAGTGCCAGCGGGGGAACAATGGCTTTCAGAGCCTTGAGTACCTGCTCTCTCTTGTCGGCAACATCCTCATCCATAGGCAGAGCGGGAGCCGCTTCCGGCTTCCACCAGGTGTAAATCAGGATATAAACGACATAGGCACCGATCAGCACAAAGCCAGGGCCAACCGCAGCTTGAAACAGATCACCCACTGGAATACCCAGCACATCGCCAAGAATAATCAGCACGATGGAGGGAGGAATAATCTGCCCGAGAGTACCAGACGCACAAATAGTGCCGCAGGCCAGAGACTTGTCGTAGTTGTACTTCAGCATCACCGGCAGGGAGATCAGGCCCATGGCCACTACCGAGGCACCAACCACGCCAGTTGAAGCCGCCAGCAGTGCCCCTACCAGTACGGTAGAGATGGCCAGACCACCACGGACACCGCCAAACAGCTTGCCCATGGACTCCAGCAGCTGCTCCGCCAGACGGGTCTTCTGCAGCACAATACCCATAAAGATAAACAGTGGCACCGCCATCAGCACTACGTTTTCCATAATGCTTTGAATGCGGAACGGCATAAAGGCGAACATCTCCGCCCCTTCGGCCCAGACACCAAAGATCAAGGCGACACCGCCAAAGGTAAACGCCACCGGGAAGCCAAACAGCAGCATCACCAGGGCGGCAAAAAACATCACAATACCAATCATTGATTCAACCCCGGTTGTCAGTGTTGTGGTGGGGTGTAATCGTCATCATGACGCAGGCCGCTGAGGATATTGATGCTTTTCAGCATCAGGCCCAGGCCGCTGATGGCGATTGAGAAAAACGCGAAGGGAATCACTGCCTTGATAATCCAGCGATGGGGCAAACCACCGGGATCGCCGGACATCTCGCCCAGCTCATAGGCTTCCCGGGCAAAACCGATGCCGTAATAACCCACCAGAAGCGCAAAGGGCAGCAACAGCAGCAGAGAACCCAGAATATCGATAATCGCCTTGGTCCTGGGGGACAGGCGTTCGTAAATCAGATCAACACGAACATGGCCACCGGCCCGCAGGGTATAAGGCACACCCAGCATGAACATGGCCGAAAACAGGTGCCACTCCAGCTCCTGCATGCCGATAGATACATCGTTAAACACATAACGGGCGACAACGTCGTAGAACACGTTAAACAGCATCAGCACAAACAGCACTGCTGCAATCTTGCCCAGCAGGTCGGAGAAACGGTTCACCAGATTTTCCAGCTGCACCAGAATCATCAGATCACCTCACAGGAAATCAACAGACAGGCCAGGCAGCGAGGCTGCCTGACCGGCGACGGGTTTTATTCAGCTGAGAGGCTGTTGAGGTAGGCTTTGTCGGAGATATCGGTCCAGCGACGTACTTTCTTCATGTACGCAGCCTGGGATTCCAGAATCTCTTTAGCGACAGGGTCAGAGGCAGCTTTCTCTTCCAGCAGCTCATCGTTGGCCTTACGCATGGCGTTGATCACTTCCGCGGGGAAGGTCTTGATCTGAATATTGGGGAATTCATTCAGCATTTTCTCCCAGTTCACAGCGGAAGCATCGTAAGACTGAATGTACATGTCGTAAGACGCAGTACGCATAGCGACACGCAGGATCTCCTGCAGGTCCGCAGGCAGACGGTCCCAGACACGCTTATTCACCAGGAACTGCAGCTCAGTGGCAGGTTCATGCCAGCCGGTGTAGTAGAAGGGGGCGATCTTGTGGAAGCCCATACGCAGGTCCAGAGACGGGCCTACCCACTCCAGTGCGTCGATAGTGCGACGTTCCAGGGCGGTGTACAGCTCACCGGCAGGAATGTTGGTGGGCTTGGCACCCAGCTTGGCCAGCACTTCACCGGCGAAACCGGGAATACGCATCTTCAGGCCCTTCAGATCGTCCAGGGTGTTGATTTCCTTCTGGAACCAGCCGCCCATCTGGTTACCGGTGTTACCACCGGGGAAGCTCAGCAGATTGTACTTACTGTACACCTTGTTCATCAGCTCCAGACCACCGCCGTGGTAGAACCAGCCGTACTGCTCAGGAGTGGTCATACCGAAAGGCATAGTGGTGAAGTACAGAGTGTTGGCAACCTTGCCCTTCCAGTAGTAAGAGGCGGAGTGGCCCATATCGTACTGGCCGGAACGCACCATATCGAAGATGCCCAGGGGAGCCTTATGCTTGTTCTTGGAGTCGATGGTGATCTTCAGACGGCCATTGGACATCTTCTCGGCCATTGCAGCCATATTGCGGGGAGCATCACCAAACACAGGAAAGTTAGTAGGCCAGGTTTCCGCCATCTTCAGGCGGTAGACTTTCTCAGCGGCTTGAGCCGAGCCTGCCATCGCCATCACACAGGCGGCAGTGGCCATCAGCTTTTTTGTTATAGAGAGTTTTGCTAGAGAGAGCTTCATTATTGTTTTCCGTTGCTGCGGTTATTGCTCTCAAGCCACAACAATCTTTGAAAGATTGCCTGAGAGCTCGTAAACAACATATTGAGACAGCAACCTTCTGGACTCTATTGGTAAGACTTCGGTAGATAACCATAAAACCACCTAGAAATTGCGGATACTACCTATGGTCTATTGAGGTTTTATGGTCGGCTCAGTGGTTCTAAAAGCCGTCATACCCGGAGGGCACAATAGTCCGCTGCGTTAAGTCCGACAGGCCCCCAGAATTATGCATTTCCCGTTTTCCTGTTTCTTCCTGAAAAATCAGTGCTTGCCGGAATGACGGACTATTATAAATGCCGATTGTGAGTCACTGTCGTAAAGATAACCTGGCCATGCCCGAGAGTTTGAAATGGAGGGTTGAAATGAGTGCCTTAACACGATTTTCTGGTATCAGAAACCGGATGGTCTCCAGGTTCATCAAAAGCCTTCTGGGGGGAATGCTGGTAACGTGTTCCCTTCCACTGTTCGCAGATTATGCTGACCGTACCTGGTATGGCAGCATTTATGTCGATTTTTTCGACAGCAATGAAAAACATATAAAAGCCCACTGTAATATGACCATAGGCTTGGTCAAGACCCATGCAGTGAAGCAGAAAAACAAGCCGTATAACTATGCCCTCGATCAACTCAGTGTCACCATAAAGCCATTTGTTTTTAAAGATCTCTGCCCGTTTGACCAGACAATTCATGTGCCCGTCTCAAGCGCAGTCGATCCCCATGACAAGTCCAGTCTCAGGGTATCACTGGGTATACAGCAGGCCGCTGGAGGCAAGCTTGCGCCGGGATTCAGGAAAGCCGTCGCAGACCACGACCAGATTACACTCCATGTCACCCGTGATCCCAAAGTCGAGGATTTTCTTTCCTCTATCAGGGAGGTGACCAGTGAACGTATCATACAAACCTCGATAGACCCTGAAAGCCATAAGCATGCCGGCTCTTATGGTTATAAAATTCACCTCTGGTCGGAATTATCAACGGTCACGATTGCGGAATCCGGCGGCTTGTTTAACTGGAGCCTGAAAGGCTGCCATAACAACCATTCCATCTATGGGGCCTTGTCTGATAAACAATGCCCAGGTGATCAAGCCTGCTGTAAGAGAGAGTCATGTTCTCTTGGCTCTTATACTGATGTTTACAATCTGCCTGCAAATACAACAATGATGGTGATGGCTGATGTCGCTTCAATAGTATATGCCTGGAGAATAAACAATCCGGGCATTTACCATATAGATATGTATGGAGCAATACCCTATTTACATGTCGATATAAACAAAAAGAAATCCGACGGTACCTGGGGCTGGGCCACTCCCGGAGACATTACCCAGTCATGGTTTGAAGGTGATATAAGTGACCATCTGGATGTCCAACGCTGCCAACCCAGGAGCTTTGGTCCATAGGGCCTGCCGGACTTTTTCTCGCTACGGTCGGTTAAGTCCAACAGGCTCCCAGAGTTGTTTATTTCTCTTTTTCCTGTTTCTTTCTGAAAAATCAGTGCTTGCCGGAATGACGGACTATTATAAATGCCGGTTGTGAGTCACTGTCGTAAAGATAACCTGGCCATGCCCGAGAGTTTGAAATGGAGGGTTGAAATGAGCGCCTTAACACGATTTTCCGGTATTAGAAACAGTATCTTCTCTGGGATGTTCTCCAGATTTATGGGAAGCCTCCTGGGGGGAATGCTGGTCATGTGTTCCCTGCCACTGTTCGCCGATTATGCTGACCGTACCTGGTATGGCAGCGTCGATATTGATTTTTTCGACAACAAGGAAAAATATATAAAAGCGCACTGTAATGTGACCATGGATTTCGTCAAGGCTCATACAGTGAAACAGAAAAACAAGCCGGATGTTCACGTTCCCGATCAACTCAGTATCACCATAAAGCCATTTTTTTTTAGAGATGTCTGTCCGTTTGGCCAGACAACTTATGTGCCCGTATCAACCGCAGTCGATCCCCATGACAAGTCCAGTCTCAGAATATCACTGGGTATACAGCAGGTCGCTGGAGACAAGCTTGCTCCGGGGTTCAGGAAAGCCGTCGCAGACCACGACCAGATTACACTCCATGTGAGTCGTGATCCCAAAGTCGATGATTTTCTTTCCTCTGTCAGGGAAGTGACTGCTCAACGGACCATACAAACCACTACAGACCCTCACAGCCATAAGCACACCGGCTCTTATGGTTATAACATTCACCTCTGGTCGGAATTATCAACGGTCACGATTGCGGAGTCCGGCGGCGGGTTTTACTGGAACCTGATAGGTTGCCATAACAATCAAATGATCCACGGGGCGAATGAACTCCATTGTCCACCTGATCTAGCTTGCTGTGCGCCAGATTCATGTGGTCTTGGCTCTTATACTGATGTTCACAATCTACCCACAAATACAACAATGATGGTGAGGTCTATTACCTCTCTTATAACATATGCCTGGAGAATAAACAGGCCAGGCACCTACCATATCGATATGTATGGAGCAATACCCTATTTACGTGTCGATATAAACAAGAAAAAATCCGACGGCACCTGGGGCTGGGCCACTCCCAAAGACGTTACCCAGGAATGGTTTGAAGGTGCTACAGATGAGCGTGTTGATCTCAGAAGCTGTAATGCGAGGAGCTTTGGTCCCTAGTCCGGAGCCTGTCGGCTTTTTTCTCGCTAAGGCCGGTTAAGTTCGACAGGCTTCCAAGATTATTCATTTCTCTTCTTCCTGAACAATAAGTGATGGCCGAAATGACGGACTATTATAAATGCCGGTTGTGAGTCGCTGTGGCAGTCACTGTAGTAAAGCTAACCTGGCTATGCCCGGGAGTTTGGAATGAGCACTTTAACACTACTACTACTATTTTCTGGTATCCGAAACAGGGTGGCCTCCAGATTCAGCCAATGCTTCCTGGGGGGAATGCTGGTCATGTGTTCCCTGCCACTGTTCGCCGATTATGCTGACCATACCTGGTATGGCAGCATTTATGTCGAGTTTTTTGATAACGATGAAAGACATATAAAAGCTCACTGTAATATGACCATAGGTTTCGTGAAGGCCCATACAGTGATACCGAAAAAAGATCCAGATTATCAAGCTCCCGATCAATTCAGTGTTACCATAAAACCATTTATTTTTAAAGATCTCTGCCCGTTTGATCAGACCACTTATGTACCCGTTCCAACTGCAGTCGACCCCCATGACAAGTCCAGTCTCAGAATATCACTGGGTATACAGCAGGCCT
Source organism: Parendozoicomonas sp. 209JJ7-1 (assembly GCF_058147085.1). Classification (NCBI taxonomy): domain Bacteria; kingdom Pseudomonadati; phylum Pseudomonadota; class Gammaproteobacteria; order Oceanospirillales; family Endozoicomonadaceae; genus Parendozoicomonas; species Parendozoicomonas sp. 209JJ7-1. The sequence continues at coordinate 12,402 of NZ_JBYVJU010000023.1, read as the reverse complement.
CTGGAGACAAGCTTGCGCCGGGATTCAGGAAAGCCGTCGCAGACCACGACCAGATCACTCTCCAGGTCACTCGTGATCCCAAAGTCGATGACTTTCTTTCCTCTATCAGAGAGGTGACCAGTGAACGTATCATACAAACCTCGATAGACCCTCAAAGCCATAAGTACACGGGCTCTTATGGCTATAAATTTCACCTCTGGTCAGAATTATCAACGGTCACGGTTGCGGAATCCGGTGGGGGGTTTGGCTGGGACCTGAAAGGTTGCCATAACGGCCATTACGTTTATGGGGCCTTGTATGACTATGATTGCCCAATTATTCGTCCTCTAGCTTGCTGTAAACCAAATTCATGTGGTCTTGGCTCTTATGCCGATGTTCACAATCTGCCCACAAATACAACAATGATCGTGATAGGAGGTACTACTGCTATGACATATGCCTGGAGAATAAACAGGCCAGGCACTTACCATATCGATATGTATGGAGCAATACCCTATTTACGTGTCGATATAAACAAGAAAAAATCCGACGGTGCCTGGGGCTGGGCCACTCCCGAAGACGTTACTCAGGAATGGTTTGAAGGTGATACAACTACTCGTCTGGATATTAAATCCTGTAAAGCGAGGAGCTTTGGTCCCTAAAATTGTTCACTTTCCTTTTTCCTTTTTCCTTTTTCCTTTTTCCTGTTTCTTCCTGAAAAATAAGTGCTTGCCGGAATGACGGACTATTATAAATGCCGGTTGTGAGTCACTGTCGTAAGGATAACCTGGCCATGCCCGAGAGTTTGAAATGGAGGGTTGAAATGAGCGCCTTAACACGATTTTCTGGTATCAGAAACAGTATCTTCTCTGGGATGTTCTCCAGGTTTATGGAAAGCCTCCTGGGGGGAATGCTGGTCATGTGTTCCCTGCCACTGTTCGCCGATTATGCTGACCGTACCTGGTATGGCAGCATTGATGTTGATTTTTTCGACAACAATGAAAAATATATAAAAGCACACTGTAATATGACTCTGGATTTCGTTGGGGCACATACAGTGAAACGGAAAAACAAACCGGATCTCCATGTCCCCGATCAACTCAGTGTCACAGTAAAGCCATTTGTTTTTAAAGATGTCTGCCCGTTTGACCAGACGACTTATGTGCCCGTCTCAACCGCAGTCGATCCCCATGACAAGTCCAGTCTCAGAATATCACTGGGTATACAGCAATTTGCTGGAGCCAGGCTTGCCCCGGGATTCAGGAAAGTCGTCGCAGACCACGACCAGATTACACTCCAGGTCAGTCGTGATCCCAAAGTTGATGACTTTCTTTCCTCTATCAGAGAGGTGACCAGTCAACGTACCATACAAACTACTACAGATTCTAAAAGTCATAACCATACCGGCTCTTATGGCTATAACATTCACCTCTGGTCGGAATTATCAACGGTCACGGTTGCGGAATCTGGCGGGGCGTTTGGCTGGAATCTGAAAGGCTGTCATAACAACCATTTGATCTATGGAGCCTTGAGTAATGATGAATGCCCATCTGGTCAAGGTTGCTGTGGGGTCGAATCATGTCATCTTGGCTCTTATACTGATGTTCACAATCTGCCTGTAAATACAACAATGATAGTGATGTCTGTTTACGCTGATATAACATATGCCTGGAGAATAAACAGGCCAGGTACGTACCATATTGATATGTATGGAGCAATACCCTATTTACGTGTCGATATAAACAAGAAAAAATCCGACGGTGCCTGGGGCTGGGCCACTCCCAAAGACGTTACCCAGGAATGGTTTGAAGGTGATACAATTACTCGTCTGGATATTAAATCCTGTAAAGCGAGGAGCTTTGGTCCCTAGCCCGAATATTTCATAAACAAAGGCAGGTTCTGCCCAATCACTTGATATATGATTGGGTCGACCAAAAGAAAACTTCGGAAAAAGCTCACCGGAACCTGCCATGCCTCAAAATACACAAGAAAATCTTCACTGAAGCATCCGGGTTAGAGGATGTGTTCTATCTTCAGCAGCATCTTTTTCATCTCCAGGCCCGAAGCAAAACCGGTCAGGCTGCCATTGCTGCCCTGCACTCTGTGGCAGGGGATAATAATAGAGATAGGGTTACGTCCCACAGCACCGCCAATAGCTCTTGCACCTTTAGGCTTCCCCAGTTCATGGGCAAGTGCGCCGTATGTGCTGCTGGTGCCAAACGGGATGGCCTGTAGTGCCTTCCAAACAGATTGCTGGAACGCTGTTCCCCTGGGTGAAACGGGAAGATCAAATGCTGTGCGCTCTTCGCTGGCATATTGCTGAAGCTGGATTTTCAATTCTTTAAACAGGGGCAGGTTATCATCCTGTTCCCAGTTTGATGTATCAGGCTCGTGTTTCTGTTTTGGAAACCACAGGTGGCAGAGCTTTCCATGGTCTGCGGCAGCCAGGGTTATGCCGAAAGGAGAATTGAAGAGGCAGTATTTCATGGTGGAGATCATACAGGTTCCTTAATGGGATGTTGGGCCGCAGGTTCTGGCTGGTGCCACAGGTGCATAACGGCATAGGCCCGCCAGGGACTCCACTGTCGGGCTCTATCCAGAATCTCTTGTTTCTTTTTGGTTCCCAGTGCTTTGATAACGCCAAGATCCTGGTCGGGGAAGGCATCGGGCCAGCCGAGAGCCCGCATGGCAATATACTGGGCTGTCCAGGGGCCGATACCGGGAAGCGCCTGCAGTTTTTTCAATGTGACAGGAATATCCGTCTGGGGGGAGAGGTCGATATCTCCAGCCGCAACTGTTTGTGCCAGCCCCAGAATGGCTTTGCATCTTTGTCGTATAATGCCTAGCTCACCTAACTGCTCCGGTTGCAGCCCGGCAACGGTATCAGCATTGGGAAAGGTGAATGATAAGCCCATAAAAGGCGTAACGACCGGCGTGCCAAAGGCTTTTGCCACACGGGTTGCCAGGGTATGAGCTGCTTTTACGGTGATCTGCTGACCGAGAATGGCCCGAATGCACATTTCAAAGCCATCAAACGCCCCCGGTAAACGCTGTCCAGGGTTGTTTCTGGCCAGTTCCCCCAGCATCTGGTTGATAGGTTCCGGGTCACATTCCAGATCAAACAGATGTTTTACCCTTGTCAGCACCTGATTAATCACCGGAGTCAGCTCTGTGTCCAGAGTCACCCGTAACTGAAACCTGTCGGGTAAATGACTGACCTCTATCCATCCGCGAAGTTGTATATTTTTGTCCAGGAGAGAAGGCATAGAGACAACACGACGGTAGCTGTGTTCTGTAATCTCTTCAACGCCGGGAATCATTCGGCTTTTCAGAAAGGTCAGCAGTCCGTACCAGTCATAGGGGGGACGGTAGCCAAGGTGTAGTGTTATGGGTTCTGTTCCGCTGACGTTTGTCTGCTTACGCATGGAGGTCGGTGTCTGTCGATAACGCTTTTGAAAGTGGTGATTGAAACTGCGCTGGCTTTGAAAGCCGCTGAGCAGAGATATCTGGGAAAGCGACAGGCTGGTATCCCGCAACAGCAGGCAGGCCTGAAGAAGTTTTCGGCTGATAGCAAAGTCCTGGGGAGAAATGCCCAGTTCATCCTGAAACAACCGGCGCAGATGGCGGTCAGTAATACCCAGTCTCTCAGACAATTGAGTAAGAGAATGCTGTTCGAGATACCCCAGGTTAATAAACCGGCAGGCATGGCTTAACAGGGAGTCGGGCATATCAATACAGGACAGCCCCGGTGCCAGTTCCGGTCGGCAGCGTTTGCAGGGGCGAAAACCCGCAAGTTCGGCCGAGGCCGCCGTTTTATGGAAAGTACAGTTTTTCTGTTTGGGCAGGCGGGCCGGGCAGATGGGACGGCAATAAATGCCTGTGCTGCTGACGGCCACAAAAAAGCGGCCATCAAAACGGCGATCCCGGCTTTTTAGCGCCTGGTACAACAGGTCTGACTCGGTATGCTCTGTGTTCATAGGCGTACTATATCCCGCCAGCTGGCTATTGGCTCGCAAAAACCGGACATGAATATGCCGCTGTAATGTTTATGTTTGGTCTGGGGAGACCGCTGGGTGAAAAGACAGGGGGAATAGGGTTTTGTCTGGCGCTTTCCCGTCTACACTGTTGTGCCCTCAAGTTTGTATGACTTTGGGTACAATGCTGACAGGATTCGGTAGAGGCAGAGAGACCTGTTTCAAAGTGGGATTGTTATCAGGACTCCTGGTCATAGTTCTTAAGGCCATAGTTCTTAAGGCCATAGTTCTTGGTGTCCTGCTGGCTGGTGGTAATTGTAATGCCAGTGGAAGAGGTTTGAAGTCCCCTGAGGCGCTAAAGCAGAACGGCTCCGGCAGAATGCATAAGTTATGGCAGGATATCTGGAAAATCTTGCAGGACAGCCCCTCTTACAAAAAACTGTATGATGATATTACTGTTCAGGACACGCTGCCTTTCTCTTTTGAGGATATTGAGAATCCGGGTGTGGCTCCTCCCAGAGGGGTAAGGTCGATACTTTTACATAATCTGTTGAATAGATATACCGACTACCTGTATGCCTGGCTTGACAAGAGCTTCCGGGCTGGGGTGCTGATGGGGGCAGGGTATGAGTTTATTCCGGTCATGGTTGACCCTGATAAGCAGTTTAGGACATTTGTGAACTGGAATGACCCATTACTGCTACCTGCGCTGACCCATCTGCTGCATTTGGTGAAATACAACAATGACGACCTCCCTGAGGTTGAGCGGCGATATACTGATTTTCGCTTGCGGTGGATTAAAGAAGTACTGTTGCCTGAACCCATGACAGGCATTGATTGGGAAAAGGAATATAACACTCTGAAAAAACAATTTACTGGCTGGAATACCGGAGTCCTATTACCTGAAGCGCAAACTCTGCAGGAACTGTATGAGCTGCCACATGGCTTAAGAAGCCACAGTGAGTTTGTGCGCCGGTTTCTTACTATTCGTGAATATGCGGGAGAGCTTGCTATGCAGACCGTCTGGGATGCCTGCATAGCCATGGGAAAATCCGGCATGTTACAGGGAAGGCCGCTGAAAGACCCGTTACTCAAAGCCCATATAGGGTTTGTTTATCGTGCCGCGATAGGGGGGGGGTATTACAGGGGAGGGAAGCGCAAGCTGGCAGCTGCATGGTTGCAGTTAACAGCCATTGAGCATAGGGTGCCGGGGTTGTCATGCCCCTGGCACCGACTGTTGGAAAATTATCAGTTACCGGACAACCCAGGAAAGACGGAAGCTGACCGTGACGTAATGAGACCTCCGAGAAAACCATTTACGTCGCGGTTTGAGGGGGTGCCTGCTGTTCACAGAACAGGAGCATCTGCCCAGGATGGCATGGACAGGGAGATAGGTGAGCACATTTTTATCCAGACCGGCTACCGGGGGCGTGAAAGCACTGCGGGAGAGGTATTTTCCCACAGGGGGTTAGAGCAGTTTCTGCCCGCTATTGAGACGATGAAGGTTTATCCGGAAAGTCCAGTAAAGAAGCTTACAAAACATCTGTAAAACTACAGGCAGGTGATTCAAGGCAGGACGAATTATTCCTGTCCGCATAAAATGCGCCCTGACACTGCGACTATTGAACTCGCGGACGTGGAGTGAAACGTGTTTGTATATCCCCTTCGCCGGGCTGCTTGTCCTGCCATTGTTTTCGGTTTGTTTCTCGTTATGCTGTCTGGTTGCTCAGACCAGCAATCTGCAAAATCCTTAGACGATAGCTTTCAAACCGATAGCTTTCAAAACGATAGTTTTTCACTCCTGTCCCCTGACAAGATTAAGGACATATTAATGGATGGCGGTATAACGCTGATTGATGCAAGAAGCCCTGATGCCTTTAATGGCTGGCAGTTTGTTTCTGGCAAATCCGGTGGTCGAATGGTGTCTGATCAGCCCGGTGGACATATTCCGGGTGCTCAACTGTTTTCGGCCCGATGGCTTGGGCTGGATTCCGATGACCTGCAGAGAGCCTGGGAGCGAACCGGCGCTGGCGAGCAGGTGGTGATTTATGGTGATAGCCAGAAGCAGGCTGCCCAGGTGGGTCGCTGGCTGGTGAACCAGAACATTCTTCAGGCAGAGAATATTCAGATTCTTAAAGCCGGTGTTGCAGGGTGGGTAAAACAGGGAAACGGAACGCTGGATTATCTTCCGGGTTTTCGTTCCCTTGTTCCCCCTGAGTATGTATTTGACACCCTGATCAACAACCAGACTCAAACAAATAAAACAAAAGTGATTGAAATTGGCTGGGATGGGGGTGAAGGCGAGGATTATCGCAAGGTCCATATCCCCGGTGCTTTGTACTGGAATGATCTGGAGTTTGAAGCCCCTCCCATTTATGAGGTTCGGCCTGTTGATGAGATTCGCGCTTCCCTGGCCCGTTTAGGTATAGATAAAGATGCTTCGGTGATTGTCTACAGCACTGAATCTATTGGCGCAGCGCGTGGCGCTGCGATTTTGAAATATGCCGGTGTCAGTGATGTGATGATGCTGAATGGTGGTATTAATGCCTGGATGAACGCAGGTTTCAGGATTGAGTCCGGCTGGAACCAGCCTGTGCCACTGAAAAGTTTTGGGATGACTGGAAGCGGTGACAGGGGCGTGATTATTGATGTTGGCGAAGCTGCCCGTATGTGTACCGAAAAGAACAGCGCCCTGGTCAGCATACGAGCCTGGAAAGAGTATATCGGTGAAGTCAGTGGTTATAACTATTTCAACAGGTGTGGACGCATTCCAGGAGCGCTTTGGGGGCATGCCGGCGAGACATCATGGGATATGAGGCATTATCATAATCCGGACAATACGCTGCGAAACTACCATCAGATAGACGCATTCTGGCAGGAGTGGGGCATTGAACCGGAAATGGCCCTTGCGTTTTATTGTGGCAATGGCTGGCGGGCTTCCGAAGCATGGTGGTATGCCCAGGCCATGGGTTATGAAAAATCAACAGTTTACAGCAGTGGCTGGATGCGCTGGCGTGAAGATGACAGGCCTGTTGACTCTGGGTATGTCACAAAGGAACAGAGCATAGCGGCCTGGCAGGCTGTATCCGAACAGGCTGAAGGGAAGGCTTTGGAGTCAGTGCTTTAAGTGGGTGTTTGGGGCAATATAGAGATAAAAGTGAAGGCAAATAAAAAAGGGTAGTACCTGGTCGGTGCTACCCATCAGATCCTACACTTCAGAGAAGGCAGGAGAAAGCAAAAGATGACAGCTGTTTGTTCTGGTCTTACCGGTCAGGGCAGAATAACTACTCTGGTTTTACGTTAACAGCGCAGGGGCCTTTCTGACCCTGGCCTACTTCATACTCCACTTTCTGACCATCGTTAAGCGTGGCGTAACCAGACACCTTGATCTCCGAGTGGTGAACGAACAGATCCTTGCCTCCGTCATCCGGAGTGATAAAACCAAAGCCCTTGTCCGCGTTAAACCACTTAACTGTACCCTTGCTCATACCTTACCTTTTCCTCGTTTGGTTGGTATTGATCTTCTCTCATCAATTCCGTGGAATTACGGACATCGGTGGACAGCAAAGAATGACGCCAGCTCTTATCTGACCGCGACATTACGTACCGGAGAACGATCACCCTGATGGAGTGTAGTCGAGTCTGACGCGCACCGGCTGTTAATAGTTGCAGTGCTACATTTTGCTGTTTATGGGGCCTGAGTACAAGAGTTGTTTTACAAGTTTCTTTGGTGGCCTTTCAGGGGGTTGAGGGTGGGGGTTTATATCGGGGAGCATAAAGAAAAATAACTGTCGACTAGGATTAGGTCTTGGTCTCTATCTTGCAGGGAATGTGATGATGTGTCATGGCGGACGAATAGAATATCAGGGGTCAGCATGTTCACCGAAGGGTTTTATGTGAGTCCCTGGGTGAAAACTATATGGATTACGACAGCTATACGTTTACGACACTATTGGGTGATCGTTAGTCGACTCCGCAAGAAAATAAAAACTTATCTCCCTGATGCTGATCTTATAAAAACGTCCAGAGGGACGGGCACCAGGCTTTAATCAAATCAATGTGCTTAAGCGATTGTCAGTTCTGACATCTTGTTGTTGTGGTATTTCAGGTGCATTTTTATCATGGGGCTTATAGGCTACAATATGCGTATTTTTATTTCTTGATTATTTATATAATTTCGCAACACAGATCACAAAAATAATGGCTGTGTGTCGCGTACTAGAGCAAAAGGCAGTGTGTCATGCTCGTTTGTATTGGGTTTATACGGACGATCAATATTCAAATAATAAATTGCGTTAACGGCGATTGGGTGAATAGGTTCGGTATTGGCAGACGTAAAAGATAATGTTTCCGTATCGCGAAGTGGCGGGCGCTATAAGTGGTTCTGGCAGGCAATAACACCCTACTGGCGTGTGTACAGGGATGTGTTAACAGCCAGTTTTCTGGTGAACCTGTTTGCCCTTGTGTCCCCATTATTTGTAATGAATGTTTATGACCGGGTGGTGCCAAACCAGGCATTTGAAACATTATGGATGCTGGCTGTTGGGGTGATGCTGGCATACTTCTTTGAATTTATTCTTCGTTCACTAAGAACCCGTTACATTGATTTGGCTGGTCGTCAAGTGGATTTAACCCTGTCATCCCGCCTTATCGATCGCCTTTTGGGTTTGAAAATGGCATCACGTCCCGGCAGTGCTGGAACTTTAATGAACAGTCTTGCTGAATTCGACAGCATTCGTAATTTCATCACTTCAACAACGGTGATGGCATTTATAGATTTGCCGTTTGTCGTATTATTTCTGGGGCTTGTTGTCTGGCTTGGTGGCTGGATGGTTATAATACCAGTGACCTGTATTGGACTGTCTTTAATTGTTGCCTGGTTGCTGAACCGGCCATTGCAGAGGGTTATTGAAAAGCAACAGCGGGTTTCCTCTCAGAGGCAAAATTTTCTGATGGAACTTCTGCTTGGGCTGGTATCTATTAAAGCTTGTAATGTTGAACGACAGAATCAGCAGAAATGGAGCAGTCTGAACAGAGAAGCGGCTGACCTCAGTCTGCATATTCGAAAATTGCAAACCCTTTCCACTCAGTGCGCGACCTTCCTGCTGCAGGTGAATAGTGTGGCGCTGGTTATTACCGGGGTTTATTTAATCAGTACTGGCGATCTTTCCATGGGCGGTTTGATAGCGACCATGATGATCTCTGGCCGGTGTGGAGCGCCGGTTGCCCAGGTAATTGGGCTGCTGAACCAGTATGACAAAACCCTTCATGCTTTGGATCATGCCGGACAGATTATGAGCCTGCCCCAGGAGCATCCGGCTGATCGTCAGTTTTTGGTTCCTGGTGAATTTAAAGGGCACTGGCGGGTACGGGATATCACTTTTGCTTATCCGGATATGCCTGCGCAGCTGAAAAATATCTCATTGGATATTGCTCCCGGGGAGAAAGTGGCTGTTCTCGGCCATATGGGATCCGGGAAAAGCACGTTGTTGCAGTTGCTGATGGGATTGCAGGAACCGGGAACCGGTTACCTCAGTATTGATGACAGGGATATACGTCAGTTAAATCCCGATTGGATTCGCCTGCATGTGGGTTACGTGCCCCAGAAGGTGGATCTGTTTAACGGTTCTCTCCGTGACAATATCACTATGGGACGTGCTGGCATCAGTGATGATGATGTTCTGAGTGCTCTTGATAAATCCGGGTTGGCTGGCATTGTTCAGGCTGGAAGCCAGGGGCTGGATTACTCCATAGGCGAAAGTGGTCGTAATTTATCCGGCGGCCAGGCCCAGGCTGTTGGTCTGGCCAGAGCTTTGGTGACAAAACCCGGTGCGTTAATTCTGGATGAACCTACAAGTTCTATGGATAGCCAGGGTGAAGCGAGGTTCCGGCAGCTTATAGAAGAGTTAAACCAGCAGACGGTGATTCTTGTTACCCACAAGGTAAATCTTCTGGATGTAATGGATCGTATTGTTGTAATGGAGCAGGGTGAAATAAAAGTCAGAGGTTCTGCGAGGGAGCTATTAGCGCCACAAGCTTCGAACCAGCCGGCAACAACAAATAAAAAACAGGAGGAAATGGTTTGATGAATACTTCTCCTGAACGAACACAAAACTCGGGTTGGCATGCTGCTTCGGCGGAAGATATTGCCAGCATTACCCGTGGCAGCCGCCCCTTGGTGTTTGTCACCTTGGCAGCTATTGTCGTGTTTGTTGTCTGGGCTGGTTTAAGTGAGATTGATGAGATTACCCGGGGCATGGGCAAGGTAATTCCCTCCAGTCAGGTGCAGGAGGTGCAGAACCTGGAAGGGGGGATTGTTAAAGAGATCCTGGTGAAAGAGGGCGAACTGGTTGAGCAAGGCCAAGTGTTGATGGTTATGGATGATACCCGCTTCGCTTCCACACAGGGCAGCCAGAAAGCCGCTCTCTATGCTCTGAAGGCCCGGAAGGGAAGGTTGCAGGCAGAAGTTCAGGCGGATGGCAGTGATGCCCTGGATCCGGAGTTTCCACAGAATGTATTGACCTTTGTTCCTGAGCTTGCCCGTCGTGAACTGGAATTGTTTGAAAGCCGAAAGCGTGAGCTGGAAAGTACAGTGGGCGTATTCAGGCAGCAGCTGGTTCAGCAACGTAATCAGAAAGAGGAAAGCCAGGCCCAGAAAGCGTTGCTGGAACGCAGACTCTCGCTGGTTGATGAAGAGCTGAAACTCTCCAAAGAACTGGAGCAGGAAGGAGCGGTGTCCAGGGTTGAAGTTATACGACTGGAGCGTCAGGTTAGTGATACTCGGGGCGAACTGCAGATGAGTCGTGAATCTCTGGAGCGATTGGCGGCCCAAATTGAAGAAACACGGCAACGTTTACAAGAAACTCGCCTGATATTTTCCAACAAGGCCAGAGCCGAATTAAATAATGTGCTGGCTAAGCTAAAAGAGTTGGAAGCCAAAGATGCAGCTGTGACCGACCAGGTGGAAAGAACAAAAGTCCGTGCGCCAATGCGTGGTGTTGTTAAACAGGTGCTGATCAATACCGAAGGTGGAGTTGTGCAGCCAGGAATGAAAATGATGGAGCTTATTCCTGTAGACGACACTCTTGAAGTTGAAGTCCGTATTCGACCGGAGGATATTGCCTTCCTTCATCCCGGTCAGAAAGCTACTGTTCGTTTTACTGCCTATGATTTCACGATATATGGTGGTCTTGAAGGTGAGCTTACTCACCTAAGCGCAGATACAATTACCGATAAAGAAGGCGAGAGTTTTTATCTCGCTCGTATAAAAACAATGAATAGCCATCTTGGGAATAATAAAAAATCCCAGCCTGTGATTGCGGGAATGGTAGCGAATGTAGATATTCTGACAGGTAAAAAGACATTGCTTCAATATCTTCTCAAACCTGTATTAAGAGCAAAGCAACTGTCGTTTACTGAACGTTGAATTTAATTTTAAAAACAAAAAATGGCTGTTTAAAAGTTGTACAGCCGGGCAAAAAATAAAAGGGGCTGATTCATGGACGTAACAACTGATATCGCAATTGGGCGTGTGGTCTTTTCCAAAGGAGACGTGGTTGCTGTTGATAAAGCAGGCAATCTTAGAACGCTCAAGGTAGGAGATGTTGTTTATCAGGATGAAGTGGTTCGTACTGGTCCTGATAGTGTCGTTCATATTGATGCCCATAATAGCCGGCGGGTTGAGCTGAATGCCAATAGTGAGTTAGATCTTTCCTTTCAATCTATTACGGAACTGGATGCTTTAGACCTTTCTGGCTTGGAGCGTGATCAGGTGCAACTGCTTGATGGTGATTCCGAAAACCGCGATTTATTAAGAGATGACCCGGTTGAAAGGGAAGGCAGCGAATCAATAACTTCCCGTATCAGCCGGTTACCTTCCCCCGCAGCAGGCCAGGAGATTAACGCTAATACCGGTTTTGATCCCCAGTCCGTGGTTAAGTTAAGTGGATTGCAAGGAGACCCGGTTGCAGGCTTTGAAACGGGTATATTCTCCGGAGAACAGGAATTCCTTGAAGATCAGGTATCCCTTTTTGACAGTTCTGAAATTGTTGAACCAGAAATTCTTACCGCTCAGGCCAGTATCGTTATTGGTGATGCTGAGCCTGTGGCAGAAGCGGATAAATCCTACCTGGAATACGAAGTCAAGCTAAGTAATGCTGTCCTGGGGGATGTGGCTATCACCCTGGGCTTTGACGAAAGCGGGACTGCCATCAAAAGTGTGGATTATGTCGATGGGCTGGAGTACCTGGACAGCAGCGATAACACTTGGAAAACCCTGACAGGTAATCTGACCCTGCCTGCGAATGCCGGGATGGTGAAGGTACGTGTGGCAGTGATAAACGACACGGACACAGAGCTTGCGCCGGAAACGGTGGTCCTTAATGCCCGTACTAGTAGTGCCCTGATCAGTGATGCCAGCGATACCGGGACGGGCAGCATCGATGATGAT
>NZ_JBYVJU010000022.1:0-56016 GCF_058147085.1 Parendozoicomonas sp. 209JJ7-1 | reverse complement strand
GTCCTTACCTGCGTTTGCAACGGGCTTGCGGGGCGTGATGGACACCAGCATTGTGGAAGACAGATGATAGTTAAGAGTTCTATTCAAATCAGTCAGCAGCATGCGATAGACAATTTCAAAACGCGCGGGTACCTTGGGCGCTTCCAGTTGAACTCTGTAAGTATCCTGACCCGCAGCAAAGCTGATAAGCTCGTTCAGATCGTTCTTCACGGTGCGTCCATCAGGCAGCACGTAGTTTGCGATGTGAGTACTGGAGGTAATGGGAGACGGCTGTGCTCCGGGCCCACCCTGAATACGTACAGCATTGTTAAAATCTTTCTCCGGTGCCCTGTTCAGGCGAACGGAGAAGGTGCCGGTCTGGCCCTGCTGAATACGGATGTTCTGGGTGCTATAGCCAACGGCCAGAGGGTCGTTATCGGTAATGTTGAAGGTGTGCTGAACCGGCTGAGTCAGGTTGACTGAGCCACCATTGCCAACACGTTCAGCGCTGATAACTTCCAGAACATAGGCTTCGTTGGCTTCAGACGCCGTGTCATCAACAACAGTGAACTCTGCGGAAGCCTCTGTATCACTTTTGTTGAAGATAAGGGTGACTGTGTCGCTTTTTTCATCTTTCCAAACAACACCGCCAGAGTGATTTCCCTGTGTGGAGCGAAGCTTCATACGCACACGGAGAGCTGCGTCACGGGGTGTGTCCAGTTTTAACTTGACTTTGACCTTGTCACCTTCGGTGATTTTAGAGGGCAGAGTGGACGATCCCTGGTATTCAAAATGAGCTGAGAGTTGATCAGCATCATGTAGACCATAGAGTACATCACCAGAGCCGGGTGTTGTTATTATCTCTCCCTTGGTATTTCGAGTAACAAAAATATGAGACTCATTTTCCTCAATAATACCGTCCTTTCTTGGTATCAGTTGGATGGTGGTTGAGGTCTGTCCGGCGGGAATCGTGAACGGCCAGCCGGTTTTTCCTTCGGGAAATATCCAGTCGTCCGGGTTGGTGGCAAATCGCCGAATCGGGTGAAGAGTTATTTCGCCAGTTGTCGGTTTATTCAGTTTTTGGCGTAATTTGATGGTAGCCGGGATACTTTTCCCTTCCCGTACGCCACCGTTACGGTCAAAAGTAAGGATTACACCGGTCAATGCGCCAACTTGCACAGTAAAACTTTGGGTTGCCTCCCCAGTGGGGCTCTTGGCCGTTACTGTGATCGTTGCGATTCCGGGTTTAAGGCCTTCCACACTCACCATGCTGCCACGGGAGCGGACTTTAACTACATCCTTTTTTGATGAAGAAACTTCATATGTCAGAGGGTCGCCAAGGGGGTTGACAAAGTTGGCAGCAAGATCACGGGTGATGGTTTCCGATTTCTCTACAACCATATCCGCTACAGATCCTACTGTGCGGGGAGGGGGAAGTATTATGACTTGAGTCCCTTCCTCAACAGGTGGAGCTGCTGGAGAGAATTTGCCACTGTTTCCATTGGAATGGCTGTCAGGATCAGGTGCTGCCTGGAACTGGGCCAGTGCACTTACAGGCAGAAGACCTATAAGTACAGGTATACCCCCTTTCAGGAGAATTGATCGGATCTGTTGCTTCAACATCGACTACCTCTTGAGGAAACCCAGACTCTGCTCCTGTTTTCAATGCTCTGTTCCGGTCTTGCCGTACGGAATTCAGGGCGAACAAAACCACAGAACCTGATGGCTGGTCCGGTGGTGGTTATTGAAGTTCAGGTATGCAGTTGTCTGAGTGCAGACCGCTGGAGTTGAGTGCGGCTTCAATTTCTTATTCTTATGAACACATTGTGCTTTTCATGATTGTGGCAAGTTGTAGAAATACAGAATCAGGGTACGCAGGGAGGCTTGTTGCGGGAATCCACAGAAATGCAAAAGTGGTTGGTCGTTTATATCATTTTTGCAAATAAGGTCGGTGTGAAGGGCTGGTATGCTTGAATAACTGAAGACTTGTCAGGGTAAATCCACCGAAGGAGAGAATCTTTCGGTGGGTGGTCTTATTGCTGCTTGAGAGTTTCCACAAACCGGCGGGATTCATCAATCGAGCGCTGCATATTCTTCATCAGCTTTTCGATATCCGCCTTAATGCTGCCAAATTCACCTTTGAGTGCGCTGATAGCCTGAGCATTGAGGTTGTGCTTGAGATAAAGCACCTGGTCCTGAAAGGCATCAAGAACCGGCTGCATCTGTTTTTCAGTCTTCTCAAGGTTGGCCAGCATTTTCTTGTATTGACGACGGGTATCGTTCAGTTTTTTCTGGCTGGCGCGTTTGAGATTGGCGTTGCTGTAGAGTTCCAGTTCCTCTTCCCACTCCTCGAACAGAGCTTCGGACACATTTTCAACGCTTTCGATACGGTCGCGGACATTATCGGCTGCCGCGACGCTGTTTTCATATTCACTGTTCAGGTTATCGTAAAGTGCTTCCAGGTTGCCGCCATCAAAGCTGACGACACTGCGGAACTGATCCAGGGCGGACTGAAACTGCTCTTTGGCTTCTTCCTGGGCATCCTGGGTTTCCTCAATACGGTCTACCATAATGTCCCGTTTGTGGATGCCGACTTTCTCCATGGCGCTGTAATAGGTGGTCTGGCACCCGGTCAGAATCAGGGAAGCACAGAGCGCTACAGTTGCGGTAAGGGTTTTGGAATTAATCATCATTCTTCCTGATCGCATCTACCAGTTCCTGATTGCGTTTGTCTGCAAGGTGGCTGTTCACAACGAACAGGGCATGAATGACACCGGGAATCCAGCCCAGTAAAGTCAGTAGCAGGTTAAGAAGGGCCTGGATGGGTTTGCCGCACAACAGGACAGCGATAGGAGGCAGCAGAATAGCAAGAAAGTAGCGCATAGAAAGTTACCGCCTTAAGCGATTTAAGCCTTTGATTATTAGATTTGTCAGAAGTATCCATCGCCCAACCCGGCAATTCAAGAATATGGATGCTTTTCTTGCTGTAGAGCATGGTCTGGAGCGAGCTTTGGGGGAAGAGGTGATACAGTTGCAGAACCCGGTCCCGGGGCATTGCGTCATGGCTTATGTAGTGGAACAATCATCCGGTTGTCGGCGAAAAAACAAGCCATACCTATGCTTGACCAAGCAAAGCAAAGAACGATTGCCAGTGTGTTTGTCCGTTCTTCCCTGAAAGGGGTGGAACGTCGTGGAATGTCCTCTGAGTCTCTGCTCAGGAAGCTGGGTATAGATACGGATGTTCTGGTCAATGATGATATGCGGGTGGATCCGGAAATCTACAGCGAGCTCGTGCAGTTAATCTGCCTGACCCTGGATGATGAGTTCTTTGGGCTGTCCGGCAGCCGATGCCCTCCTGGGGCTTTTGCCATGATGGCCCAGGCATGTATAACCTGTGCCACCCTGGGAGATGCTCTGCGCCGGAGTATTCGTTTCTTTGAGATGGTTGCCTCCAGTTTCCGTTACACCCTGTCCTGCCAGGGAGAAGAGGTCAGCCTGGAAGTCGAGCATATTGAGCCTGGTGATATTGATGACAGCTTTCTTATCGAGACCCTGTTTATCTGCCTGATACGCTGGAGCAGCTGGATGGTTGGCCGTCACCTGCTGCTTAACCGGGTTGATTTCTGCAGCGCCGAACCCCTGGAAGCCGATGAGTACAGCCTGGTATTCCCCTGTTCCCGAAACTACCGGCAGCAGTCCAACAGAATTGTTTTTGGTTCCCGCTATCTGACCATGCCGGTTGTGCAGGATGCCCGTTCCCTGACCGATTTCCTCTCCGCTGTTCCCGGCAATATGCTCACCCGTTACCGGCACGATGACAGTCTTTCTTCCCGTATTCGAAGACGATTGACCAATATGCAGTATGAAGAGCTGCCGTCGTTTGACGATATCGCCGAAGCTCTGAATATGTCGACCCAGACCCTTCGGCGCCGACTGAAGAAAGAGGGCAACTCTTACCGGGAAATAAAAGACAGTATTCGTAAAGATATCGCTGTTTATCACCTGTTACGCCAGGATATGTCCATAAACGATATTGCTGAAGTTACGGGATTTGCCGAGCCCAGTACATTTCACCGGGCTTTTAAAAAGTGGACAGGACTGACCCCCGGAGCCTGGCGGGAGGAGCATATTGCCGCAAGGGGCAAGCGGCAGGTGGCCACGAGTGAAACGGCAGCAGAAGTGCCTGTGGGATAAAACCTCTCCAATTGAGAGAGGTTGTTAGAGCCTGTTCACAATCTTTCGCTTTTCACGAAAGACCATGAACAGGCTCTTAAACATGGAAAAATAGGAGTATTTATCTGAAGTTGAACAGATTTACCTTAACATGGCTTCATACCTGATACTAAGCATACGTTATAAGGGCAAACCATCTTACCATGCACTTTCTTTCCACAATTCATGAGGACTCCACAATGACAGCACCTTCCCTGATCTTGAAAAATTGCCATAGCTATACATGCTGGAAACCCTACAATAGAATCACAGGCTCCACATGCTGCAAAACAATTAACACAATCCATCGTGGCCGGCTCTGATGTATTGTCAGACAGCGAATCAGGCTGCAGGTCCGAATGGGAATCTGCAATTTCAGGTTGTAAATTCAGGTCTCTGGTTCTGTAGTAAGCAAGAGAGAGGGTTTCACTGTCCTGAGAACCAAAAATACCTACATATTTTTTTTCTTTCAGGTACTCAACTTCCTGTAAAACCACTTTGGGGTTATCACGTCTCAGCTTTTTGAGGACTATATTTTTAGCTGCATGCTGGGTGCAGTACATTTCACTCCAGCTTGATACGGCGTAGTCACCGATAAAAATATTCTGCCCGCAATCGAATAGCTTTTTCCCAAAAATTCCCTGACTGATTTTTACCATTTTCCTGGAATTAATAGTTTCAGGGGAGGGGTCCACTGTACAGACTGGAGTAATATCATCAAATCGAAAAGACTCAACAAGCTCACAATCACTCACGGCATAAGATAGCTGGAAACAGACTGCGAGAATTAAACCCAGAAAAACTCTGGCAATAAAAAAAGAGAGAATATGATTAGTTCTGGATACTCTCATAAAACACCCCTCACTCTACTAAAAGGTCTGCTGGTTACAAGGCGCGGTTAGTTTAGCTGAATATCTCTTTTGGTCTGTCTTATCACCTGTTACGTCAGGATATGTCCATCAACGCTATTGCTGAAGTTACGGGGTTTGCCGAGCCCGGCACATTCCGCAGAGTTTTTAAAAAGTGGACTGGGCTGACTCCCGGTGCCTGGCGTGAAGAGCACATGAAGAGCACATATTGCCGTAAGGGGTAAACACCAGACGACTGTGAATGAAGGGACAGCAGAAGCACTTGTGGGATAAAACTTTATCTGTTTATTACATTGAATGTGTCGTTTGCAGAAACACATGACCCTGCCTATTTTTGAACAGGGGAAGTCTCAGAAAGGGGTTATCTAATGCAGAAAATACCTATTCCTATTAAGGCTGTGTCGGTTAAGGCGATGTCTATTAAAAAAAGTGTCTTTAAGAGTGCGCCGTTTGCACTGTGCCTGTTCTTCTCTTCGCCACAGACCTCTATGGCCCACTACTGGTTCCCATGCCCTGGTGACAAGGATTCTGTCTGTGCAAGCGAGAGATATTGCCCGAAGTCCTATTATTCTCTCTGTACCAGCCCTGGCTGGGGTACAGGCTGTGGAAGTGTAGATGGGGACGGTGTGCTTTGGGTGCCGGGTCTCTGTATGAGTGCCGGTAATGACGCATATCCTGTTCACTTCAAATTGATGTCTTCAAAATGGAATCTTGTTCCTCCGGCAGTATTATCGGGGGAGGATCAGAGGTGTACATTCCAAATGGAGTAAGAGTAAGTGTCGGTAATGTTATTGTAAGAATCTTATCTGATCCTTCTACTGAGTATTGCTTTTTTCATGATTAAGTGTGGGCAATATTCTTTGCTCAGGGCTGTTTTTATGCTGTAAACAGTGGCTGCCGTTGGCAGTGAGATATTATTGCAGGGAAAATGCCTTTCTTTCAGAGTATTGTCTTCTTTCTTTCTGAAGTGTAATGATTTCCATCAGTGAGAAATGCCGGGTACACTGAAAAGAGAGATACAGGAGGGAAGGGCATTATGATAAGCAAGAAAAGTTCCAGCTCCGAGAATGAATTGATAAGGCATCAGGACTTGCTGGAGAGGTTCCGGGATTCCCGGCAGACTCCCAGAGAGTTTATTTCCCAGTGCCTGAAACGGGGTATGGTCTCAGGGGCTGATGCTCTGGAGTTAATGACCGTACTTAAGTCCAGTGTATCCACCCGCTCTTTTGCGCTCGCTGATTTGAGTGATGATGACCATTTTCGCCTGGGACTGTATGAAACCACCCGGGAAGACAGCGAAAACAATCCGGTTTTCGTTATCCAGTTTGATAATGCCCTGACAGATCAGAATGAGGACATTCAGGAGCTTCTGGAGAGTTTCTCCCGTGATCTGGCGGAGATGATCTCGGAAAAGCAGGAAATAGAGGAGCCTGCCGAATTTGATCCCCACGCCACCCGTAAGGAAGCCATGGATACCATTCTGGAAAGCCTGCCGGTCGACTCTGCACGCCACTGATTATTTCTCCAAAATAACCCGCTTCACCAAATAACAGCTCCTTTTTCCGGGGCTGTTATTGTTTCTGTCTCTGCAGTTAGTGCTCCTGAAGAAAAGCACGCTGATGATTTATGAATAATTATCAGGGGAAAGAAGGCGATGCAACAACTTGGAATTGGTTTTGCTATCTCCCAGGAATTGTTCGCAGGAACAGCAACGGATGAGACAGATTCAGTGAAACCCGGCTCGGGAACGCAAGGGGGGCGATCTGTCGCAAGTACTCATAGTTGCAGGCAGGAGGGTATCTGGGGAGAGACAAAACGCGAGTGCCATTTGCTCAATGGCAAAAGCCTTGATGAGCTTAAAGCCATGACAGCAGCCCCCCAGACCTATCTGGGGCGAGGCTATAACAGCATTGTTTATATGGTCAGATCCGTCGATGGTAGTACCCCTTATGCCATGAAAGTGAGCCTTAATGATGAAGATAAAGAGGCAGAAGACTCAGAGGAAGATGTCAGCCTGCTGACTTATTGGGGCCTGTGGGACGAGGCCGATATCCTTAAGCGCTTGAGCCATCCCAATATTATTAAGTTCTGGGGATTCTACGGGGATGGGGTTCATGCCCACCTAATGCTGGATTATGTTCCGGAGAGCCTGTCAGATCTTCTGGAAGATGGGCGGGGCGGAGATATGTTTGAACGTCTGGCTCTGATCAAGGGGTTGTTGTCAGGGCTGGCTTATATGCATGGAGAGAAGGTTTATCATAATGATTTAAAGTGCGATAACCTGATGATAAACGAGGCACTTCCTCCGGAGCAAAGACTGAAAATTATTGATTTCGGCGCCAGTTGTACGGAAGGGCAGCATATAGTAATGACGGAATATCCTTTACACCTTGATCCTGAAAGTAAACATATGGTCGATGAGAAGTCGGACGTTTTCAGTGGCTGCGGTGTGATAATTTCCCTTGGTCGGGGAGAAGTCTGTGATGCGCTTTGGGCGTTTCAGGAGGGGGCTGGTGGTGAAGAAAAGAAGAAGATCAGTATTTTCCGGGAAAAGGGCAGGATTTGGAAAAAACACCGTAATGAACTGGTAGACCCCACCCTCGAAGACAGCGACAGGCTGAGCGCTTTGGAATTAATAAAAACAGTTGCGCTGCCCGGTCTTCATATAAAGAGGGCGAAGCGCCCCGATTTATCAGTACTGAGGGAGAGAGTGGAGCAAATTTCCCAGCGTCTTGAACAAACTGCAAAAGCAGAAGCCGCTCCCATAATCCCTTTCAGCGTGGCCAGGAAAAGGCAGGCTTTTCAGCAAAGCCCCGCAGTGGAAAGCAAACGCCCAAAAGCATAACACGGGATCCAACTGGCCTGTAACCTGATCTATCAGGTCATTGTTTCTGGGCTCTTCTGCCATTGAGACTCCAGCCCTCTCCGCTATTTTGTATGGCACACATGAAAGGGAAGGAACATCCAGTGACTGAAGCCTATATTTACGATGCAATCCGCACCCCCCGTGGGCGGGGTAAGAAAACCGGTTCTTTATATGAAGTGAAACCGGTCAATATGCTGTCAGATCTCCTCAACACCCTTCAGCAGCGTAACGGGTTTGAAACCGATGCTGTGGACGATATTGTCCTTGGCTGTGTATCCGCCGTGGGTGATACCGGCTGTGATATCGCCAAGGTTGCCGCCATGAAAGCCGGCTGGAACGATGATGTAGGCGGTGTCACCCTTAACCGTTACTGCGCCTCTGGGTCGGAAGCCGTAAACCTCGCGGCTATGAAAATCCGTTCCGGCTGGGAACAACTGGTTGTGGCTGGTGGTGTGGAATCCATGTCCCGGGTTCCCATGGGCAGCGATGGCGGTGCCTGGATGATGGACCCGGAAACCAACATGGCGACAGGTTTTATGCCCCAGGGTATTGGCGCTGACCTGATCGCCACACTGGATGGTTACACCCGTGCTGACGTAGATGCCTACGCCACCCAGTCCCACAAAAAGGCGGCGGCGGCCTGGGAAAAGGGTGCGTTCTCCCGCTCTGTTGTCCCAGTGAAAGACCTTAACGGCATCACCATTCTCGACAAAGACGAATTTATTCGCCCGGACACCACCGTTGAAGGTCTTGCCGGCCTGAAGCCTTCCTTCCAGATGATGGGTGAAATGGGTTTTGACAGCGTAGCCAGGGAAAAATATCCACAGGTTGAAGCCATTGATCACGTTCACCATGCCGGTAACTCTTCCGGCATTGTGGATGGTGCCACGGTTCTGCTGATGGGTACTGAAGAAGCCGGTAAGAAAATGGGCATCAAGCCCCGTGGCCGGGTTGTTTCCACCGCGATTGTGGGTACAGATTCCACCATTATGCTAACTGGCCCGGCTCCCGCTGCCCGTAAGGCCCTGGCCCTGGCCGGCCTGACCTTTGAAGATATTGACCTTTACGAAGTCAACGAAGCTTTTGCCTCTGTGGTTATGCGCTTCCAGAAAGAGAGCGGTGTGCCCTGGGAAAAAATTAATGTAAACGGTGGTTCCATTGCCATGGGGCATCCCCTGGGTGCCACCGGTGCCATGCTGGTTGGTACAGTACTGGATGAGCTGGAGGCCCGTAATCAGCGCTACGGTCTGGTGACCCTGTGTGTAGGTGGCGGTATGGGTATCGCGACAATTGTTGAAAACGTTGCTCTTAAAAGTTTGACAGAACGGGCATAAGGGAGAAGGGAACATGACATCTATTCGTTACGAAAAAGACGACAAAAATATTGTTCACCTGGTTCTCGACCGCCCCAGCGGTTCCGCCAATGTGATGGACGAAGCCTTCCAGAAGGATTTTCGGGAGGTCAGTCACCGACTGGTGGAAGAAGCGGACTCTATTAAAGGTGTGATTCTGCGCTCCGCCAAGAAAACTTTCTTTGCCGGTGGTGATCTGAGCCTGATTATCAAGGTACAGCCGGAACAGGCGGAAGAGTACTACAAGACCGTTGAAGAGATGAAAGCCTGCATGCGCCAGATTGAAACCCTGGGCAAGCCGGTTGTCGCGGCCATTAATGGTGCGGCTCTTGGCGGAGGCTGGGAACTCAGCCTGATGTGTCACCACCGCGTTTGTCTCGACGACGAGCGTATCAAGATTGGTTTGCCGGAAGTGACCCTCGGCCTGTTGCCCGGAGCCGGTGGTGTTGTGCGTACGGTTCGCAAGCTGGGCCTGGAAGCCGCATTCCCGTTGCTGCTGGAAGGCAAGCAGATGCCTCCCTCCAAAGCCATGAAGCTTGGCCTGCTGGATGAGCTGGCAACCGATGCCGACGACATGCTGGCCAAGGCTGTCGCCTGGATTGAAGCCAACCCGGAAGCTGCCCAGCCCTGGGATCAGAAAGGCTACAAGATTCCCGGCGGCACTCCTGCCAACCCAGCCATGGCCCAGAAGCTGCCTATCGCTCCGGCCATGCTGCGTAATAAAACCAAAGGCTGTTTCCCCGCGCCAGAAGCAATCATGAGCGCTGCTGTTGAAGGTGCCCAGGTTGATTTTGATACCGCCCTGCGTATCGAAAGCCGTTACTTCACCAAGCTGGTGATTGGCCAGGTCAGCAAAAACATGATTGGCACCTTCTGGTTCCAGCTGAATGAGATCAAGGCCGGTGCACGCCGCCCTAAAGAGTTTGAAAAGAAGGCTGTAAAGAAAGTAGGTGTACTGGGTGCCGGCATGATGGGCGCGGGTATAGCCTGGTCTGCCGCCAGCGCGGGTATTGAAGTGGTACTGAAGGATGTTTCCCAGGAGTCAGCTGACAAAGGCAAAGCCTACTCCGCTGGCATTCTGAAAAAGAAGCTGTCCCGGAAGCCTGCTTCTGAGAAAAAGAGTACAGAAGCCAAGAGCGAAGCCATTCTCTCACGCATTACGCCAACCACGTCTGCGGAAGACCTGGCGGGTTGTGATCTGGTGATTGAAGCCGTATTTGAGAACCGTGACCTGAAAGCTACGGTAACCAAAGAAGCGGAAGCCCAGCTGGACAGCACTGCAGTATTTGCCTCCAACACTTCAACTCTGCCTATTACCGGTCTGGCGACGGCTTCCGAACGTCCGGAAAACTTTATCGGTCTGCACTTCTTCTCCCCTGTGGATAAGATGCCCCTGGTAGAGATTATCTGCGGCAAGAAGACCTCCGATGAGACGCTGGCCCTGGCTTACGACTTTGTCCTGCAGATTCGCAAGACGCCGATTGTCGTTAATGACAGCCGCGGTTTCTTCACTTCCCGTGTGTTTGGCACCTTTGTGAATGAAGGCGTAGCCATGCTGGGTGAAGGCGTACCGGCTGCTGCCATTGAGAACGCAGCCATACTGGCGGGTATGCCGGTTGGCCCTCTGGCCATTTGTGACGAAGTCAGTCTGGAACTCACAGCGAAAATCCGTAATCAGACCATCAAAGATCTGGAAGCGGAAGGCAAAACTTACGAATCTCACCCCTGCGAGGCTGTGATTGACCGTCTGCTGGGGGAAGAGCGTTATGGCAAGGCGAAAGGCGCTGGCTTCTATGACTATCCCGAAGGTGGCAAAAAGCATCTGAGCCCGCTGCTGAAGGATATTTATGGCGGCGAGAACCTGATGCCTCTGGCGGATATTAAAGAACGGATATTGTTTATCCAAGCCATCGAAACCGTACGCTGCTACGAGGAAAATGTTCTGACCGCTGTTCGTGATGCCAATGTGGGTTCTATCTTTGGTATCGGCTTTGCTGCCTGGAGTGGTGGTGCTCTGCAGTACATTAACCAGTATGGCCTGCAGAAGTTTGTTGCCCGTGCCCAGGAACTGGCTGCCAGCTATGGTGACCGTTTCACGCCGCCAGCCCTTCTGGTTGAAAAGGCTGAGAAGGGTGAAATCTTCGAGGATTAATCCCTGAAAACTGAAACAGCTATAGCTGTTTTTTCTCCGGCCCCGCTATCACTTTGAGTGGTAGCGGGGCTTTTATTGACAGTATTGCCAGCCCCTGGCCAGGTCCGGTGATAATGCGTGAAAGCTCAGGGTGTAGCAGTCTGCCTTTTTTCTTTCATGGTCTTTCATTGCGAAGAGCATCTTCGGTGACCAGCAGGATAGGCATAAGAGCCAACTCTTGTGAGTGGTTTGGTTATTTCCGCTCTGCCCGCAAGCACATACACTCATGGAAACTCAAGTACAGCCCAATCCAAGAAAAATAAGGAATGCTCTATGAATCGTCCCCTTGCTGGTTTAAAGGTTCTTGATTTATCCACTCTGCTGCCGGGTCCTTATGCTACGCAGTTGCTGGCAGATATGGGGGCGGATGTTCTGCATATTGAGGCCCTGGGACGCCATGACATCACCCGTTTCACGCCACCGTTTGTGGAAAAAAATGTATCGGCTTTACATGCGTCCCTGAACCGCAACAAACGGAGCCTGGGTCTGAACCTGAAAACTCCCGAGGCAGTTAACGTTGTTAAGCAGCTGGTAAAGGAGTACGACATTGTCGTGGAACAGTTCCGTCCGGGAGTTATGGGGAAATTCGGGCTGGGTTATGAGCAGCTGAAAGAGATTAACCCTGGCATTATTTACTGCTCCATAACCGGATACGGGCAAACTGGTCCTATGAAAGACAGGGCTGGGCACGATATTAATTATCTGGCTCTCTCGGGCCTGGCTTCCTATAGTGGCCGGCAGGAAACCGGCCCCGTGTTGTCCGGAACCCAGGTCGCTGATATCGCCGGCGGTTCCCAGCATGCGGTTATGGGCATTCTGGCCGCTGTGATCCAGAGACAGGTCACCGGAGAAGGGCAGTTTATTGATATCAGTATGAGTGACTGCGCCATGGCCCTGAATGCTATTTCGGCTCCGGGATGCCTGGCCGGTGGCAAGGCTCCGCAGTTCGGCAGCGAAATGCTCAATGGTGGTATCTTTTACGACTATTACTCTACCAGTGACCAGCGCTGGCTGTCGGTAGGCGGTCTTGAACCCCAGTTTGCCCAGGGATTTTTCACCGCTATCGGTCATCCCGAGTGGCTTGAGAGAACCGTGGATATGAAACTGGAGAGCCAGCAGGTTCTCAAGGGAGATATACAGCAGGTTATGGCAACCCGCACCCTGGATGAGTGGCTGGAATTATTTGGTGAGCTGGATATCTGCGTTGAGCCGGTACTGGATATTAATGAAGCGGTGGAGCATCCCCACTTTCAGGAACGGAATATGGTTGTTGATGTTCCCCTTGCCGGTGATAACAGCAGCACCGTTCGCCAGATGGCCAGCCCGATAAAGTTTTCTTCCAGCGAGCCGGAGTACAGAGTAACCGGTGGCCAGTTGGGTTCTGACACCCGGGAAGTGCTTGAAGCCCTTGGGTATGGTGCTGAGGATATCGGGCAGCTGATGGAAAAAGGTGTCTGCGGATAGGGTGCCTGTTTCGTCCTTTGTCTATCTCGCACTTTAGCGGGCAGGGAGGCCGGAATGTCAAAGTGAATCAAAGTAGTGGCTCACCTGTAACCCGGGAACCAGACGACAAAGTTTGGTTCCCGGCTTTCCTTCGCCTAAGATAATCCGATAATAAAAAACAGATTGCAGGACTTCCATGAACTTCGATCTGACACCTGATCAAAAAGCGTTCCAAAGCTCTGCCCGTGATTTTTCCCGCAAAGAGCTGGCACCCTATGCCGCTCAATGGGACAGGAACTGTGAGTTTCCGGTTGATGTTATCAAGAGAGCGGGCACGATGGGTTTTCTCTCCCTTTATACCCCTGAAGATGCAGGTGGAATGGGATTGAGCCGTCTGGATACCAGTCTGGTTTTTGAAGAACTCTCCGCCGGTTGTACAACCACTACAGCCTTTATGACTATCCATAATATGGCGACCTGGATGATAGCCAGCTTCGGCAACGCAGAACTGCGGGAGCATTGGTGTCCGCTGCTTGTATCCGGTGAACGGCTGGCTTCTTACTGCTTAACAGAGTCCGGCTCCGGCAGTGATGCGGCTTCCCTGCGGACATCCGCCAAACGTGAAGGTAATAAGTACGTCATTAATGGCAGTAAGTGTTTTATTTCAGGTGCCGGAAGTACAGATGTACTTGTTCTTATGGCCCGTACAGGTGAGGCCGGGCCGAAGGGGATTTCTGCCCTGGTGGTTCCCGCTGATGCCGAAGGTATCAGCTATGGTCGCAAGGAAGAGAAAATGGGCTGGAATGCTCAGCCAACCCGCACCATAACCTTTGAGAATGTAAAGGTTCCTGTTTCCAACCGCCTGGGAAAAGAAGGGGAAGGTTTCCGTTTTGCCATGCAGGGACTTGATGGCGGCCGGATTAATATCGCCACCTGCTCTCTGGGTACCGCCCGGGCAGCGCTGGAACAATCCCGCAACTATCTGAAAGAACGCAGACAGTTTGGCCGGGCGATTGGCGAGTTCCAGGCATTGCAGTTCAAACTGGCGGATATGGCGACCCATCTGGTTGCCGCACGGCAGATGGTCCATCTCGCAGCTGTAAAAATGGATACAGCTGACCCTCAGGCCACTATGCACTGCGCTATGGCCAAACGTTTTGCCACGGATGTCTGTTTTGATATCTGTAATAACGCCCTGCAGCTTCATGGCGGTTATGGCTATATTCGGGAGTATCCATTGGAGCGGTACGTCAGGGACTGCCGGGTACATCAGATACTGGAAGGCACTAATGAAATTATGCGGGTAATTATTGCCCGTCGGGTGCTGGAAGATGATTCAATTTCATTCTTAGGGGAATAAATAACAATGACAGACAGCCTGATTCTGGAAAAGCGCGGTTCCATGGCCACTATCACTCTCAATAATCCACCGGCCAATACCTGGACACTGGACAGTCTCAATCTGCTGAAACAGATGGTGGAAGAGCTGAATCAGGACAGCCATATTGTCAGCCTTGTTATTGCCAGTAACTCCGAAAAGTTCTTTTCCGCCGGAGCAGACCTGAAACAGTTTGCTGATGGAGATAAAAAGCTGGCGGCAGATATTGCCAGGGCTTTTGGTCAGGCCTTTGAAACCCTGTCGGACTTCCGCGGGCTATCCATCGCCGCTATTAATGGTTATGCCATGGGCGGAGGGCTTGAAGTGGCTCTGGCCTGCGATCTGCGTATCGCCAGTGACAATGCCGTTATGGCTTTGCCGGAAGCCCATGTTGGGTTGCTGCCCTGTGCCGGAGGGACGCAGAACCTGACCCTTCTGGTGGGAGAGGGCTGGGCCAAGCGTATGATTCTCTGTGGTGAAAGAGTGAATGCGGAACAGGCTCTGGCCATTGGTCTGGTCGAAGAAGTGGTCTCTTCCGGGGATGTTCACGGGCGGGCTGTGGAACTGGCGGAGCAGGCTGTGAAGCAAAGCCCTGACAGCCTTGTTGCCTGTAAACAGCTTGTACAGATGCACCGCAATCTGCCGGTTCGGCAAGCCTTGCCCGCAGAAAGAGAGTTGTTTATTGCCCTGTTCGATGGAGAGAACCAAAAAGAAGGCGTACGGGCTTTTCTGGAGAAACGCTCCCCTGATTGGCAATATAACTGAGAAACTGTAAACAGAACCTTTCTGTAGTCAGTTCAGCTAACTGCCCTGTGATGTATTTCCAGAATTCAAATCTCTAGCCTTGCCCGCTGATATTTCACATATATGCAGGGTATCAAGGCTATGCAATATACAGATACAGGTATAAGGACCGGGCAGCAGCAACAGCTATCTCAACAGCTAACTCAAGAGTCGTCCCAACGAAGAAGCTCTTTGAGAAAGCGGGCTGCAACCACAGACCGCACCTGGAGCGAAGCTCAGGAACCGACTGAAAAGCGTATTCGCGTAAGCGAGGAGACAGGTGAAAGTTCGGCCATAGCCAGGCCCCTGTGTAATCGAAAGAGACGGGAAACTAAAGCTGTAAGAAGTGGGGAGCCAGCACCCTCTGTCGTTCCTCAAAACAATATCTATGGTCAACGTACAGATATTGGCACAGTTATGTGCGCAACCCTGCCCCATGTCGCACCGAATACCTGTTTTATCAGTTCTGGTATGGCATTTATCAGCCATATGATAAGTGATGGGGAAATCCAGGATTTAAGGCAAGCCAGATTCCCCGCGAGATCCACCAGTAAGCAATATCCGCCCCCTGCCGTCTGGCAAAACAGGAAAACAGTTTCAGCGCAACAGAAAAGGGTATGGGGAGAATTAAAAGACAGCTTCTGTCATCTGGTTAATACACTTAAAAGACCAAATGGTTGTAAGACTGTGAGTGAAGGGCACTTCACAAACTTCATCAAAGCGCTTTATGAATATGGCCATGAATTTAAAGACCCAGCAGTTCTGCGTATTTTTCCTGAACAGCCGCGAGAGCACAAAAAGCTGAGTCAGCAGGAAGTGAAAGTTGTTATGGCAGAGATAAAACAACAGGATGCTGAGGAATTTGTCAGCATGCTTGTCAATACCCTGAACCTGAATGATCCGGCAAAATATTCCTCACAGTTTCTGGTAACCCAGGCGGACTGCCAGTGGGAAGTCGCGGAGATAGATGGTTTTCCTGTTATTTACACCGAACCTGGGCCTAAGGAACCCGGTTGCTGGCTGGAAGCAGATCTTTCAATTGGGGATGATCAGTATGACGACACATTCGCAGAGTGTCTGACAAATGCCACGCAAGGATACTTTGGCAGTCTGCAGAGAACCCTGGATAAGGAGAAGGTCAGGCAGGCCTATGAGAGCAGCCTTGAGCGTCTGAAGACTGTTCCCCGCGCTGAGGATGAAAAAAAACAGATAAGGAAAGAGATTCATCGTCGTCTGGGTGCCCTGGATGCAGAGTGGGATGAACAAACCCTGATCGCCTGCGCACGGCCTGTAACCCATCATATGAGAAACGGCATGAATGACTCCCTGGGGATGAGACTTAAAGTCTTTGCTCGAGAGGACCACCCCATTAGTGTTCAGAAGCTGGAAGAACTGTTTGCTTACAGTGATCAGCCTGAATGGGCTGGCCTGAAGAGGGGCTACGGCTACGAGATGTTTATGGTCGATGAGCAGGATTATGGTTACTTTGTGACCGGAGGCGTTAATGGAGAGTGTGGACTGGACAAGCATGATATTGAACTGATGATGATTGCCCGGGAACTGTATGCGTGCGCAAATATTCCTGTGGCGAATATAAGGGCTGTGACATCAGAAAAAACAGGTGAGCATTATCTCCTGACAGAATACCTGAATGATTATCACCAGAGGCAGGTCTCAACACGTAAGTTTGATTATAAACCCGGGGTTGGCATCCAGGCACTGAAAGACGGTGCCGTGGGAGGATCCGGTGTTGTGCTTGATGCGTTCCTTGGCAATGTGAATGTTACCAGAAGTCGTTTGGTTCCCGGGTTTAATGAGAGTGAAGAAGAGGAAACTGCCGAAGATATCGCCACTGACACGATTGTGTGCAGAACCCAGTTCTACTGTCTGGGTATGAGTGACGACGGCAGCAAAATGCCTTATCAGTTAACCTCTGACGGTGCTCCGACTACCCTGGAGCTACTTCTGCGTGAAGACTGTTTCAGCAGCGTGGATGATGAAATCCTTCAAGTGGGAATGGAAAGGCTGGCATCTGTTTCTGATGAGATGATTGAGTCCATAGTATCCAGGTACTGGACCGGAGCAGAGAGTGACAGGCAAGATCTTATTTCTATCCTGATCGCCCGTAAAAAGTCCCTTCTTGAAATGAAAAATGAAAAGGGGGAGCTGAAGTTCAGGATCGCCCCTGAGCGCCTGGCAGAAAACCGGCAGAAGTTTATTGGCAAGCTGCACCATGAATCAGTCGCGGCAGTCTGCGACAGTGAAGGTTTGATTGATTTGCCAGTTGTTGTTGACGGTGCAGAAAGGTCATGTACTGGGCATTTGCGGGCAATGATGTGCCATCAGGGTGTTGACTGCTACTCTGGACACCATGTGACCTTCCGCTGTTTCAGTGGTGTCTGGTTTGTGCAGGACGACATGCACAGAGATGAGAAGGGAGAACTTACCGGTGGTATTCCCCTGGAAACCTACCTCCGGCAGAAGGGCAAAGAGCAGCTAATTGCGAAAGGGGAGAAACCTTCCGGCTTTGAAACCCTGAAAAATCTGTTAAGGGCACCAGAAGAAGCCATGACACCTAATATGCTGGCCTGGAGCGTAGGCGAAGGGGAAGAATGGAGTCAGACCTTTGAGCAGGAACTGTTGAGTAAGCAGAAACAGGCTCTTGTGAAAGAACAGGAAGCAGCAAGAGCGGAAGTGGAGAGACAGGCTGAAACTGCCCGGTTACAGAGCCAGGAGATTGAAAGTGAGGAAGAAGAGGACATGGAAATCCAGGAAATGCCTCAGGCTGTTACGAAAATGAGGGTCCCGCCGAAAAAGCGGCGTCCTTCTGTCGTTGTAAGGGCCGAAAGGGCGAAACCCTACGAAGAAGAAGCAGAATTAACCTAGCAGCACCCATCCATCCACCTGGCCTGTCGCTGTTTATGGTCGGCAGGCTCCTGTTTTTTTATTACATATCAATACGCATATTGGTGGATTGTGTAAATTTTTATGTACAGGCATTGCGTTCACACAGTTTGTGTAAACAGGGACAAGGTGAACATTGGGAATATCTGGAGATGGTTTGGGCTTTGCTATAGAGTCAGGTCGATTTTTATATGCAAATGGACTTTTACCATGAAGCGAGAGCTGGCAATTGAGTTTTCCCGGGTAACGGAAGCCGCAGCCCTGGCTGCTTATAAATGGCTGGGACGGGGGGATAAAAACAAGGCAGATGCCGCAGCCGTACATACCATGCGTACTCTGTTGAATCAGGTGGAAATTGACGGAGAGATCGTTATTGGTGAAGGAGAAATTGATGAAGCCCCCATGCTCTACATCGGTGAAAAGGTTGGCAGGGGGCAGGGTGACGCGGTGGATATTGCCGTTGATCCCATTGAAGGCACACGTATGACAGCCATGGGCCAGCCTAACGCTATCGCGGTTATGGCTGTTGCCCGTAAGGGCTGTTTCCTCAAGGCACCCGATATGTATATGGAAAAACTGGCCGTTGGCCCTGGGGCAAAAGGCGTGATTGATATTGACCGCCCCCTGGAAGATAACCTGCGGGCCATTGCCGGTGCCCTTGGGAAAGGTCTTGATAAGCTGACAGTGATTACCCTCGCCAAGCCCCGTCACGACAGGGTTATCCAACAGATGCAGGATCTCGGAGTGCGGGTGTTTGCTATTCCCGATGGAGATGTGGCAGCTTCAATCCTTACCTGTATGCCGGACAGCGAAGTGGATGCCATGTACTGTATTGGCGGCGCGCCGGAAGGTGTTGTCTCCGCTGCGGTTATCCGGGCGTTGAATGGAGAACTCCAGGGGCGTCTGGTACTGCGCAACGAAGCCAAGGGTGATACTCCGGCAAATATTGAAGCCGGAAACCTTGAGCGGGAGCGCTGTCTGGAAATGGGCATTGAACCGGGCATCAAATTACCCATGGAGCGTCTGGTGTCTACCGATGAAGTTATTTTCTCCGCTACAGGTATTACCAAAGGTGACTTGCTGCAGGGCGTGTTCCGCCAGGGCAATATGGCGACCACGGAAACCCTGCTGATTCGGGGTAAATCCCGTACCATTCGCAGGATTCAGTCTACACACTACCTGGAGCGGAAAGACCCGGAAGTCTGTGCCCATATTCTCTGATTACCTCTTCCAGCCTGGCTTTTTCGGCCAGGCTTTTTATCTATGCTGAACAGAGTCTGTTATGGAAAACGGGCAAAATGAAGCAGGGAAAAAAGTAAGCATGGGCAAAAAACAGACATGGATCGTTGTTTTTCTTCTGGCTACGTTGGTTATTGTCGGCGTGCCTGTGCTGTTACTGGCGTCATGGAGCTGGCAGATTAATGAAACCCACCAGTGGTCAGAGTTGCTGCGCTTCGGGCTGATGATCATTCTGCCGGTTATTCCCCTTCTGTTCTGGTATTCCCGGCAATGATGATGAGCCCGATAAGCCTGTCTGGCAGAAGTCGTTTTAAAGAAGTGGGCTTAACAGTTGCGCGGTATTTTCCGCAAGGCGCTGGAGAAAGGGACGTTGTTGCCAGGTGTATCTGTCGAGTTTTTGTGAGCGGCTGATATAGTCTTCCATTAATGTGGTCATATGCTGGCCAAAGTCCTGATTATAAATAATCAAAGTCAGTTCAAAATTGAGCCAGACACTGCGCATATCAAGATTTACTGTCCCGAACAATACGGTTTCCCGGTCCACCAGAACACATTTGGTATGAAGCAGCCCATCGGTAAAATGCAGGATCTGGACGTCGGCTTTCAGCAGTTCATCGTAGTAAGAGCGGCTGGCGAAATAGACCATACGTGAGTCATTACGCTCGGGCACAATCAGAGTAACCTGGACACCGCGCATAGCGGCTGTGCACAGAGCCGTGACCAGAGCTTCATCGGGTACAAAGTAAGGGGTGGTGATAATCAGTTCCTGCTGGCTCTCATAAGCAGCAGCCAGAAGTACCTGATGAATAGCTTTACGATCAACTCCCGGTCCGGAAGGCATAACATGGATGGCCGCATTATCTTCAGATATAGTTTCCGGATATTGATAGGTCTGGCTGAAAACTTCTACATCCTCCCCTGTTTCCAGCACCCAGTCATAGAGGAAAACGACACCGGCAACATGAGCTGCAGGACCCTGGATACGCACCATACCGTCTATCCACTGGCCTACGCCGACATCCTGCTTGAAAAGCGCCGGGTCAACCAGATTAGCGCTGCCTGTCCAGGCGATACAGTCGTCAATGACGACCAGTTTGCGGTGGTTACGCAGGTCTATTCGCTCAAAAAGCATTCTCACAGGGCCTACCTGGAGAGAGGCTCGCACCTGTATACCGACAGCTTTCATTCTGAGGGCTTCAGGGCTGCGAAGGAAATTGCTGCTGCCTACAGCATCCAGCAGAATTCGGCAGATGACCCCCCGTTTGGCTGCGGATTCCAGGGCTGAGAAGATATGGTCGACCTGGCCACCGGATTCACAGATATAGAATTCCAGGTGAATGCTTTCGGTAGCCTGCTCAATATCCTTTAACAGGGCATGAAAGATTGTGCTGGTTTCATGGTAAAGAATAAGGTTATTGCCGCTCAGCGCGGGAATGCTGGTGGTATGTTCGGTAAGGCTGTAAACCCGGTTATGGTTGGGCAGGGGAGGACCGGTTTGGGGAAGAATCTGACGCAGGTGGCTGTGCCATTCATTATATCCCGGGTTCAGGACAGCGGCCCGTTCCAGGCGTTTACTGCCCAGTCGCTGGTGACCAAACAGGAGGAATAGAAGAATTCCGCCAACGGGCAGAACAATCAGCAGCAACAGCCAGGATAGGGTCACGCCAACGGGGCGCCGTTTCATAATCACGATAAGAACAAAAGCAACAATAAGGCCTGCATAGGCAAAACCGGCGATAGTGCTGAGGAGGGAGAGTGACATCGCTTCTTCTGGCATAAATAACGAGCTGGCCGTTTTGAATCATTAATATTGTTCGGGTGTATAGAGTACCTGTGCCTGTAATGGAAGAACAGACCTGGTTGCCCACCGGGGAAGTATTGCCCACAATAGCAGCAATAACGATAACGAAACCCATTAATACGCTAGTAGAAGTATGAAGATGTCCATTGCGAGGATGGTTGAGCGGGTTCGCTGGTTTCTTCTGGGAAGTTTTTTTCTTGGATGTATGGTGCTGGTGACCCAGGTATCGGCTGCAGTTTTTAACGTGGGAGATAACCAGCCTTTTCAGCCCTTGGCAAAGTACTTCGATATATACCGGACAAAAGATAACTCTCTGACGATAGACGATGTTATTAAGCGTTATGAGAATGGTGAGTTTTCCCGGGTTCATGTGGAACAGTTGAACCTTGCCTATACATCAGAGGTGGTCTGGCTAAGATTTCAGCTAAAGAACCAGGATACTGTTCCCTTGAAAGTTTTCCTGGAATCTGGTTTTACCCGTCTTGATTATGTCTCCCTGTTTTCTCCTGTTGATGGCGGCTGGAGCGAAATGAAAGGTGGGGACCGTATCCCCCGGGGAGAATGGCCAATGGCCCGACGGCTGGTCACTTTCCCCCTTACCTTAAAGGCTGAAGAAAGAAAAACCTGGTATATCAAAGTCCAGAGCACCAGCTCCATGCACTTGCCCATGACCATAGTCGGGGACAAGGCTCTTATGGAAGAGACTGAAGCCCGATATATGGGAGATGGCCTTTTTTATGGAATTTGCCTGACGGTTATCCTGATCGCGCTTATGGTGGCTGCAGTACTGAAAGAGGATATTTATATCTTTTACCTGTTCCATGTTGTCAGCGCGACATTAACGGTTATGGCTCTGGATGGCTCAGGTTTTTTGTTCTGGCCTGACTCCCTTGATTTTCAGGAGTACTCAGTCGTTTATTTTGAATGTATGAACGGCGCATTTCTTATGTTATTTGCCCGGCGCTATCTGCGCCTGAGAACATTTCTGCCCAAAGTTGATATAGTTAACCGGCTTTTTGTCGGTCATATGCTGTTCCTGATACCGATTGCTCCCTGGCTGCCCTATTATCTGGCGTCATTCCTGGCTGTTATTCCTATCAGCCTGATGGTTCTGGGTATGTTTATTCAGTCCCTGTATCGTTCACTGCAGGGGGACAGGCCTGCAATGGTGTTTCTGCTGGCCTGGTCACTGTGTTTTATGATCTGTATTTTTGTGATCTCCTCAAATTTCGGGCTGATTCATAATTATATGAACTCTATCTACGGTTTGAAGGTGGCTTTCCTTACGGAATATATCGTTTTACTGATTGGTCTGAGTTACAGAGTCTACCTGTTGCGCGGCAGTGAGCAGTCAAGTCGGTTGCAGGCGGTAACTGAACGGGCGGAGAACCAGGCGAAAAGCGAGGTTCTGGCCCGTATCAGTCATGAGATCCGTACACCGCTTAATGGCATTCTTGGTATTACCGATCTGCTCAGCCGTACCCCGCTAAATGGCCAGCAGAAAAAATATACGGCAACGGTCACTGATTCCGGGCAGTCTCTGCTGACAATTATTAATGATGTGCTTGATTATTCCCGTATCAGCGCCGGGCAGATTAACCTGGAACATATTCCTTTCTCCCTGACCCAGCTGTTTGACCGGGTTGTGGATATGTTCCAGATTGAAACAGAACAACGAGGGCTGCATCTTGAATTTATTATGGACCCGGAATTTCCTGATGAGGTGCTAGGAGATCCAACACGTCTCCGGCAGATAATCGTTAACCTGCTGGGTAATGCCTGTAAATTTACTGAGAAAGGAAGAATTTCTCTTAAGGTGCGCAGGGAGTGGGCTGATGATGAACAGCTACGTATAAGGGTCGAGGTGGAAGATACGGGGATTGGCATTCAGCCGGAATTCCATGGTGTTTTGTTTAACTCCTTTACCCAGGGCTCGTCGGATACATCACGCCGTTTTGGCGGTTCAGGGCTGGGGTTGACCATCTGTCGACAGCTGGTTGAGCGAATGGGGGGAACTATCGATTTTGTCAGCGAGCCAGAAAAAGGCAGCCGATTCTGGTTCCAGGTTACTCTGGAGGTGAGCGCGGTAGATACCTGGGAACAGGAGGTGCCGGTGTTTGATATCAGCGCGTTCCGTTTTACCGGGCGGCAGGTGCTGGTGGCTGAAGATAACAACACCAACTGGATTGTTATTTCCAGTTATCTGCAGGATCTTGGTGTTACCCCGGTCAGGGCGAGGCACGGTGAAGAAGCTATAGAGTTGTATAGGAACAGGCATTTTGATCTTGTGTTTCTGGATTGCACCATGCCGAAATGGAATGGTTTTGAGGTGGTTACCGAGATTCGGGATATTGAATCAAGGGAGAACCGGGAGCTTATACCCGTTATTGGTGTGACGGCTCATGTGTCTGAAATGATAAGAGAACAGTGTCTGTTATCGGGTATGGATGATTATTTTGCCAAGCCTTTTACCCAGGAAGATATTGTAGTGACATTAAGCCGCTATCTTACACCTGTAGCAGGTAGCGAATATGTCCATAGCCATAATAAAAATGTGTCTGAAGTTATGTGACTTTTCCTTTGAGTAAACCTGAACATCAGATAAGGATACCCATGCCAGAGCAACCCAGAAAAAATGTAACGCTTACAGACAGCAAAGACTGGATAGAGCGCTGGGAGCAGGGGGAAACCGGGTGGCACTGCCCAGCCTGGAACCCCTGTCTTGTTCAATATTTCCCCCTGTTCGAATTGCCTGCGGGCGGGCGCGTGCTTGTACCCCTGTGCGGAAAGAGCCGGGATATGGAATGGCTGAGCCGCAGGGGATATCAGGTCGTTGGTATAGAAATTTCCGCTCTGGCCATTGAGGATTTTTTCCGTGAGCGGGGTATGGCATACGTTCGTGAAGAACGGGAAGGTTTTACTGTCTGGCTGGGACCAGGCATTGAGATCTGGGAAGCGGATATCTTCAATCTGCCAGCCGGTATGACTGATGCCACTGTTCTGTATGACCGCGGTGCCTTCATTGCTCTTCCTCCCGAAAAGGGGGAAGCCTATGTCAGGCAGTTACTGAACATAGCGCCTGAGCTGAGCCAGGGATTGATTCTGTCTGTGGAATATGATCAAAAGCTGCTTGAAGGTCCGCCATGGAGCCGGCCGGTACAAGATGTGCGGAGCCTCTGGCCAGATTACACGCTGACTGTTCTGGCCGAGGATGAAAGCCTGTCTGCCATTTCCAAATTCCGGGGAACAGGCCATAGCTGCACGCATCTTACCCTCAGGCTGGAAAAGATCAGTTCAGATTGATGACTTTGTGAACAGCTGATTTGTTGGTACCAGGAACGCTGAGAATATTGCTGAGGCGGCTGCGCCAGAACAGGCGTGCTTCGCTGGGCATTTTGTTCAGGGTGTCCTGAATCACCAGCAGACAGGCTTCCAGTACCGTTGCATTTTCAAAGTCCAGATTTTCCATCTGGCGAATCATATCTACCGCAAGTTTTACATGCTCCGGGGCTTCATCGTAGGCCATGGTATCTCCTGGCGTTCAAGGCTGGAAGATCATGTCGGCGTGGATGAATCAAACTTTAAACATTATAAGCTGACAGGCTGAATAAGATTACCGGTTGAAACTCTGAAGATAAGTCAGTGGCGTCATATGCCCAGGAACGGTACATACGGTTTTCGTATCCGGTATCGTACACCAGAATAAATTATTATCGGGAGGGCATAGCTTTGTAGCACTGTGTTCCAGGGTGATATTGAGATTGTTATCAATGTGAACTTCAAGATAGGTTCCGTAAGTGATCATATCGCGCTGGCTTCGAAGAATGGTCTTATCAAAGGCAAAGGCATGATCCACAGGTTTCTGTGAGGCTGGATTGCCATCATAGGTACGATCCCCGCTGTTATCACACAGCACCAGACCCTGGCTGACAATATCATCCTTATAAGGGCCGGAAGTCGGCCTACCGAGAACGTAAATTCCAGGTACTTTCAGGGCATTAGCACTCAGAGGTGTGTAGACGTAGCAGAACGGAAGGATGCTGCCGTTGCCGGTGACAAAAGGGTTGGGTATAGCCTGGGGGCAGGATGCGGCTGCAGACACGTCAACTGTACAAAGAAGTAGCGTGACCAGAGATACATTCAGGAACCCTGTCGCAAGATTGGAAAACTTCATATCTGATTTTCAGCAAAGAGGGGAACTGCATAACAGATAGATTATGTTGTCATCCTGTCAAACATATTTGTATCGCGATGCGGTGAAGATCAGGCGATCAGAACCGCAGTGTCCCTGGCAATCATCAGCTCTTCGTTGGTGGCTACAACAATGGCAGTTACTTTGGAAGAATCAGTGGTGATCACGCCTTCGTTGCCAAAGCGGTTGTCCAGATTGCGCTGTTGATCCAGTTCGAAACCCAGGAAGCCCAGCATTTCCAGAACCCTGCCACGGATGATATCGGAGTTTTCGCCGATACCGCCGGTGAAGGCCAGGGCGTCAATGCCGCCGGTGGCCACAGCCAGGCCAGCCAGCTGCTTGGCCAGAACGTAGCAGAATACGTCTATGGCCAGTTGCGCCTGCTTGTTGCCTTCAGCGCAGGCTTCTTCAATAGTGCGGCAGTCGTTGGACAGCCCGGAGATACCCAGCAGGCCGGATTTCTTGTTCAGGATGTCGGTGATTTCGTCCAGTGTGTAGCCGTAAGTCTTGTTTAGGAAGGAGAAGACGTTCGGGTCAACGTTACCGGAACGGGTACCCATAACCAGACCTTCCAGGGGCGTAAGGCCCATGGTGGTGTCCATGGACTGGCCGTTCAGTACGCCGGCAGCACTTGCGCCGTTACCCAGGTGAGCGATCAGAACGCGGCTGTTGTTAATGTCCAGATTCAGAGCGGAGCAGGTAGCTTCCGCGACAAAACGGTAACTGGTGCCGTGGAAGCCGTACTTGCGCAGGCCGTGATCACGGTAGTATTCGTAGGGCAGAGCGTAGGTGTAAGCCTGCTCCGGCATGGTCTGGTGGAAAGAAGTATCGAATACCGTGGCCATGGGCAGGCCGGGGAAGTGCTTCTGGGCAGCCTTGATACCGATCAGGTTGGCGGGGTTGTGCAGGGGCGCCAGGTGAGCGCAGTTTTCGATAGCCTGCATCACTTCGTCGGTTACCAGGCAGGACTCCCTGAAGGTCTCCCCGCCGTGTACGACACGGTGGCCAACAGCGGCGATACTGTCTTTCAGGCCCTTGTCTTCCAGCATGCTAAGCAGCGCGGCCACAGCTGCGTCATGGGCACCGCCATTCAGTTCTATACGCTCTTTATTGCCTTTAAATTTCCAGCGGATAAATGCTTCCGGAGAGCCCAGACGCTCAGCAATGCCGTTAATGAACTCTTCGCTGGTGTTCGGGCTGATCACGGCAAACTTCAGGGAGGAGCTGCCGCAATTGATGATCAGAATGTTTTCTTTGTTCATGGTCCGTATCAACGCTGGTTTCTGCCCGAATGGATAGAAGTGAGAATTCGGCGTGAACTGCCTGGAATCAGGACAAACCGCCGCCACTTCTGCATTGTCTACTGCACGTCTAGTCTACTGCACGTTTAGCCCGAACTCGGGGCTTTTTCCAGATTCCGTGAAGAGACGTGAAGAGAAGAACAGTCAATTCTGGATGAAAATTATCAACAGAAGTTGAAGTTATCAATCCGTAGTTGTTGCAAAAGGAAGAATTTTGTCGTCGTATGCCTGGTTCTGGCCGGTGATGGCTTCAAATTCCAGCAGCTCCGCTTCTGTGCCAGTTTCCTGCCACATGGGCTGGCGGGTAACAGTATCCAGCTGCATGCCGGTAGTGCCAGGGAGAAAACGGGCTTTATCGAGGGTGATATGGGGTTTCAGCACCAGGAGCGCCATACGTCGCTGCTCGTCTGAAACCTCACCTACTTTGATGGTGCGGGTAATATCTGTGGTTCCACAGATATTATTATCTCCGGGATTCGATTGTTAGGGACAATTCCAGTTTCCACGGGCTGCCAGGTTGGTGAGAGTGATGGTATTTCCTCCCTGCACTGCGGTGGGAACAGCCCGCAGGGTATAACCGCTGGCGGTGAGTGTTCCGGGAGCAAAGCTGATGTTGTAGCGGATTGGACCATCTTTGGGGCTGCGGTTTGTAAAATGGGTCCCTGCTGCAGCGTTCAGATAACTGTTATTGTTTCTGGCCCGATATCTTTCCAGATCCGCAGCGGCCAGCTCCAGTTCTCCACGGGCCTGTTCACAGGCCGTGCGGGTAACATGTTGCTGGTAACTCGGGTAAGCGATAGCGGCCAGTATCCCAACAATAGCGACCACAATCATTAATTCGATAAGGGTAAAGCCGCTGGAATTTATCTTAACTTCAGACAATCTGTTCACTGCTCTCATATCAAAGTGCTGTTTATTATGTTCCTGACGTATTTAAATGTCCGGATCGGATTGGGAGGCTGACTTGCCCTCTTCCTCTTCCTCTTCCTCTTCCTCTTCCTCTTCCTCTTCCTCTTCTGAAGATGATTCACCACCCTTAGGACCTTCTCCCGGGCGGGCCAGAATCTTGTCATACCAATAGGTACGCCGGAAAGTGAGGTTGGCATCCAGTTCTTTGTTGGGACCCAGTTCAAGAATGGCATCGCCGCTGCCCACCGGGGAGTTAAGGGCAGTTTCGTCGGTCAGGATAAGGGCGACACCACCGCTGATACCCGGTGACTGAATGATCTGTGAACGTTTGCCCCGGCCATCAGCCAGATTGAGTTTGTAGTAATAGTTCTGCCCTCTAACCGCACTGCAGTTTCTTCCAGGGCTACTAGGCGCGTAGGTCAGGAAACGAATATGATCGGCAAAAACCAGATACTCCGTGATGGCTTTTTCACCACTGCGGTTCGTGCTGTTGCCGAGTTTGATATACCAGCCACCAGTCTTATGCTGGACGCGGTTATCTCCTGAGCCGGTAATCAGGTTCAGTGCATTTTTTGCGCTGTTTTTCTGGTCCTGAGAGGCTGAGTCATTATCCAGATGATTGGGTGTATTGTCATACATGGAAACACTGCTTTCGGTCAGGACCGGAGTTGTGGCCGTCTGTTCCCGAATAGCCGCTGTTTTCAGAACATAGAAGCGATCCTGAACCGTTTTATTCAAAGGGTTGGCCCGGTAACCAGATCCGATTGCCACAGTCAGATAGGTACGGCCGTCGGAATGGTTGGTCAAAGCCAGAGAGGGTGTGACATAGAACCTGCGTGCGTCTGGGTTGTTTTGATCTGCGGGAGCATCACTGGCCAGAGAAGCCATCAGCCCCTTGGTCGCATTGCTTCCGGTGGGAGTCGGTGTTACCAGACTATCAAGTGAGGTTTGCCCCTTGTTGATAAACAACCGCCAGACCTGGCCACCCATATCTCCAAAGATAATCTGGTCGGAGAGTCCATCTTTGTTGATATCAAGAATCGCCAGGCGTGCCGGAATACTGTAGTCCATAGCGGGGAGTGCAAGGGTTCCGTAGCCACTTGAGCGAAGCTGTTTCTTGGATGCTTTCCAGATCAGCTCGCCGGTTTCTGCATCTACGATAAACAGGGCGTTGCCCATGGGGTTTGCAGATTCTGAATCCTTACGTCGAGTTACAGGCTGGTCGGGGATTGGATCTTGATTAGTGCTATAGCCGCCGCCAAAGAACAGCACGTCTTTATCCTGGAACCGGCCACCGGCCTTTACTCGAATGCGTCCACGTACAGGCTCTGACCAGGTTTGACCCAGATTTTCAAAGCCGGGGGTACCGCCTGTGCCACCATGAATACGCCACTTGATTTTGGGTTGGTTTGGATCAGTGATATCCAGTGCATAGTAGCTGCGTCCGCCCCTGCGCATGCCGGCATAGAGGTAGACTTTTTCTCTGTTGCTGGCCGTTGGATCAACAACATGGTTTTTGTTTAAGTCTTTGTGCCAGATGACGGGAGTCAGGTCCAAGCCGTAAATTTTGGGCTGGGTCACTGAGATCTCAGGATTGCTGGCAATGGTACTCAGGTTTTTCAGCAGCTCCGCTGGTATAAAGGCAAACTTTTCCACACCGTTGCCAGCGTCAATAGAGTGGAGGAAACCCTGGTTGGTTCCAAAGAAAATACGGGTGTCCGTTTCGCCCTTACAGCCAGAGCCGGGGGTGTTGGGGGAATTATATTTTTGCCCGCCAACAGGCTTGCAGTCGTAGGTAAAGGCGACGGGGGATGAGTGTAGAGGATCGCCTATTTTTCCTTTTCTTGCGGGAGTTGTACCGCCATCCAGGTTAAGGCCTCTGGCCCAGTGAATAATCTGAGAGCGGCTCAGATCAGTCGCTCCATTTGGATCAAGATAACCCAGGGTGATATAGGCGTTACTGGTTCTTAACTGATTGGTCGTCAGGCTGTCTCCGTCGTTCAGTTCCAGATCGGTATAGATCTTTCGTGTGCCCGCACTCGGTAAATTTTGCACGGCACCACCTTTATCTATCTTGTTATCATCGTTTCCGGTACTCCAGATACTGGTGGTACCAGTGGCGAAACTCCCGTTAAAAGCAATGGCTTTTCTATTGTTCTTATCTGCAATAACCAGCTTTTTATCGGCCTCAACCCGTGCCAGCTTGTAAGCTTTCAGGTTGCCTTCCCAGGTGACATTGGGGCCAGGCTTGAACATGGAGTAATAGAGCCTGTTGTTATGGCGAAAGCTGTTGAACTGGTTGATGGCAACACCTGGAGTGACAAAGCTGTTCTGGACATCAAGGATTTCCTGAACCTGGGATTGGAAAATCTCTATCAGCTCCTGATCATTCCCTGCCAGGCGGGCACGTCCTGTTCCACCGGCCCGGGCAAGGGCATCGAGGAAACGGCGAGCCTCACTGCCATCAGATCCACCTTTAAGGCCAAAGCCGATGGTGTGTAGTAAAACATTGCTTTTACCGTCGACGTTTGAACTGAAGTCATGGTCATCCCTCATCCAGCTGGCAAGAGTTTGGCCACAATTTGTATTGTCGGTACAGGATTTTCCGGTTAAAGCTTGAACCTGACTGGCGACACCTGCAGCCATTGGGCTGGGGCGGCCATCAGAGAGGAGGATGATATGGTTCTTCTGGCACTTGTTTTCTACCAGTGCATTGCCGTTATCCTTGAAGAACTGGGCAGCTACGCGCAGTTTATCAATAGTCGGAGTTGAGTCGGTATCCGGGTCCAGCGCGTACACCCGGTTAATCAGCTCATCTCTGACTTTGTGTGAGGCCGGTGGCTGAGTTTTTACTATGAGACTTGGTGGCGAAACCTGATCTTCATTACCCAGCGTGCCAGAGAATAAAGCTCCATCGAAGGAGTAAAACCAACGACGGGGCTCTTTTTTGTATTCAGCGCAGTAACGACCACGCCATCGGTCATACTCAAATCTTGCGCATTCGTGAGTTGTGAAGGAATTAGCCAAAGGGTTTGGTTTGGAAAAGCCAGAATCGTAAAGGATCGACATTATGCCGCCTTGCTGCCAGCCACTTTGATTTTTCAGGGTGTTGATAATGCCTTCGAGTCCGGTTATCTCGTAACCAAAGGCATTGAATGGCGGCTGCTCATAGGGGGAGTTCTCTAATCGTTTGCCATTTCCCGCACCCAGGGGCATCACAGCCCCTTTGTTTCTCGCATAAATTTTGCGGCGGTAGGGATTGTTTTGAAATGGGAGAGGATTGACCTGCCTTTCCCCGAAGAATTCCTCACGGTCATTGGGGTCCAGAAAGTTTTCCGGGGCAAAGTTCTTGGAGCGCCATAGATTCAGACGTGCGTCACTCACAGTATCGGATGGAGAAAGAGGCAGGTTACGGAATATCATTCCGATATCTCCTCCATCTAAAGAGAGTTTCGGTCTCCAATTCTGCGTCCGGCCATTAAACTCCTGAGCATCATCTTTTCCTGAATGACCAACATATCTGCGGAACTGCAGTCCTGTAGGGTTATTGATGGTCTCTTCCAGATCTTTGATCGGGAAATAAATAGGTGAGCCACTGTAATTTGGAACACTGAGTCCGTCGCCGTCATAGCTGCGATGGAAGCGAATAAGCCCCGCCTTCATCTGTGGTAGCTCGTTGGTCTTGGAGCTTCTGGTTGTTAAAACCTGTTTGAACGCATTCTGGAGCCCTTCCAGGCGGGTTCTGTACTCATTGTTCGTTGATAATGCATTAAGCATGGATGCGGATGTATCCAGAACAAACAACACGTTGGGTTTGAGCTCTTCACCAGCCGCCTGCCCCCCGAAGAAAATCTCCGTATCATCTGCCTGAAGTAGTGTGACCTGAAGGCTGATGGCAGCCAGACATGCCGACTTTATAAATGCTGACATAAAGTCTCCCTTTTAATAATTCGATGCCGGATGAATGCGCATAAAGCCCTGGGTCGTTCCACGAATGACCAGCTCGGTGTCACTTGTATCAATAACATTGTCAGTATTGCTATCTAGCCATGAGGTTGAGATGACCCTTCCGCAGACAGCATCTGTTTTAATCAGGTCCATGCCAACAATCGCGCCTTTACAGCGATGGGTCTGGTTGACGACAGCCTGGCTGCGAATCGTTGAGCCGGGTTGTTGGACAACACTGCCGGTGACGCCTTTTTGCTTCTTGGCTACGGTAACAAATATCTCTTCGATGCGATTGCTGGAGGCCTGGTCAAGCATCTTCCCTTCAGCAAGCCCGGCGGAGAGTGTTTGCTGTAGAACTGCATCTTTGACACCACTCAGTGAGACCATGGACACCAGCAGCAGGAAAACCAGTATCGTGACCAGAACCGCACCGGACTGCCGGTTGTTAAAATTATTCACCACCATGCAATCTTCTCCTGGGTACAGCTACTGTGTAGAAAACCTTGTCGCTTTCCAAAGAGTCGCTCTCTATAGAGATTTCCAGCCTGTAAGCCTTTTGCTTGTTTGTGGCGAGGTTGGGGTCTGTATTTCTTATCTTGAATCCAGTGATGTTGTTTGCCAGCACCACAGCTTTGTCAGCAGCAGTGCAAGGAGCACCATTTACCAGCTGCTTCTTAGTGGCGTCCACGGCAAAACAGCGCTTTATGATTTCATAGAGGCGTACATTGGCAGTCAGCCCTGTGCCTGGTACAGAGGTTCGAGTCGCTGGCTTGTTACCGGGAATGGTAAAACCCGTTGATCCAGCGTCGAGACGGGGGGGGTCGAAAATAATACTGCCTTCATCATCAGCCAGAACCAGAGGCCCAGCTTCAAGGTCTTTGGCTTCTAGTACGGGTTGCCGGGTTGAACCGACAGGTGGCATGGTGGCGAAGGTTCTGCCGTTCTCTGTCAGGGTGAACTCGGTTGAGGCATTAGGCCATGGGCTCAGGTAAATAATTTGCAAAACATCGGAA
The DNA here is from genome assembly GCF_058147085.1 of Parendozoicomonas sp. 209JJ7-1. Taxonomy (NCBI): domain Bacteria; kingdom Pseudomonadati; phylum Pseudomonadota; class Gammaproteobacteria; order Oceanospirillales; family Endozoicomonadaceae; genus Parendozoicomonas; species Parendozoicomonas sp. 209JJ7-1. The sequence goes on along the minus strand of NZ_JBYVJU010000022.1, from coordinate 23,636 downwards.
GGCTCTGGTGTTCCGGCAGGTGCATCATCTGCCGTGGTATTTTGCGTCAGTTTTATCCCGCCCTCTTTCAGAAGTTTACGGGTTTCATTCAGGCCGGATTCAGAGGAGATAATTTGCATATCTCCTCCGGGATTTGGCCCTAAAAAGCCGGCACGCTGTATATCCTTGCTTAGTCGTTGTAATAGAAAACGGCCCTGATCCTGAGTCAGGTTCAATTCTCGGGTTGTTGTCGTATTTCCCCTGGCATCGCCAAGGTAATGGGTGATTCCCAGAATCAGTACCAGGCTGATCACCATAACGACCATCAGCTCAACGAGGGAAAAACCGCGGCTGTAAGGACTATGTGCTTCAACCATTACAGCACCATATTCAGGACCAGGCGGCCTGTTTCCTGAGCTTTGCTACTGTGGTTTCCCAGTCCTTCGGGCCAGGTTATGGTCAGGGTATAGCGCTGGTTACCATTGAGTGAGTCGAGCTTTACCAGTTGCGCAGTCGCCTCTGATGAGAGGTTGGCTTTCAGATTTGTTTCCCAGGTTTTGAAGACGCTGTTACCGTCTGATTTTTTGGCAAAAATATCTAAACCTCTATCACCACTGGCCAACATACGCTGCTCAAGGGCATCAGCAAGTTGGACCGCCTGGGTTTGCAGCATGGAGGCCTGACTGGTTTGCAGTGCCCGTACCTGAAACGCAAACATCCCAAGAAAGCCAATTGAGATAATCAACAGCCCGACAAGTAATTCTATTAAGGTGAAACCTGGGACTTTTTTCATATTATTTATCCCTTCACAGAGGAGTGGCCACCAGCGGTTATCTCAATGCTCTTTTTGATGGAGGTATCCGTTGTTTGTTTAACGAGTATCTCACCACCAGTGGTGCTGCCGTCGCCATCAAAGTTGATGCTGAAATTGGTATTGTTGTTCACGGTTAAGCTGATGCCGTCTGGCCCTGGCTCAATATCTTTCAAGGTTTTCGAGGTGGTTTTGATAAGGAAGCCGTTACTTGAGTTATTTCCGCAATCATCTCTGGCACTGTTAGCCGGACAAATGACAATAGAAGTATCACGCCGAATCGCTTCGCCACGGGCGTACTGCAGTACAGCGATAAGGCTGTTGGCGGTGGAGGCAACGGAATTGGTGCGGATAATATTGGTCATGGCGGGCACGGCCACACCCAGCAAAATGGCGAGCACCGCCAGGCTGACCATCAATTCAATCAGTGTAAATCCGCTACTGCGCTGACTTAGTGAAGAGTTACTACTTCTCATTGCAGCCCCTACAATCTGACCATAAATGTGTTCTTCAGCAAGTATTTTTGTATATTGTGATACATTTATATCTCAAAGGCGATTCTTATGTTTTTTGTGGGTGACGTCAACCGATCTGTTTTCCATACGACATAGTATTGATAAATGGTCGTAGTTTCAGGATGAGTGGTATATCAGGAAGGGAGTAGCGGTAAGGGAATAGCGGTGCCGCTTGCAACGACACCGCAGGGAGTTACTGAACAGCGATGGGGCAGGCAACCTGATGAGAGCCTGAACCGACAGACTGCAGCTCAGGTTTATGGCTGGAGCAGCTGTCGACAGCCTTCGGACAGCGAGTGCGGAACACGCAGCCAGAGGGAGGCTTGATCGGTGATGGCAGGTCTCCTTCCAGCAGCTCAATGGTTTTATTACGCTCAAGCTCAGGGTCTGGCACCGGAACCGCAGACAACAGCGCCCGTGTATAAGGATGAGTCGGATTGGCGTACAGGTCGTGGGACGTGGCCAGTTCCGCTTCATTACCCAGATACATTACCAGAACTCTGTCGCTGATATGTTTCACAACAGAAAGGTCATGGGCGATAAAGACCAGGGCCAGCCCCATTTCTTTCTGCAGCTCTTTCAGCAGGTTCACCACCTGGGCCTGGATGGAAACGTCCAGGGCACTTACCGGTTCGTCACAGATCACAAGTTTAGGTTTGAGGATCAGGGCCCGGGCGATACCCACACGCTGGCACTGGCCGCCGGAGAATTCGTGGGGGTAACGGTTGATCACGTTGGGCAGCAGGCCAACCCGGTCCATCACTTTGCGGACCCTGGCTTTCACCTCGTCAGAGCTGAGGTCAGGCTCAAAGTTCCGCAGAGGTTCACCAATAATATCGCCGATGGTCATGCGGGGGTTCAGGGATGCCAGAGGGTCCTGGAAGATCATCTGGATATCACGACGAACGTCGTGGAATCCGGCATCGTCCAGACCTGCAAGGTTTTTGTCTTCCCAGATGATTTCACCGGAGCGGGCTTTTACCAGACCGATCAGCGCCCGGGCCAGGGTGGATTTACCACAGCCGGATTCACCCACAACACCAAGAGTTTCACCGGGGTAGAGGTCAAAACTGACACCATCTACCGCTTTCAGCATGGGGATAGGCTGCCAGGGCCAGTCCCGGGCCTTGGGAATGGGGAAGTGAACGCAGACGTCACGCACCTGCAGCAGGGGCTTGTTGTTAGAGGTGTTAGCATTCATCAGGAAACTCCTCCCTGTTGACCTTCAGGCTGCCAGAAGCAGGCGCGCTGGCGTCCGTTTGCCAGAATTTCCAGTTCGGGAGAGTGTTGGCGACAGCTGTCTGTCACATGTCCGCAGCGGTCCTGGAACGGACACCCTGTGGGCAGGCTGAGCAGGTTGGGTGGGTTGCCGGGAATGGTTGGCAGGGCCACAGTGTCGTCGGTATCCAGACGGGGAATCGATTCCAGCAGACCAATGGTATACGGATGGCTGGGACGATAGAAGATTTCATCGGTGGTGCCGTATTCCATGGTACGACCAGCGTACATAACCAGAACCTTGTCGCATATACCGGCCACCACACCCAGGTCGTGGGTGATCATAATGATGGCGGTGTTGAAGTCCCGCTTCAGGTCGTTCAGCAGATCCATAATCTGGGCCTGTACGGTAACGTCAAGCGCTGTTGTTGGTTCATCGGCAATCAGCAGCTTTGGCTGGCACAGCAAAGCCATGGCAATCATCACACGCTGTCGCATACCGCCGGAGAATTCATGGGGATACATATCCATACGTTTGCGGGCTTCGGGCATTTTTACCGCGTCCAGCATGCGTACGGATTCCTCGAAGGCTTCCTGTTTGCCCATGCCCTTGTGAAGCATCAGTACTTCCAACAGCTGGGTGCCGACCTTCATATAAGGGTTCAGGGAGGTCATCGGGTCCTGGAAAATCATGGAAATTTTCTCGGCCCGAATTTTATTCAGCTCTTTCTGGGGAAGGTTCAGAATCTGCTGACCTTCAAACAGGGCTTCACCACCTGTCAGACCATTCTTAGCCAGCAGTCCCATAATGGAAAAGGCTGTCTGGCTTTTGCCGGAACCGGATTCCCCGACAATACCGAGGGTCTGCCCGGCTTCCAGGGAAAAGTTCAGGTTGTTTACTGCGGTTACACTGCCGTCCGGTGTGGAGAAGTGCACCTGCAGGTCTTTGACTTCTAAAAGACTCATAGTATTGGATGCTCCTTATTTACCGATCAGCGATCTTTGGGATCAAGGGCATCACGCAGTCCGTCGCCCACATAGTTGAAACAGAACAGGGTGACGACCAGGAAGGTCACCGGGAAGGCCAGCTGCCATATAGCGACTTCCATAGACTGGGCACCTTCGTTTACCAGCGCGCCCCAGCTGGTCATGGGTTCCTGTACACCAAGGCCGAGGAAGCTGAGGAAGGATTCAAAAAGAATCATTCCCGGCACCAGCAGGGAGGCGTACACCACCACGATACCCAGCACATTGGGCACGATATGGCGCAGGATAATGGCGGAAGGTTTGGTGCCACATACACGGGCCGCTTCAATAAACTCCCGGCTCTTCAGGCTGATGGTCTGGCCCCGAACAATACGGGCCATATCCAACCAGGACACCGCGCCGATTGCGATAAAGATCAGCATGATGGAGCGGCCGAACATGGTCACCATCAGGATAACCAGGAACATAAAAGGGAAGGATTGCAGGATTTCCAGAATCCGCATCATAAAGCTGTCCACTTTGCCGCCCGCATAGCCGGCGGTAGCGCCAAAAAGGGTACCGATCAGCACGGCAACCAGTGCGCCCATAATGCCCACCATAAAGGAGATACGACCACCCATCAGGGTACGGACGAAAAGGTCGCGGCCCAGGGAGTCGGTACCAAACCAGTGGCTGGATGCCATATCGGGAGCTGCAGCCATATAGCCCCAGTCGATAGCATCGTATTCGTGGGGTGAGAACATGGGGCCGACAATCACGAGAATGCCGACACAGGCCAGGATAACCAGGCTGGTCACAGCCGCGCGGTTCCGGAGGAAACGATCCCGGGCATCGGCCCAGAGACTGCGGCCTTCAATTTCCAGGCTTTTGTTATCAAGGGCGTCAGCAAACTTACTGACCGCCGCTTTTTTATCCGCATCAGGGGTTATTGTTGTCATCACGTACTCCTTTACTGGTAACGGATCTTGGGATCGATCACCGCATAAAGGATGTCAACGATCGCAGTAAACAGAATGGTGAGGGCACCAATAATAATGGTCAGACCCAATACCAGAGAGTAGTCACGGTTCAGGGCGCCATTCACAAAATGCTGTCCGATACCGGGCAGGCCGAATACGGTCTCAACCACCACGGAACCGGTGATAATGCCGACAAAGGCCGGGCCGAGATAAGAAATCACCGGCAGCAGAGAAGGCCGCAGAGCGTGACGCAGGATGATAATCCGCCAGGGCAGGCCCTTGGCCCGTGCAGTACGAATGTAGTTACTGTGCAGCACTTCAATCATGCTGCTGCGCTGGATACGGGCAATAGAGGCCATATACATAATGGCCATGGCGGTGACCGGCAGGATCATGTACTGCCATTCCCCGCCGTTCCAGCCACCGGCGGGTAGCCATTGCAGGGTGATTGCGAAGATCAGAACCAATAACGGGGCGATCACAAAAGATGGTAGAACAACTCCGGTCATGGCCAGAGCCATGATGATGTAGTCAAGAATGGTATTTTGTTTGAGTGCGGCAATGGTACCTATGGCGACGCCTATAAGAACGGTGAAGATAAAGGCGACAGCACCAATTTTCAGCGAAACGGGGAAACTCTGGCTGAGCAGGTCATTTACGGAGTAATCCCGGTATTTGAAAGAAGGACCTAAATCGCCTTTCGCGAGGTCTCCGAGATAATAGAAATATTGCTGCCATACGGGCTTATCCAAATTGTACTTGGCTTCAATGTTTTTCAGGATTTCAGGCGGTAAATTACGTTCACCGGTAAAGGGGCTACCGGGCGCTGCCTGCATAAGAAAGAAGGATATAGTTATCAGTACCAGCAAAGTAGGTACTGCTACGGCAAATCTTTTGATTATAAATTTCAGCATGAATATTCTGGTCCCTGAAGCGCCCGGAGCCGTTTCCGGCACCGGGCGCTGTTAGACTCATAAGCCCTTAGTGCTTGATGATATAAATATCACGAGAGTAGACGTTATCTTCCGGGTTGTTCATGGGATAACCGCCAACATAGGGCTTCACGAGGCGGCTGATGACATACTGATAGATGGGCAGCACTGGCATATCGGCAGCAAAGATCTGCTCAGCCTGCTCATAAATGAGGCCACGTTTACCTTCGTCCTGAGTTGACTTGGCTTTATCCAGCAGTTGATCATACTCGGCGTTAGCCCACTTGGCGTCGTTCAGGTCACTGTAGCTGGTCCAGAGGGAGAGCATGGTGGAAGCTTCGTTGTAGTCGCCAATCCAACCGGCACGGGACACCTGGAACTGGCCCTGACGGCGGGTATCCAGGTAAGTCTTCCACTCTTCGTTTCGCAGAGTCACTTTTACGCCAAGAGCCTGTTTCCACATCTGAGCGATAGCGATAGCCACTTTCTTGTGGGACTCACTGGTGTTGTACAGCAGTTCAACTTCCAGAGGGTTGTTCTTGTTGTAACCAGCTTCTGCCAGCAGGCGCTTGGCTTCCGCTATGCGCTCTTTCTGGGACATTTTCTCCCAGGCCAGGTCAGGCTTTACAAAACCATTCACTGAATCCGGAGTAAAACTGAAGATAGGCTTCTGGCCCTGTCCAACAACATAGTTGGCAATAGCGTCACGGTTAACGGCATAAGAGAGAGCTTTGCGAATACGGGCATCGTCAAAAGGTGCTTTCTTGTTGTTGAAGACGTAGTAGTAGGTACCGATTTTCGGGGTGACCTTTACATCACCGGGGATAGTCTTCTTAAGATTCTTGAAGTGATCCAGGGGAATCTCGTTGGTCATATCCAGCTCATTCGCCTTGTAGCGATTCAGCTCAGAGACCTGGGATACGATAGGCAGATAGTGGACTTCTTCAACAACAGTTTTGTCATTGTTCCAGTAGTAAGGATTGCGCTTGGAGACAATACGCTCGTTAACAATCCATTCGTCCATGGCGTAAGCGCCGTTGGAAACAATATTCTCAGAGCGTGTCCACTGGTCACCGTAGTTCTCTACGATCTTCTGGGGGGTCGGGAAGGTGGTGTAGTGGGCCAGCAGTTTGGGGAAGAAGGGAACGGGAGCTTTCAGGGTCACTTCAAAGGTGTGGTCATCAACGGCTTTTACGCCCAGCTTTTCGGGGGCTAATTTCCCATCGATGATCTCGTCAGCATTGACGATACCTGGAATCTGCATATACCAGGCATATTTGGAGGCGGTAGCAGGATCAACGGCACGGCGGAAGGAGTAAACGAAGTCGCCAGCAGTTACCGGATCACCGTTGGACCAACGGGCATTTTCACGAAGGTTGAAAGTGTAAACCAGTCCATCTTCAGAGACGCTCCAGCTTTCGGCGGTACCGGGTATGGTATTGCCATCGTCATCCTGGGTAACCAGACCTTCAAAAAGATCTCTGACTACGTAACCACCAGGAGAGCCTTCTACCTTCTGAGGGTCGAGAGAGGCGGGCTCGGAGCCTATACCACGGCGAAATACCTGTTCGGAGGCAAGCTCTGTGCCTTCGGGAACATCGGCTGCCTGAACCGGCAGTGCTGCACTGATCGCTGTGGCCAGAGCTAGGCTGGCAAATAAAGTTCTCTTTTTCATCCTGGACCTTAAAGTGTTGGCATTCGAAGCACGCCATGAGTGGAAAAACCACCCAAAATTTAACAGGCGAGCAATGTGTTTTTGAATGCAGCTGTGGTGTACGGAATGTGGCAGCCACTCTGCTTTATTATGAAATGAGCCTTCCCTGCCCAAGTAAAAATGACATACCTATGGTGATTGATGGTCGAGTTACATAAGATAAGTATTTCGCACAGAAAATAGCCATAAATATGCGTAACAGGCACTATATACTTCGTAAATGCCGTGTTGCAATAGGAATATTATGATGTAAATCAACAGGATATATGATTTCAGATGTTTCCTGCTTGTTTTTGTTTTTTTACGGTTTTATTTTTTGTCTTTTGCACTTTTTATGGTTTTTTTGTCTTTTTTGTGCCGCTGAAATTCAGAGAATATAAAAATATGAGGACTCCTGTGGTCAGTGACGACAAGCGTTGCAGCTGGTGTCATGGTGATGATCTGTACCGTAGTTACCACGACAATGAATGGGGTGTTCCCTGCCGGGACGATCAGCAGCTGTTTGAGTTTTTGATTCTGGAAGGTGCCCAGGCCGGCCTTTCCTGGATAACCGTGCTGCGTAAGCGCGAGCATTATCGCAAAGTGTTTGATGGTTTTGATCCTGAAAAAGTTGCTTTGTATGGGCCAGAGAAAGTCGAAGAGCTGCTGCAGGACCCGGGTATTATTCGTAATAAGCTGAAAGTGAACAGTGCTATTCGCAATGCCAAAGCCTATTTAAACATTCAGGAAAAGTATGGTTCTTTTTCTGATTACATCTGGTCGTTTGTAGATGGTAAGACCATTCAGAACAGCTATGCCTCTCTAAAAGAAGTGCCAGCTTCAACGGAGATTTCTGACCGCATGAGTAAAGCCCTGAAGAAAGAGGATTTTAATTTTGTGGGCAGTACGATTTGTTATGCGTTTATGCAGGCAACGGGGATGGTGAACGACCATGTAACCAGTTGTCATCGTTATTACAGGGTTTAACAGCATTCTCTTGTTCCACCTGCCTGCGGTTTTGTCCTGTACGTAAGGTAGACTCCTGTTCTATATGTTCTGTAGCGCCTAGCCTGCTCTGGTTTTTCCTATAGTGGAGGGGTACATAGCTATCCCTATGCAGTAAGAGGAAAATGTTATGAGGTTTCCTGCTCTCTTCTTCTCCTGTTCTCTATTTTTATCCAGCCATACTTTATTTGCTGACCTCGTTAACACTGTCAATGAGATAGAAGGACGGATCCAGCAGGGTGAGAGAGTTATGATCATTGTCATGGATATGGTTGAGGGACTGCCCACCAGTCGTAACGCTGTGATGGAAGTTGTTCGGGGCAATGTAGGACTGGTATCGCATTTTTTCAGTAATCAAAATGTCTGGCTTGCCAATGTCAGCTTTCAACCGGTAAAGGGCTATCCGATAGAACATATGCAGAGCTGGATAAGAGAGAAACAGCTTGAAGAGTTTTATTATCATATAGAAACAGAGTACGAGGTGGAGAATGGTGATTATGTTTACATCCGGGATATGGAGGAAAATCAAATGTGGCTTAGTTCCTTTGAAAGAATCTTTGACGGACATAAGACTGACACGGTACTTATAACAGGATGCACAGATGATAAAAGAGCAGAGGATATTGTAGATGCTGTTTTAAAAACAGGCCGCAAGTTATATATTGATCCAGACCTTAACCTTCTTCCAGGAGAAGCAGGGTCAGAAGAAATGGAACCGCTGAGTCTGGATAAGAGGAGGCAGATATCAAAAGAAAACTGGGGGAAAAAAATAGCTGAGAATGACGAATGGCAGAAAATTTTGAAAAAAACCCCTGAAAGGCTCCAGTTTGTGCCTGATGAAAGCGAAGGTCATGAAGACCGTTGTTCTCCCTGAATTTAACCAAGTCAAAAACAAGTTACAGGCTACTTTAGGCACGAGGTCTTTTCGACAGTAGAACAGATCGCCGAAACGCCTCTTATTGGCAGAAGTGGTGTTATATTCGGCACCTGTGAAATAAAAGTCAGCGGCGCACCTGAATGCGGGCTCCTAATGTTCTACTGGATGGAACAACACCCCTGGCACACTGCAGGTTCAGGTTCACGTGGGAGTGTTCTGATACTCTCGGGCTGCCCTATAGTCTCGCGGATAATCATACCCTCCATTGCCGGGCCTCCGGGCAGCTCCCCACGCATGACAAAATCTTCCAGTGCAATAGAATGCCGAACGCCAGAGGAATCCTCTACCCAGAACTCCCCTCCCAGACCATCTGACGTTGGTCTTTGGCCTGTACGTGCATTAAACCCAACCAGCTCAATATTGTCCGCATCGGAGTCTTTGACAGCCTGGAAAAATCGCCTTTGATTTTCTCCATCACAGCTCACAAAATCGATTCTGGAAACTTTGATTCTGTACCTTTTCAAAAAACCCATAATATCGGTACCCAGCTCATAGGAGTCGTAACCCTCAGCTCCACCCCGGGTAGTCTGCATCACTTCCTCCCCTCCTTCTATAGTTTCAGTCGCGTATTCCCATTCCACCATCCCTGAACTCCGGCCATGAACAGCCAGAATCAGCCGGCCATTGAAAACAAGTTCCCTGCCAGCTTGCAGCAAACCAAGAAACCTCCGTGTCATGGCGATCGTCCGGTCCTCCATAAGAGCCAGTGGTCCTGCGAAGAATTCACTTTCAATAGCCCCATAATTAAAAAAACCGAAAGCATTTCGGGAATCTCGCATAGCAGCTCCATGTAGGAAAGAATTCCCATGGAACCAGCTGGAAATCATCAGAGGACGATACTCAAGGGCATCGAAAACCAGCCCACCCCGTACTGTCGGCAACTCATTCGTACCAGAAGCATTGAAGGAAAGGAAAGCAACTGTAAAAGCTACGCCAAACCACAGTGTGTTCAAAAAAGCTGGTCTCATGGAAGCTTAACCTCGCTTTACTGCTCCCTTTCGCCTCCATGAAAGCCTTCACTTTGGCTGCATTTATAGCTATAGAGACACTATTTTACTGGTATTATTATAGTGACATCACTGCTGCCCGGTTTAGGTTTTTCCGCTTATTGTAAAACCCTGGTGCGTGTCGCGTTGAAGGCTCTGAACTGGACAGCAATGTAGTGACATCGTCAGTCCGCTACGCAAGTACAAACGCAAATACAGGAGAACAAAGAGATCTTTCAAACACGCATTGTATATCCAGCTGTATACCTGGCTACCGGCGAAGCTGGAAGATTATGTGATGTTTACAGTCTTGCCCCTATTACCTGTTTTTCTTTGGTTTTTTTTGGTTTGGGGAGAAGACTTGAGTGTTTTGAAATATTCTGGTTCTTCGAACCAGATAGAATCCTGCATAAGAGTATTAATCCAGCGGCACCTGGAAATCTTTCGCCGTGTAGAATACGGGTCTGGTTTTCTAGAGTGTCCAGACTGTCTGCAGTCCATGCATAAAATTCATCATTGGTTATTTTGATAATCATGACGGTATGACTGAAATCAGTACCTTGGCTTCTAGCAATTAGCCTGCTTGTTGAGGCTGTTCCGCTGCATAGTAAAATTGAACCTGTAGAAATTGTGTCTTTGATTTTTTCCAGGGTTGGAAGGCTATTCTCCTCGCAGGGGTTTGGGTGGGTGAAGGTTTTCATTGCAATCCATGCAGCAAAAGAAATAGTGGACTCAAGCATAATGCTATTTGTATTTATATTAGCTTTGGGGGTTGGGAGGCCATAGAGTATTTATTGAATGCAGGAATATTATAATTTCTTACAAGAAAAAATATAAATATCAGGATGAAAAATGGGCAGGAATGTTGTGAATGAATATCAGTGAATATGACTGGCGAATGTCGTCCAGTAATCGCTGGCTTATGGCGGCAGTAACGGCATTACTTTGTATCCCCATGTTGATTGCCTTGATTGTTGGTATTTTTAAAGGCACTCATTCATCGAACGTTGCCAATGGAGGAACGGTTGTCCTTGAAGGGCATGATTATCTTCCCGTCAGATTGCGAGGTGAGTGGCGCTTTTACTGGAATGAACTGCTGACGCCGGAAACCATTCACAGTAAATCGGTATTGTTGACTATCCCTTCCCGCTGGAACAGAACTTCGAGTGAGTCAGCTTCTTACCCAGGTCAGGGGCATGGTACTTTTGCTTTGACTGTTGAACTTCCTGAGTCAAGAGGAGACTTGGGTATAAAAATTCCCGCTGTCTATCGAGCCGCAAGAGTATGGGTCAATGGTCATGAAATCGCGGAACTGGGACGACCGGGGACTGGCCCTGAAACAGAGAAGCCCTATGACTTTCATATTCTGCAGCCACTTCCCGAAGACAGCCGCTATGAAATTATTGTGCAGGTTTCCAGTTATCACCATATTGACGGAGGCATTGCCCGCACGCCGGTAATAGACCTTTGGGAAACCATGCAGAATGATGAGAAAAACCGTATTGCTCAGGCCATGACGCTGGTTGTTTCCAGTTTGACCCTTGGTACATTCCTGCTCATGTTGCTGCTTAGCAGCGCTATGGACAGGAGTCTCCTTTATCTATCTATTACTTTTCTGGCAATAAGTTTAAGAATATTCTGTGTTGAGAAAATTATTCTTCACTGGCTCCCTGATGCTGATATGGAGTGGCTGTTAAGGGGAGAGTATGTGGGGATGTTTCTGGTGGCTTCGTCTTATCTGATGTTCCTGCAAAGGCTGTTTCCTGAACAGATTCGTCGGCCTCCATTATTATGGTACTGGCGCATAGGCTGGCTCTTTGCGGCTGTTACTGTGGTGGTGCCTGCAGAGTTGTACAGCTATTTCCGCGATCCCTGGAATCTGGTCACACTGGTTTGTCTTGGTTATCTGTTATTTTGCATGGGCAAAGTGGTTGTACGTCGGGAATCCGGATATTTGCAGATGGGTATGCTGGGTATTGTGTTTGCGTTAATGGTTATCAATGAGGTGGCATTTTATACTCGCTGGACAGAGTTCCGTATGACCTACTGGGGCTATGTCGTAATTTCCGTGACCAGCGTGTTTTTTATGGGGGCCAGGATACGGGCGTTGTTTGATGCGGCAACCATGCGTAATGAGGAACTGCAGAAAGCTGTTGAGGGCAGAACTCTTGAACTGAATCAGAGGCTGGAGGAGTTAGAGGAGGCCCGCTCACAGGCTTACGAAGCCTCCATGAAGAAAAGCGAGTTGATGGCGGTGATGAGTCATGAGGTCAGAACGCCCTTAAGCGGTTTGATTGGCTCAGTGCGCTTATTGGAGAAAGCAAATCTCTCTTCCCGGGAACAGGAACTTCGGAGAAATGCCCAGCAGTCGGGTGAGTCATTGCTGGAAATAGTGAACGATCTGCTGGATTTTTCCCGCTGGGAAACCGGGGAGCATGTTCTCAGGCTGGAGAGGTTTGAGCTGCGCCAATGGCTCGCCTCAATAGAGGGGCTAATGGGAATGTCTGCAAGGGATAAGCGTCTGGTATTGACCGTTGAGTGCAGAAATATTCCTGATGGAGAGTTCTGGCTGTACGGTGATCATCAGAAACTTCGGCAGGTGGTGATTAATCTTATCCATAACGCTATTAAGTTTACCTCCCACGGTACAGTCAGTGTGATTGCCAGGTATGGAGCAGGACGTTTGATGATCTCTGTGGAAGATACTGGAGCAGGTATTTCTCCACGGGATAAGGAAAATATTTTTGACCGTTTCGTGCAGTTGGGAGATGGCCATGGAGCTGCCCATAAAGGGGCAGGTCTGGGGCTGGCGATTACCCGTCGAATTGTGACCCGGATGGCAGGCCAGATTACCCTGACAAGTGAGGAAGGAGTGGGCAGCTGTTTTTCGATTCTTATTCCCATCAGTCAGATTTCCCCTCCCCGGAATAAGGTTCCATTGAATCCTGTTACAGAAAGGCCAGCTGAATCATTAAATATCCTGCTGGTGGAAGATGACCCTGCCAACAGCCTGTATGTCAGTGAATTAATCAACAGTGAAGGCCATATATGTCTGTGCGCGGACAGTGGTAAAGAAGCTCTGGAGAAGATTGAACGTCAGAGTTTTGATATTTGTATTCTGGATATCAATCTTCCGGACACAGATGGTGTCAGGTTGCGGGAAGATATCGTATCCAGAGTTTCTGAGCGGCCCGATTATGAGGTGGTGAGATTTATCGCTTTAACGGGAGACAAAGCCAGTGCCTGTTCCATAGACGGGGCGATGGAAGGCTTTGACGATATTCTTCAGAAGCCCATAGACAGGGATACGCTGCAGAAGATTCTCAATACAGAGAGAACTGATGTTGCCAGAAAACAAAACATGGGAGATGTCTCTGCACAACATCAGGGACGGCTGGAAGAACTTGTGGAGCTGCTTGGCACAGGAGGTGTTGAAGCACTTCTGGATGTGGCCGAGGAGTCCGTAGATCAATCTCTCACCATGCTGGAAGAGGCTATCGCTCAGAAAAACCATGATGATATAGTCGCCGCAGCCCACAGACTGAGCAGCGCGGCATTAACCGTGGGAATGGATGCTGTTGTTGATCTGGCCAAAGCTGTTGAGCGACAGAGTGATTGCAGTTCTGAAGAGCTGGGCCGGATGCGTCAGTTATGGGATTCAGAACTGAAGGTATTCAAGCAGGCGTTGCAAGGCTCTCCTGTTTCCGGGGAAGTGAGTTAAGCAGTTTATACAGGGCTGTTTGAGAGGCTGGTTTTCTGAGTACGCCATCGAAAAGGTGCTCATATTCCGTCAGCTGCTCAGGTACAAGATTGGCAGTGTAGGCATAGAGGGGGAGTGTTGAGAGCCGTTTATCTTCAAGCGTTTTTATAGCTTTTCTGAGCTCTATTCCAGACATGGGGTACATCTGAATATCAACCAGAATAACGTCCAGATCCGGAGTCAACAGAGACAGAGCCTCACTTCCTGACCGGGCACTGATAATTGTGCACTGCTCAGGGGGTAACAGCAGGTGAAGCACCTGGTGGTTCAGCGGGTCGTCATCAACAACAAGAATACGGTATTTGCGGGACAGAGCAGGTTGATAATCAAGCTGTTGCTCCCCTTGCTTCAGTTGCAGGTTAATGGTGAAAGTGTTGCCCTGATCTGGTGTGCTATCCAGCCGGATAGAACCACCCAAAGCTTTGATAATGATATTGCTGATACCCAACCCTAATGTGCTGCCTGAGTAATTCTGCAACTCCTGGGAGTTAAAGTCGTGGTAGGTTTTGAAGAGTTGGTGAATTTGTTTGTTATTCAAGCCTGGGCTTGTATCCGTGATTTGAACCGTCAGCTGCCAGTTTTGGTTAGGGAGCGGCTGGCTTTTTCCGACTACCAGAATTCTGCCCTTTTCCGTTGTGCGTATGCAGTAGTGAATGATATTGAGAAGAACCAGTTGCAGACGGTTGCCATCCCCATTAAGAAAAGCTGGCAGATTTTTCATTTCAAGATTTAAATCAATACCTTTTTCATCGGTATAGGGGTGAAGCAGGCAAACCGTGTCTTCCAGTAATTTTCCCGGGTTGAAAGATACAGGGTTAAGAACCAGTTTTCCCTGTTCAACGCTGATTTGATCCAGCAGCTGTTCAATAAGCATGGCAATCATGTCACCGGTGCTTTTTAAAGCACTTGCCATCCGTTGCTGGTGGAGAGAGAGGTGGGTTTGCAGCAGGGCTTTTGTTGTTGCCTGAATACCGTTAACGGGAGTTCTGAGCTCGTGACTCAGCATATTAATGAAATGGGATTTGGCCTGGTTTTCTCTGGTCAATGTCGCTTGTGTACTCTCAAGTTCCAGGAGCTTTTGATTGAGATCCAGGTTTTTTTCAACCAGCAGGTCATCCAGTTCCCGTGAGCGGGCTGAGGCAAGTTTGAAATTCTGGTGTGTACGATCCCCTACCACAAAAGCACTGATAACAATCCATAAAGAAAAAGAGTAAGGGGTGATAAGCAGAGTATAATCAGAGGATATAAGGCGTATAAGGTCATGAAGAATACTGCCTATCAGAAAAATTCCAATTATCAGAATGGGAAGACTTCCCCGTATTCTCCTTCTACAGGCTGTGATTATGCCAGTAAGGCTGTAGAAGCAGGTGAGAACTGAGAACAGCCAGCAGGCGTTCATATAAATGGGGTTACTCAACAGAGTCTTTGAGAAGGCTGCGAGTGTCATGAGGGCAGAAAGGCCAAAAATCCAGCGGATGATTTTCTTGTTGTAACAGTCCGGAAACAATAAATAGAGCAATACAGGATAGGTTCCGGAAAAAGCCCAGGCGGAAGTCCACTCAATGGTTCTCAGGGAATAAAAATTCACAGCGGGAAGCAGGAAATTGCCGTCTATCTTATGACCAATAAAGGCTCTCAGAGCAATCAGAAGAGCGAGACAGCCAAAAGTCAGCAACAGAAGTTCTTTTCTATGGAATAAGTAGAGAACAAGGAAGTAGAAGCCGAAAAACAGGTAGCCCCCAAGGCTGATCATCATAAAGGCATGACGTATTTCATACCTTTGGGTGAGTTCTGCTTCTGTTCCAAGAGTTATAGGTCGTTTGGGGCCACCATGATAGAGAGCATAGTTGGACAACTGCCAGACCAGCTCAAGATCAGGCGTATGCGGCAGGGGAATGAAATGCTCCCGCCAGACAGTGTCTGTTTTGCCTGAATGAACGCCAGGTGTACCTACGCTGGCAAGCTCTTCTCCGTTTACCCATAACCGCCAGCTGGTATTCTGGACCGGAATATTCAGCATCATATCGGGGGGGTGGTCTGAAAGCCTGATTTTCAGCCTGTAGGTAACTGTGCCTTTGTTAGGCAACCCCTGGTCTTTCCAGACCGCAGGAATCGTCAAATAGTTTTTGGGGAAAGGTTCATTTGGCTTTAACAGTTGGCCGGGCGCTGCCTGCCATTGACCATTGAGCTGGAGCAAAGGCTGATTGTTGAAATCCCGGTTTTGAAGATTGATAAAGCCTTGGCGAACATGGGGCATGTCCTGGGTATTTGCATAAGTGCAGGATACCCCGATAAGAATGAAAAGCTGTAAGAGCCTGTTCATGATCTTTCATGGAAAGCGAAAATGTCGAGAAAGCTACAGTTTTTCTGGTTTTTCGAGGCGCATAGTGGTGCTATGCAACGAGGAAAAGCGGAGAAAATGTAGTTTTTATTCGGCATTTTCAGCCTACGATAAGATTGTGAACAGGCTCTAAGAGCAGATTAAACTTTGCTCTTGGCGAAAACATAACCAACACCATATTGGGTTTTTATTAACTGGTTGTTTCCGGATATTTTGGCCAGTTTGGTGCGGAGTTTACTGACCAGAACATCAATACCCCGATCATCAGGATGCCACTCTGAGCGCCCAAGGGTATGTCCAAGCTCTTCTCTGGAAAGTGGTGTATTGGCATGTTGAATCATGAAATCCAGAAGGCGGGCCTCGTTACGGGTCAGGCTGATATCGTCCCCATGATTATTATTAATCATCATCTTCTGCCTGCTGAAATGCCAGCTTTGAAAGCTGATATGTTGCTCCTGGCTGAATTTATCTACACCGGAACGAACCCTGTTAAGGAGGTTTTTAGCACAGGCAATAACTTCTCTCAGAGGCAGGGGCTTGGTGTAATAGGCATCTGCGCCATTTTCCATGGCGACAATCTTTTCAATCGGATCATCACAGGAGGTTGTAAATATCACGCCGGCATTACTGCGTTTGCGGAGTTCTTTACACAGAGTTTGACCGTCCAGACCAGGCAGGCGCAGGTCGAGAAAAACAATATCAATGTCATTCTTATGGACAAATGCGGGAATATCCATGTCTTCTGACCACTCCAGGGTCTGCCAACCCTGGGATCGGAGATAGTTAGCCAGAAGAGTATGGGCCGCTGCTTCATCTTCAACGATCAGTGCTTTCGGTATTTTTGATTCCATACGGCTCCCTCCCCTGCGAAATACAGCTATATCTGCAATACCGATGACCTTTTAATCCTGAAAGGTAAATCAAATGTAATAATTTTTATAAAAGTTTGTAGTGTTAGAGAAGATTCTATTGCCTTCTGATCACAATGTCAGCAGGAATCATGACTGATTGATTATATTCTTTTTACCGTCACTGATTGTGCATTGAGTTGTGTTAGATGTTTTGAATTAATGAGAAGTTATAGGTTGGCGGTATGTTTTATTCAGTAATGATTTTTTTACTTTTGACACTTATGTGTTTATTGGTCGCAATAGCCGTAGAAGCTCTGAGGATAGATTGATGCTCAGAGAGGTGGAAGTTATGCGAAGAGGGCGAGTGATTGCCAGGTTCTCTGTATATCAAAATAACCGCTGGTGGAAAAGACTGCTTGGGTTGGTGAAAGTTTCTGAAGTATCCGAACCACTGGTGACACCTTGTTATGGGATTTATGCCTTGCTGTCTTTAGCGCCGGCGAATGTTGTGTTTTTAGGCGATAGTGACAGGGTGCTTATGGATGCCGTTCAGGTAAAGCCCTGGCGGTTGGCGGTAAACCTGAGAGCAAGAACGGTCCTTGAATACCAGTGTGAAACGTTTGAGACGGTGAATATAGAAAAGGGTGATGTTATTTCCTGGGTGGGTTAGTGGGCTCAGTTTGGAGTAAGAAGTAATCTGGATATTATACTTTGATATCTGAATTTGAAGCATCGCTCATTTTCAGATGAGAAGCAGGTAAACAAGGATGTTTATGCTGTAGATGGGAGTGATATGGATATTTTTTTAAGCTTTGAGTCGATGTTAAGGGAATGCTCCTGTAAAGAATGGGAGACCCAGGTCTCTGGGCAGACACTTAAGATAGGACTTTCCTGTCAACTTCATGAAGAAGAGGGATGCTGGCAGGAGTTTAAAGGTTATATGATGGACTCCCTTGTCCTCTGCAGCCTTAAAGGCTCTTCCCCGAAAAATGCTTCCCCGGCTACACAGCCCTGGCATCAGAGTGTGTATTTCCAGCAGAGTCGCTTTTATATCATCTATGTGCCTGTGGCTGGTGCAGTGAAAACTTCCGATGATTCTTGCTACCGTGTTGTAACCCCTGGGCAATCCCTTGTTGTTCACTCCAGAAATGAGAAGCAGACCTGGCTGAGTGGAAATTTTTCTGGCGTGATTATGGCTGTACCGGAAGAGTTTCTGCTTGCGGAGAGCGTCCAACGGGATGGTTTGTCTGTCTGTATTCTTAACAGCGAAGAATCTGGCTCTGTACGTCTTGCTTTGCAGATGGCAGGCAGCCTTCCTGATGTTCTGGACTATGAACCCGGCCTTTCCCGGCGCAGGGAGCTTTCCCATTACCTGCTGGGTTTGCTGAGAATGTCTGTTCAGACAGAGTATGAATTGAACAGCGGTATGACAGGCCGGCAACAGCTGCACTGTGAGCGTATTTTCACCGAGATAGAGAAGCAGTTAGATAATCCGGATCTTGATCTTGAGAGAATCGCGGACAGTGTTCATCTGTCTGCATCTTATGTCAGCCGTTTATTGAGTCTGCACGGGGCAGGATTTCGGGAAGAGCTAAGATCCCGAAGGCTGGAGCGTGTCGCGGCAGCCCTGAGGGATCCGAAACAACGAAGTGCAAGCGTGACCATTCTTGCACTGGAGCATGGATTCAGTAATGGCAGCGCTTTTTCCCGAACCTTTTGTAAAAAATTTGGTAAGTCACCAAGAGAATATCGGAAAAGACAACCCGAACGGGTGTTATCAAATATCAGCACGGCGGAATGATAATGTAGTTATGTGACACAGTTCTCAAAAAATCAGAAGGTTAGAGTGGTATTTATCAGCAACTTCTCACAAACCGTTCTTCTGATGCACAAAACGGTGCGTTCCCTGCACAGCAGAAAAATCAGCCAGTTATACAATTTTCAAGATTAAGAATTCACTGACTCTGAATAAACAGGGTACACAGGGATTGTGCGGTCCGTGGCTGGAGCGCGGCAAAAGCAAAGGGTGAGGGTTATGGATAACTCGGTAATAGATAACGGCAGCATAACAGGTGGAAAATTAGCCGCCTGCCTTATGACGCTATGCAGTATTTATGAAAAAAGCGTAAGCATTAAAACCCTTCTGGCGGGTTTGCCTTTGCGTGATGGTGAGCTTACGCCATCTCTATTTCATCGGGCGGCTTCAAGAGCAGGCCTTTCAGGAAGAGTATGCCCTGTTCCCCAATCTGAACTACCCGGCTGTGACTTACCTGTCGTTCTTTTACTGGAAGACAGCGCTGCAGTCCTTCTTCACCTGGATATCACCCACGATGAAGCCCTGGTCTGGGAAAATGGCCATCAATCCATGGAACCGGTGAACAGGGTTATGGAACGTTACACAGGCTATGCCATTCCGGTGTCGATAGCTGAAGAGGACGGACTGGAAACAGGGGAAGAGGCGTCGTCCAAGACTGTTCCCCGTTATCAGTGGTTTGCGGATGTGGTGAAATCCCACTGGCGGGTTTACCGGGATGTACTGGTGGCCAGCTTTCTTATTAATGTTTTTGCTCTTGTTTCCCCGCTGTTCGTGATGAATGTGTATGACCGCGTTGTGCCCAACAATGCCACAGAAACCCTGTGGATGCTGGCGGCTGGTGTCATGCTCGCCTTTCTGTTTGATTTCGCCCTGAAAGTGCAGAGGGCCTGGTTTATTGACCATGCCGGGAAAAGCATTGATCAGGAGTTATCTGCAAAACTGTTTGAGAAAACCCTTGGTTTAAGAATGGACGCCAGACCGGTCTCTACCGGTAGCTTTGTTAATAACCTGAATGAGTTTGACAGCCTGCGTTCCTTTATTACTTCAGCCTGTATTACCACGCTGGTGGACCTGCCATTTGTGGTGCTGTTCCTTGGTTTGATTATCTGGATTGGCGGAGCGCTGGCTGTCATACCTTTGGTATGCATGGCTCTGTGTCTGGGCATTGCCTGGGCTTTAAATCGTCCCCTTCAGGAACGGATTTTAAAACAACAACAGGTTTCGGCTTCACGACAGGGGCTTGTTACCGAAGTGCTGCAGGGGCTGGAAGATATTAAAACCAGCCGGGCAGAATCCGCCATGCAGTTTCGCTGGGAGCGGATGGTTTCTTTTCTGGCGGCCAACGGACTGACAATTCGCAGATTGCAGAATCTGAGCAGCAATAGCGCCATGTTTATTCTGCAATTAAATACCGTTTTCCTGGTGATTGGTGGCGTGTACCTGATTGGCAGTGGTGCTCTCTCTATGGGGGGATTGATCGCCATTATTATGATTGCCGGACGCTGTGCCGCTCCCATCACTCAACTGATTGGTTTATTAAACCAGTATGAGCGGGCGAAGCAGGCGCTGGATCAGGGCGAACATATTATTACCCTGCCCCAGGAACGGGAGAAGGGGCGTTCCTATCTCAGAATCAAACACCTGCAGGCTGCATGGCTCGGGCAGGGATTGAGTTTTGCCTACCCGGAACAGCCTCCCTTATTGGCAGGTCTGGATTTCCGCATTAAACCGGGTGAAAAGGTCGCCATTCTAGGACGCATGGGCTCTGGTAAAACCTCTCTGGTAAAACTGATGCTCGGTTTGCATCAGCCAACGGATGGCAGCCTTTCCCTGGATGGTATTGATCTTCGCCAGTTAGACCCGGCCTTGCTTCGTGAGCATATCGGTTATGTGCCCCAGTCTGTCGGCCTGATCAGCGGCACCATTCGGGAAAATATTGTTATGGGGCGAACCGGTGTCAGCGATGAAGAGATTCTTCGTGTCGCAAGGCTGGCAGGGCTGGGTGAGTTGATTGGCAGCAGCGCCAATGGCCTGGATTTTCAGGTGGGAGAATCCGGAAGACATTTATCGGGAGGTCAGATTCAGGCTGTTGGTCTGGCAAGAGCCCTGGTGGGTGACCCTGAAATCATGGTGATGGATGAGCCTTCCAGCGCCATGGATAACCACACCGCTGCCCGTATCTGCGAAACCCTGCGCCATGTCTGCGAAAACAAAACTCTGATTATGGTGACCCATCAACTCTCAATGCTGGCGCTGGTGGACAGAATTATCGTGCTGGAAAAGGGGCGGATTATTGCGGATGGCCCATCGGAGATGCTGGCCGGTGTTTACGGGGATGATAAGGCCAGAGAGCAGTCTGCAAAGGCAGGGTAATTCACAGGATTCACGGAAGAATCAGTATGAAAGATTTTTTAACAGAGCAGAACGAACAAGAGAACGAGGTGTTCTCATTGGAGAGTGATGCCCGGGAAACCATTTTACGGCAAAGCCCGGCCGGTGGTCGAATGCTTTTACTGGTGACGCTGGTGGCGGTTTTCGTTTTTCTGCTCTGGGCAACATTTACCGAGATGGATGAGATTACCCGGGGAACAGGCAAGGTGATACCTTCACGGCAGGTACAGGATGTGCAAAACCTCGAAGGGGGAATAGTCGCTGATATTCTGGTGAAAGATGGTGAGATTGTAGAGAAAGGTCAGGTGCTGCTGGTGCTTGATGATACCCGGTTTATGTCCAGCCTGGATGGGCAGGAAGTTAACATCCTGGCTCTTGAAGCCAAACGTGTAAGGATCTTGGCGGAGATTGAAGGGCAGGAGCCGGATATTCCCGATCATGTATGGAAAGCCGCTCCCGAGCTGGCCCAGCAGGAATCGGATATTTATTTCAGTCGGCTGGAAGAGCTTCAGGGAAGAAAGAGCGTACTCCATGAACAGCTTCAGCAGCAGAAGCGTCAATACGAAGAGGTCAATGCCCAGCGCAGCCAGCTGCAAAGGAGGATGAAATTTCTGAAAGAAGAGCGGGATATTGCCACCGGACTGGCAAAAATAGGTGCGGTGTCCCGTATAGAAGTATTGAGGCTTGAACGACAGGTCAGCGATACAATCGGGGAGCTGGCTGTAAACAAGAAGACAGCGGAACGGTTGCTCGCCCAGCAGCAGGAAACGAAACAGCGTATTAATGAACTGCAGCTCACGTTTATCAGTAATACCCGGACAGAGTTGAATGAGACGGTTGCCCGTTTGAAAGAGCTGGAAGCTACGGAAGCGGCTTTATCAGACAGGGTAGACAGGGCGCAGGTGCGCTCGCCGGTAAAAGGGGTGGTGAAACAGATTCTGGCTAATACCGAAGGTGGCGTTGTTCAACCAGGGATGAAAATGATGGAAATAGTCCCCCTGGATGACCGACTGCTGATAGAGACAAGAATTCGCCCGCAGGATATCGGGTTTCTTCATCCCGGCCAGAAGGCTGTTGTCAGGTTTACTGCCTACGACTTTACCGTTTACGGCGGTTTGGAAGGGCGGCTTACCCATCTTGGGGCGGACACCATTACCGATGAAAAAGGCGAGAGTTTTTATATCGCTCATGTGGAAACAGACAGAAACACCCTGGAAATTGGTGGAACCGCAGAAGGAAACAAGGACAAGCCTGTGATAACCGGAATGGTGGCAAATATCGACATTATTACCGGTAAGAAAAGTCTTATGTCGTATTTAATGAAGCCGGTGTTAAGGGCAAAACAACTGGCTTTCAGCGAGCGTTAAAGGTTTCAGGAATATTAAAAATAAACGGAATTAAAAACAAATTAGAGGGATATATTTATGAATACGATTGCAGATAAACAACTGGGTGTCGTTCAACAAGTGACCGGTGATGTCGTCCTCCTGAAAGCTGATGGGACTGAGAGTCTGCTGCAGGTCGGGGATCTTATAAATATCGGTGACCGGGTTATTGCCCGGGATGGCGAGGCGATTATCCAGTTTGGCAATGGCCGGATAACCGGTGTTATTGGCAATGAGACCCTCAATTTTGGTGACAGCGACCTACTGGCTGCTTTGGGTTTTGACCAGTCTGGTAAAGTGGTTGATAACATTATTACCTTACCGGCCACGGCAGCTGGTGATGATATTAATGTTGACCTGCCTGATGAGCCTCCCGGTGCCGGCGAGCCTGATCTCCCATCCGAGCCTCCTGGTGCGGGTGCTCCCGGGAATACGGGTTCCAGTCAAACAATAAATACCCCTCTGGATATACGGGAAATACAAGTTCAGTTTGGATTTATTACCGAAGGCCTAGAGGCAGCATCATTGCGTAATGTGGATGATGTGGTGGTTCCTGTTCCTTTCGAGGATTCTTCTCCACAAATATCCACAGGTAATATTACTCTGGAAGATCAGGTTCGTTCTGATGAAGAAGCTGGTACCGGCTTATCCGCCTCTGTCGGGTTTGCCATTTCCAGCCCCGATGGAATTTCCAGTGTTGTCTTCAGCCCTTCCAGTATTGGTCAGTTAAACAGTGGCGGTTATACATCTGCTGGCGACAGCATATTGTTTGCCCTGAGTGCTGATGGGCAGACAATTACCGGTACCGCAAATGGCTTCACTATCCTTGAGATCTCCCTGACATCCCCCGGTGATTTAACTTCAGGAACGATAACAGCAACGATTTATGGCCAGTTTGACCACGGCGAGATCAGCGATGTTCTGACCCTTTCGGGTTTGGCCCTGCAGGTTACGGATAGTGATGGTGACCAGGCAGCGACCCAGGTATCGGTGCGGGTGAATGACGGCCAGCCAGAGATTGCAATCACCGGCGGCGATTCTGTCGTTGAAGGCAGCACCCTGAACGGCAC
>NZ_JBYVJU010000021.1:0-66599 GCF_058147085.1 Parendozoicomonas sp. 209JJ7-1 | reverse complement strand
AAAACTGCCTGAGCCAGAAATGACCCACAGATTTTGCTGACGAGGCATATTTTTCGAGAATCCTTATATTTTTCGAGTTCCTGCAGCAGCCTCAAACTGAATGCGGAGTCAGGAGATGAATACCTCTTTTTCGGGCTGGGTGACTGCTAAAAAAGCGGTGTTTCTGTTTGTGCTCTTGTTCCTGCTGTCCGGTATGGCGGATATCTCTCATGCAGGCAGAAGCGACTATCTGCTAAAAAGGCTGGAAGAGGGAGACTCTCTTAAAGATATACTTACGGATGCCAGAACGTTAAGCCTCCAGTATGTCAAAGCAATCATGCCAGAGTGTCGAACCCCTTGCAGTTATTTTACTGAAGCGGAAATCCTGTATCTGCAATATGGCCCGGAAGGTATGAAAAAAGGCCTGTTTAAAACAGCCCCCTCTCCGGATCTGGTCATAAAGCCCACGGGGCGATCCGGTCTGGGGCTGCTGGACAGCCTGCTGGATATCAATCCTGGGGTTCAAGTGACTCTGAACGGTGTGAAGGTCGATAATTTCAAGCTGAAGCAGGCCGCCAAGGAAGAATATATGACGGCAAAGCTGGGAGGGTATATTGATTATGAACATATGGTTGAGCTTCTGGGCACCGACCGGTTTATGGATAATGACCAGTTTGACCAGCTTTTGCAGAACCTGTCTGACGGTGATATTTTCACTCTGGCAATTTCAGTCAAACCGTTGGTCGGAAAATCCACCGGGCACAGGGTGGTGGGTGTCAAGATCACAGAAAACAGGTATGTGGTGCTTGAACCCAACCGGGAGGTTGGCGTTTATGTTAAAGATGGCAGGTCTGTCTCCCGGGTATGGTTAAAGTACTTCAAAAAAATATCGCCTCCGGGAGTAACTATTGAGGAAGGCGACTATGTCTGGCAATTATCTGAAAGTGAATTTCCAAGCCTGGAAAATATAACGTTTCCAGGAGCCTGTTCTCTCTGAATTTTGCCGGTATGCGCATCTGCCACGGCAGAAGCCCCTCCCCGAAAAGCTCCTGTAGCAATGCCCCGAAAAGCCGACATACACAACAGGAAAAACAACCCTTTCTGGAGCTTC
The DNA here is from genome assembly GCF_058147085.1 of Parendozoicomonas sp. 209JJ7-1. Lineage (NCBI taxonomy): Bacteria > Pseudomonadati > Pseudomonadota > Gammaproteobacteria > Oceanospirillales > Endozoicomonadaceae > Parendozoicomonas > Parendozoicomonas sp. 209JJ7-1. Next base: position 65,509 of record NZ_JBYVJU010000021.1, on the reverse strand, counting down.
CTGTGTTCAGACTGCCCCTTATCTTCCACACCCCCGCTCTTTTACTGGCTTTTGCCATGGCTCTGGCACCGGCTTCACAGGCGGAAGCCGATGCCAAAAATGGGCAGTTCTGCCTGATCAATAACCTGTTTGGCGTCAACTCTGTTCGTATTCACAACACCAAACTGGGCATCAAGATCACCGACAACAATGGTAATCTGGATCTGTCGGACGGTGCCGGTGGCCCTTACCATATGCCCTGGAACAGTGACACCCTCTGCTACGCATCCAGTTCCGGCGGCACCCTGGAGATCTATAGCAAAGACAGGGAACAAGCAGAGTGGCAGCTTGAGGACAGCTATAGCGTGGCCTGGTTGGACGGCATAAATATCCGTTTCCACAGGGCGGGTCGTAACGATGAACGCTTTGGTATCAACCTTTCCTACCAGGACGCTCAATTCGAGAACGGGGCTGAGGAAAACACCGCTGCCAGCTGGATGACACGCCTGCAGCAACAAAAGCCAAATATTCGCTTTAACCAGCTGTGTATTCCCGGAAGCCATGCCAGCGGCTCCTATGCCCAGGAGCCTGGCAGCACTGTCGTACTCCCTTTTGGCCCCGATACCAACAAGTTCTTCAAGTGGCTCAGGGACAACCGGGGCATTCCCAGGCTGGCCGCCAACGCCTATTTTAATGCCTGGGTTCAAACCCAGACGGCCTCAATCACAGAGCAGCTGCAAAATGGCGTGCGCTACCTGAACCTGAATTTAAAGGTTGTCGGGGCGGAAAGTGATGAGGACTTTGAAGTGGTTTCCGTACACGGGCAACGGGGCGCGAAACTGCCCGCTATCCTGGGGGAAATTACCGGCTTTCTTCAGCAAAACCCTGGTGAATTTATTGTTCTCCATACTAAACCCGCCAAGCAGATGCCCATTGCTTTCGTAGAACTCATACATGACCTTATTGAGAAAACCCTGTTACCGGAAGACAGGTTGGTCAACAGTGAATCTGGCCCTGGTTTTGCCCTGACCTCTCTAAAGGGCACAGCCCAGCGTATTATCATTGTCTCCGATACCTCTCAGGTGAAATCCAGGCCGTGGCTCTGGCCGGAGTCATCAACCATTATGAACCTGGATGGCAAGGGTAACCGCTCCAAAGTACTGCGTGGGGAATTGATAAAACAGGCACTCAAGGTTTCCGGCCCTGGGCTGGTTATGGCACCGATGTTTCTGACACCGCTTTATAACGACTTTACCCTGAACCCTTTTGATATCGATGACCGGAAAAGCTTTAACGAGACCCTGCGCTGGCCATCGGGGATGTCCCGTTACCTGACCAATGCCCTGCGAGACAGGGGCCATCAGCTCAATATTGTCAGTCTGGACTTCGCTCATAACAGGCGGGCCTATAATTTCTGTCTCTCGGAAATGGAACGGGAACCGTCAGTCAAACCCGAGGAAGCACAGCGGACATCCCGGCAACTCCAACTCCCGGTACAGATCCCGGTGCAGAATCGCCCCCCGAACTGACACCTGATCCCAAATCTGAAGCTGGGCAGGAATCAGGCTCTGACCAAGAAAACGGGCCGGAACAAAAACAAGATGGGCCTCAACAGGATCCAGCATAATTAACTACAAAAAATTTACCATCGCCGGCATTGAGTTTACCTGTGCCGGCGTTATAACCTCCCAGTTATGGAGACCCTGGAAACAACTCTTACGCACCGGGAGGCACCCATGTTCAATATCCAGAATGCCTTTTCTCCAGAGTGGCTGAAGCAAAGCCCGGAAACCATCTGGCTATCTGTCCCAGCCAACTACTCCGTTGATGAAAACCAGCTACTTGGGGACCTGCTCAAACAGCTGAACCCTTCCGTTAAAGAAAAAGCCGATATCGTCAGCAAAGCAACGTCCCTGATAGAACAGGTACGGGCCAGCGATAACGCTGTCCATATGATTGATGCCCTACTGTTGCAATACAGCCTCGATACCCGTGAAGGCATTCTGCTGATGTGTCTGGCGGAAGCCCTGATGCGCGTGCCCGACGTGGAAACCGCCGATGCCCTGATCAGAGACAAACTCAGCGTGGCGGATTGGGAAAAACACCTGAGACAAAGTGATTCCCTGATTGTAAACGCCTCCACCTGGGGTCTGATGCTGACTGGCCGGGTAGTGTCCATGGATACCCGGGAAGATGGTTCCCCTTCAGGCATAATCCAGCGTCTGGTGAATAAGATGGGAGAACCTGTGATTCGCCAGGCCGTAAACCAGGCCATGAAAATCATGGGCAGGCACTTTGTCCTGGGCCGCACCATTCAGGAAGCCCTGAAAAACGGTCGGGAACAACGGGACAAGGGTTATACCTACTCCTTCGATATGCTGGGGGAATCCGCCCTTACCCGGGATGACACAGACCACTACAAGCAGGAGTATATATCCGCCATTCGGGCTGTGGCAGCAGAACCAGACAGGGGCAGAGGCCCTCGCTCCAGCGTATCCATCAAGCTGTCCGCCCTGCACCCCCGCTATGAAGTGGCCCAGAAAGACAGGATTATGTCTGAGCTGGTGGATACGGTCCTGGAGCTGATTCGTTGTGCCCGTACCGGCAATATCGCTATTACTATGGATGCCGAAGAACAGGATCGTCATGAACTGTTTCTGCAGATATTCCAGAAAGTATTCCAACATCCCGACTGCCGAGGCTGGGGACAGTTCGGACTTGTCGTGCAGGCCTATGGAAAACGTGCCCTGCCAACCCTGTGCTGGCTGTCGGCCCTGGCCCGACAGCAGGGTGACCCGATTCCCGTTCGTCTGGTCAAAGGGGCCTACTGGGACAGCGAGATCAAACTTTCCCAGCAGAACGGTTATTCCGGTTACCCGGTCTACACCCGTAAAGAAGCGACAGATGCCTCTTATCTGATCTGCGCAAAATTCCTGCTCTGCGATGAAGTGAAAGGCAAACTCTACCCACAGTTTGCCACCCATAACGCCCATACCGTGGCCAGTATTATGACCATGGCTGACCATAGAGACTTTGAGTTTCAGCGGCTCCATGGCATGGGGGACGCGCTCTATAATCTGGTATTGGCGGATAAGAAAGACGTCCGCATTTACGCTCCCGTGGGCAGCCATAAAGACCTTCTTCCCTACCTCGTCCGTCGCCTGTTGGAAAATGGTGCTAATTCGTCGTTTGTTCACCGACTTGTAGATGCAAAAACCCCCGTTGCGAATCTGCTCAATCATCCTGCGGATACATTGTCTGCCCACAGCTCACTGGCCAACGATCTGATTCCCCTGCCCTGTGGCATTTTCGGGGATAAACGACTGAACTCTTCCGGTATCAATATTGATACGGAATCCGAAGCAATGACCTTCCACCAGCAGGTACAGAGTTTTCTGGAAAAAGCCTGGCATAAAGGGCCAATTATTAATGGCAGCCAGGTAGAAACCAGGTCATCGTCCGATATTTGTAATCCGTACAAAACCAGCCATACCGTCGGACGTATGCACTGGGCGGAACAGACTGAGATAGACACCGCAATTACCAGCACCACAAATGCCTTCCCGGCCTGGGATGCAATGCCCCCATCAGACCGGGCCGATAAGCTGGAAAAACTGGCAGACCTTCTGGAAGAACACAAACCGGAACTAGTAGCCCTCTGCCATCTGGAAGCGGGAAAAACCATTCACGATGCCATTGATGAAATCCGCGAAGCGGTGGACTTCTGCCGCTATTACGCCGTTGAAGCCCGGGAAAAGTTCAAGACTCAGGTTATGCCAGGGCCAACCGGCGAATCCAATGAACTGAGCCTCCATGGCCGTGGCGTTTTTCTCTGCATCAGTCCCTGGAACTTTCCCCTTGCTATATTCCTTGGTCAGGTCACCGCAGCCTTAGCCGCCGGCAATACAGTGATTGCCAAACCGGCCGAGCAGACCAGCCTGATTGCCGCCAGAGCAGTTGAGCTGATACAGGAAGCCGGCGTCCCCGCCGAGGTTATTCAGCTTGTACCCGGTGAAGGCTCAATCATTGGCAGTCAACTGGTTGCCGATGAACGTATTACCGGTGTCGCCTTTACCGGCTCTACCGAAACTGCCCGCAGGATCAACCAGTCCCTGGCCAGCCGTGACGGCGCTATTGTGCCATTGATTGCGGAAACCGGTGGTCAGAACGCTATGATCGTAGATTCCACTGCCCTGCCGGAACAGGTGGTTAAAGATGTGGTCCAATCAGCCTTTGGCAGTGCCGGACAACGCTGTTCAGCCCTGCGGGTGCTTTATCTGCAGGAAGATATTGCCGACCGGGTGATCGAGTTAATGAAAGGTGCTCTGGCAGAGTTAAGTATTGGCGACCCAGTTTTACACTCCACCGACGTAGGTCCGGTGATTGACCAGAGGGCACAATCCGGCCTTGAAGCTCATATTGCCCGTATGAAGCAGGAAGCGACTCTGCTGGCTGAATGCAGCCTGCCAAAGGAGACAGTGGACGGATACTTTGTCCCTCCGGTTATTTTTGAGATAGATAACATTAACAGACTGGAGAAAGAGCACTTTGGCCCGATTCTCCATGTGATTCGCTATAAAGCATCAGATCTTGACCAGGTGATCAAGCAGATTAACAGTACCGGCTTCGGACTGACCCTGGGCATTCACAGCCGTAATGATGTCACCACCGATTATATTCAACAACGGGTCAATAGCGGCAATACCTATATTAACCGTAATCAGATTGGCGCGGTTGTCGGGGTACAGCCCTTTGGGGGACAGGGACTCTCAGGCACCGGCCCCAAAGCCGGTGGCCCGCACTATCTGTACAGATTTGCCACTGAGAAAACCCTGACCATTAATACGACAGCCGTTGGAGGTAATGCCACTCTGCTCTCTTTGGGTGACAGTAAATAAAAACCAGACACTGATATACCCGCCGGAACCTGCCGGACTTAACCGACCGTAGCGAGAAAAAGTCCGACTGGTTCCTGGCATATCCTTTTACGCTGCCCGAAATTGCAATTCTGCCAGGCGATGGTATAAGGGCGAATTGGCCAGCAGTTCATCATGGGTTCCGATAGCCACAATCTTTCCGCCATCCATCACCACAATTCGATCCACATGGGCAATAGTTGCCAGACGGTGGGCAATAATCAATGTCGTGCGTCCTTCCATCAGTTGATCAAGAGCCTGCTGCACATAGTATTCACTTTGAGCGTCGAGAGCACTGGTAGCTTCATCCAATAGCAGAATTTTCGGATCACGGAGAATGGCCCGGGTAATAGCCAGTCGCTGCCGCTGACCGCCGGAGAGTTTGGTTCCCAGCTCTCCAAGGTAACTGTCGTACCCTTCCGGCAGTTCCTGAATAAATTCATCGGCATGGGCTGCTATGGCCACCTGCCTTATCTGCTCATCCGTCGCGCCCGGCGCGCCATAGCGAAGGTTGTCCCGCACACTGGCACTGAACAGCACCGGCTGCTGGGGAACCAGGGCGAAGGGCTGGCGCAGTTGCTCAAGGGAAATATCCGGCAGAGGTGTACCATCCAGCAAAATACGACCAGCATCCGGGTCCCGGAACCGCAGCAGCATTTCAAACAGGGTGGACTTACCCGCTCCGGAAGGGCCAACCAAAGCCACCCGCTCACCGGGAACAATATCCAGGGTGATATTATCCAGGGCCGGCGTATCCGGCCGTGACGGATAGCTGAAGCTGACCTTTTCCAGACGGAGCCGACCGAAAACATCAGGCAATGCTGTTGCCCGGGGTGAAGAAACAATCTCTGGCTCCGTAGCCAGCAATTCCCGCAAACGTTCCACCGCCCCTGCAGCTCTCTGCAACTCGCCATAAACTTCTGTGACAGCGGCCAGAGAACCCGCCACCATCACCGCATAGAAAACAAATGCCGCCAAATCACCACCGGATAGTTCTCCAGAGAGTACATCCAGTCCACCGATATAAAGCATGCCACCAACAGCCCCCAGCACCAGCATCATCACCAGCCCGAGCAACAGGGCCCTCTGGCGAATCCGGCGCAGGGCCACCTGGAAAGCCTCTTCCACCGCGCCATTAAAACGATCAATTACCCTGTGTTCGCCATTAAATGCCTGGACAACCTTAATATGCTGCAGACTCTCCCCGGCCCAGGCTCCCACATCCGCCACCCGATCCTGACTGTCCCGGGACAGCTTGCGCACCTTGCGGCCAAAGAACAGCAGGGGAAAAATAATCAGCGGTACAACAGTTAAAACAACCAGGCTGAGTTTCAGGTTACTGACAATCATCAGTGTCAGTCCGCCAATAAAGATCAGGGTATTACGTAGAGCGAAGGAGACAGAAGAGCCAATCACCGACTGTAACAGGGTAGTATCGGTGGTGACCCGGCTCTGAATCTCACCGGACAGATTTTCTTCAAAAAACGACGGTTGCAGAGTAACAAGGTGAGTGTACAATGCCCGGCGAATATCGGCGACCACCCGTTCACCCAGCCAGGACACAAGATAAAATCGGCAGTAAGCCCCCAGACTCAAAGCTACCACCAGCACCAGGAAAAACGCCAGGGCTTGCTGCATCCCTTCCACGGAACCCTGAACAAAACCAAGATTCACCATGAGCCGCACACCTTGCCCCAGAGCCAGAGTAAGACCTGCGGTAAGCACAAGAGCAATGAACGCGGCAATCATCTGCCAGCGATAGGGACGGAGCCAGGACCAGATCCAGCCTGTCATTATCTGGCGACCTCAAAGAGCATTAGCACAACCAAAATGTTAAGAGTTATTGCGGCACGGGTTAAAGAGACTGCATGATCCTCATGCTATAAGTTTAATATCGAATATACAACGCCGGATAAAGATACGAAAAAAAGCACCGAGCAAAAAAATATTTTGAAACGTGACCATGTTCTGGCCAGACAAAATCAAAGTGGCGATTCAGGTTCAACTGTTGCCATACTGCTTTCTCCTGTAGACCGAAAACCGGAGCAGAATATGAACGCCCTGAAATGTATCGGACAGCATTGCTATTGGCATATGTATTCTCTGAAAAGCCTGGTTTTTTCCTTCATAACCCTGCCGCTTATCAGCGGAATTGGCATCGCTGACGAAGAGATCGCCCAGTCGTGCTTATCCGGGCACGGGAATCAGGCAGGTGGATCAGTCTACTGTTTACATTCTCTACCGATGGAGGATTGCTGCAGGCCCTGCTGTTACGGTTGCGGGCCAGTCTGGATGTGTTCTCCCGACTTAGGCGGTATTGGTGGAGACTGTATATGTAAAGACAAGCCATGACCACCAGCCTGCGGGGGGCAAATATCCTGCGGATCATTAAGAAGCGAATTTACAAATTTATCAGTTCTTGATATTCCCAAATGCATCATAGTCTTGAAATGTTTCCTGAGTCCCACCTCTGTACAAAAAGACCGATCACACTTTGTACAGTGAAACTTTTTTTCTGTGATGAAGTGAGTCTCCATATGTGGTTTTATCGCTTTCTTGTTTAAGAATACAAACCCACACCCAGGGAATGGACATGGATATGTGTCTCTTGATGAGTGCGGAAGATGAGTTTTCATATGCTTGTCCATATAAACTGAACTGTAAAGTACTCTCCGGCAGATACGGCAGGTTCTTCGCTCTATGTCATCTGTTGTAGAGGCAACCTTTGGCTTATGTGTTTTTAAATGGGCAGCCAGGGAGCACACCTGACCCACTATTTTTCCACACACCTTACATGTTCTTTTCTCCAGGAGTTCCTCTTGATAAGCCGGGTCATGTATTTTCATGTGGGCATTTAATCCTGAGAACCGGGGGAAAAATTTCCCACAGTGCGAACAGGTCCTTCTTTTAACCCCATCTACTTTAAAGGGTTGCAGTCTCAAAGGGCGGGTTCTGCATTCATTGATATGTACTTCCCGCCTATCGGCATCATCAGTATCACTGATTCTCGGATCCAATAACGTTTTATGACTCTGTATCTGTATTGAGGAAATCACTTTACCGGCTCATTATGATGCATGTTTCAACCAATTATACTTTCAACCGGGCTTTATCGAACTAACCGGCTTGTTAGAGCCATTAGTTCATGACTTTTCGTGAAAAGCGAAAAGGTTAAAATTGTGAACAACCCTAACCCGGATATTTCATAAATTGCCCCGAAGATCCCGTCGAACCTTGTTGCTCTAAGGAACCGGGAAAGCTGTCAGGAATGCTGACAATCTTGTCAGGGCTTTGTTCTCCTCTTTTTGCCAGGTTCAATGTCTATAAAGAAACCTGTCAAAAAAGGGAGATAGAGAGGATGAACCAGGCCAGCCAGCCCCCTCATCCATACGCGAAAGACAGTGATCTTGCGTCGCTGGCGGCCTCCTACACCCCCAGGATTATTGAAGACGTTCTGACCACCAGCACCGCTTTTGGCCGAAGATTAACTTCCCGCCTTGCTACAGAAATGAAAGCTTTACCCCGTACAGGTCTCCGTGCGTTTCACAGAATCGGTTGCCTTTCTCAACGCTGTATCAAAGGAACAGGTTGGGGAATATCCCTGCTGAAATGGACAAACCCTCTCTACCTGGGCATGCGTTATGGACCTCCGGTTATCAGCACGCCCTGTGGCTATATATTTGATGAGTTGAAATACCTCGGGCATTTTATCCTGCATCCGGTGCAGTCACTGAGCGGGGTTATTGACTTCTGCGCCCAAAGCCCCTCCCGTTCAGTCCGCCTTCTACAAGGCTGTGGTTTCTCTATAGACCCAGCGACGATGTTCATTCTTGCCCTGGAAAGGGATTTGGACACATTCAATGAAGACTTTGGGCTGCTGATGGAAAAAGGGGCATGCCCGGTTTATTCCTGTACCTTTACCATGAAACTGATCCGGGGAAAGATGCTGGCCAGTCTGTTAAAAGGATTCTTCTGCGACTACAACACTCTTTTGCCAGATCTGGCAAAAGAGTGTACGCAATTATTTATCAGCTCATGCCAGCGGGTAGTTTCCAGGGTTGCTGTTGATTCTCTTAATTTTGGGGAGAAGAAGCTGCTGCAGATCATTGAGCCTGATTCCGGACACAATAAATGTTTGTCACAGAGGGTACTTTCCCGTAAATCTGTAAAGCGTTTAAGGAATCGCTCAGGCAGGTAAAAAAACCGCCCCATCCAACAGAATGCAGCGGTTTAGAAAAGAACGGCTTATCTACAAGGAACAGCCTTAGAAGGAATAGCTGACATCTATGCCATAACTTCTTTTCGCGTTCCGTTCAGAGACGGGGGAATTAAACTGCTTGGCTAAACCTCCAATACCGTATATCACTTTTTCATTGGTCAGGTTCTTGATGTAAGCAGACACTTTCCAGTCTTCTTTTGGCGCGTTCCAGGTCAGACGGGTATTAATGTTTGTATAGGCATCATTGACTTCATTTTGCCATCTCGCTTCAAGAGCGTCACCTGGCTTACCTGAGTCCGGATTCACCTTGGGGGCATTTCTCTTGCCAACGTAGGTATAGGTCAGATTGAAATCAAGATTACCCATCTCATCCAGCGGCCAGAAATAATTGGCTCCCAGATTAACCTTGTGGTTGGGCACATGGGACTGGGGCTTGCCTTTCAGATTATCTTCAGGTCCTTCAGTACTAAAGGTCTGGTACTTTGTATACTTGGTTTTGAGATAACTGTAATTGGCAAACACTGTCAGGGCGTCAGTCACTTTAAACAGGGCTTCCAATTCCAGTCCCTTACCATCAGCGTCAACGCTTCGGTTCTGATAAAGAGTCGCGCCCCCAGGTTGCTCAACTTCAGCCAATTCCTGCAGGTCGGCGTAATTATAGGTAAACAAAGCCGCATTTAAACGGAACTGGTCATCCATAAAGCTGCCTTTGTAGCCAATCTCATAGTTCACCACGTCTTCGGGAGCAAACGGTTTGCTTAACGGCCTGAAGGCTTCAAAACCACCGGCTTTATATCCTTCAGAATAGCTGGCATAGAACATGTCATTACCCGTTAAGTGGTAATCAACAACCAGTCGCTTGGTCAGTTTTTTCCAGTTTTTCTTATTCTTTACATCTTTATATTCCTGATCGAAAGCGCCACCAAAGCCAACGCCACCACTTACCGCTTTTGAAAGCGCATTGAACTGACTGTTGGTCTTCAGTCTTTTATTATCCTTGTTGTACCGTAATCCTGCTGTCAGGTTCAGATCATCCGTCAGCGGATAGGTGACCTCGCCATAAACAGCCTGGCTGGTACTGACCAGATCATTAGTCAGTTTTTCATCAAAGCTGCGTCCACCAAAAGGCCCGCCAGTACCCAGGGCTGCTGACAGCGAATTCAACTGCCCCTGAAGAACAGGATCAGTTGTACGGCTTGCCCGCACTGCGAGAACACTGCTAATAAGGTTTGTTGATGTATTCACATTATGATCCTGCCTGGCACGCTCTCTGGAGTAAATAGCCCCCGCCGTCCACTGAATCTCACTGTCATTGGACGTTAACCGCAACTCCTGGCTGAAAGTATGATTCTTCTCATCATTCGCCGTAGAAAGTCGAACATCAATCAGGTCAGTACCATCATCATCACTGCGGTTAAAACTGTTGAATTTCTTACTGGAGGTAATAGAGGTCAGGGTCGCGGGACCAAGATCAGACTCAACGGTGATAGAACCGCCCCAAAGTGTCAGATTTTCCTTTGCCCTGGCATCATTACGGAAATTGCCATAGGGTTTTGCCGGAGCAAACGCAGGATTCAGGGATTTACGGGCAATGGCATCCTGGTCAAGGTCAACATACTCCACCCTGAAGGTCACATCCGTGGCATCTGTTGGCATCCACAAAAGGGTTCCTCTGGCCGCGCCATTATTCTCATTGCCGTACTTCTTGCCAGTGGTCAGGTTTTTGGTATCACCATCACGCCTGTTATCCAGCGCATTCACCCTGAAGACCAGGGAATCACTGAGTGGCTGGTTAAACATGGCAGTCACTTTCCGCTTGCCATAATTACCACCGGTCACAGTAATATTCCCTTCCTGTATATCTGATGGAACATTACTTATAACGTGAACCGCACCCGCTGCAGCATTGCGGCCAAACAGCGTGCCCTGAGGGCCTTTAAGAATTTCCACCCGGTTGACATCATTGAAGGCAGTCATGGACGCGCCACTACGGGCCGAATATACGCCATCTACATAAACCGCAATCGCCGGGTCTACGGATACGTCAAAACTGCCTTTGCCAATTCCCCGAATCGACATACCGGGCTGGGTCGGCTGGGTGTTATTGGTTTCAATTCCGGTCACATAAAGCCCCAGATCATTTACGCTCTGGGCTCCTACCTGCTCAATAAACTCTTCTGAGGTAGCGGAAATAGAAATGGGAACATCCTGGAGGTTCTGTTCCCGTTTCTGGGCCGTGACGATGACTTCTTCAAGCCCCAGATTTTCTCCGCTTGCCGGCACGGCCAGAACAGCCGCGGTAACTGCCAGTGCCAGAGCACTTTTTACTCCGGGTGCTCCGTTCTTTCTGTGTGTGATCTTCATGACCTGTTATCCATTTTTTTATTTTTATTGGCGGTACAGCATGATCCGTTTTTTTACTTCTTTTGTTTCTTCAGTTTTCTACTCTGAAAAGCCTTTCCTTCTTACCTCCATATAAAATTTAACCTTTTATTACCAGAAAAATAGAACCCAAATGACTGATAAAACAGGAAATTCAGCCAGTCCCTTCTGAAGACCGGCTAATTCTGTTAACACTCACCCGGCATTGAGCGAATCCACTCACTGATCAGACTGACACCCTCCGCATGGTGCAATGAACGACCAAGTTCAGGCATCAGCTCACCGGGATCAGTGGATTTCATGCGATAGACAATAATCGACTTCTCCGGATGGCCGGGTTCAATGGAATACTTCAGGTCACCGGAACCTTTACCCGCCGCAACCGGCACTTTGCAGATACCCAGACGAATGGGAATACTGGACTCCCGGGTCAGCCATAAACCGCTGTTCCTGGCCGCACCTTTCTGGCTGTGACAGTGGCTGCAGTTAATATCCAGATAACTGCGGGCCCGCTCTTCAAGGCTTTCTGACTTCCGGCCATGGGGCCAGAGAGCATTTTGAGGAGCCTGTTCTTTTGTGACGCCGGAGAGAAGCCCGGCTTGCAGCCAATAATCAATCTGGTTTTGGACACCTGAGGCATAGTCAAAGTCACGGTTCAGATGCCGCAGCCTTGGACCGATAGGGCGCACCTCTTTGCGACTGTCATTATCTGCATGACAACCGGCACACTGGTTGGCATCGGGAACCACATAGGCAAAAGGCGTCTCTTTACCCTCCTTTATCAACGTCAGCGGTTGAATATCTCCGGCCACATCAAGAAATGCCTCGGTCTGCTCCTGATTCCAAACGTAGGGCAGAGCCACCCAACCATTGCCCTGGTGCAAAAGCACCCGTGTTTCAACCAGTCGCACCTTATCAAGAGGTAAACCCTGTTGAGGATCATAGAGAAGGGCTTCTCCCGCAGACGCAAGAACCTGGCTGCGGTCACCGCCTTCAGCCAGCGGATAGTAAAAGGTTTTACTGATCAGTGTGCCTTTTGGGAAATTCATGGCACTGTTCAGGTCACCGCTATTCAGATCACCGTTTCCTGCCGGAGTAATGGTTTCACCTTCCGGCACCCAAACGGTTCTCAGCTTACTGGCATAGTCCGTAAACAGCGGTGTATTCAGGTCATAGGGAACAACTTTATGATTTAACGACAGCGACTCCTTGCCTATCGAGAGAATACCCCACTCACTCAGGCGAACAGGGTAATCCTCACCTTCAGTCATCAGTTTTGGCGGTGCTTCGGAGCATCCGTAAACAACCGCCAGCAGCAACAGGGAAAAACAGCGGAAACCCAGGCGACCCACCGCCTGCAATACAGCATTTACAACCATAAAATCTCAGCCTCCCAGACCGTTCAGATCAATAGCCGCAAGCTTTTCTACGGAGCAGGTAACCGGAGCCTTGTCCGTGGATACATTGCTGAGGTCATTGGGACCATCAATATTAAGAAAAGTGGCTGTTTCATCCTGAATACAGAGAGCTGCGGGGCGATTATCTTCAGCTGGCCCCACAAAACCATCCCAGAGAATATCCGGCAGGCGCCCGGTTATACCAAACTTGGCGACCTTCAGAGCGGTTAACTCCAAACGCCCGGGGGATTCACCGCCACCGGAATAGGTATTGTTATAAATAAAAATACCTTCAGGGTATGGGTCAAAATTGCCGTCTACCTTGTAATCCTTCTGGTAATTGGCAGAGAACAGGCTGCTCACCAGAATATGGGCTGTGTCATTATCTTTCAGGCGGTTGTCGAAAATCTCTACATTGTCGTTGGAATTAATCAGAATGCCGGAGCCAGCAGGAACGCTGGAAACGAAATTACCTTCCGGGGCAAAATTGTCGGTGTTATTACTGAAAATATCGTTATTGTAAATGCGGGTGGTATGACCAGACTGGGTCAAATAGGGCATATTGAAAATCAGAATGCCACCGGTATTATTGGTGGCTACATTCTCATAAACATCCGCCCCGATAGTATTTTCAATCTCATAGCCAGCCACATTGTATTCCGCACGGTTCCGGCGAATAACCACATTCCGGGACTGCCCCACATAAATACCTGCATCGGAAGCACCAATCACCACGGAGTCTTCAATCAGGGTGTTTTTGGTCAGTACGGGGTAGAAGCCGTAAGCGCCGTTATCGGTATCCGGGCCATTGGTCCACTCCGCCCGCACCCGGCGAATAATAATATTTTCGCCATCGCTGATTTTGATGGCGTCCCCTTTGGTATCTTCAATAGCCAGGTCTTCAATGGTGAAGTTACTGCCATGGACCAGAACACCTTCTGCGCCAGCTACCTGGTTTTTGAACGACAACGTGGTTTTATCAATACCGGCTCCGCGAAGGGTAATACCATCCTTGTTCAGGGTCAGGCTGCGATCCAGCTGATAGGTGCCTTCAGGAATCGTAACCACATCACCGGCTTTGGCATGAATCAGCCGAGCCTGCAGTTTTTTGGCAAAGCTTATGGAGGATGGTGAAGGAGGTGGAGTTTCTTCGGAGCAACCGGCCAGTAAAAAACTGAATATCAGAGCCGCTGCACCTGTACGGCACAAAGACCCCTTTGGCAGAGAACGGGGGACTGTCATCGAGGCATCCTTGTTGATTGTTATTATCAGACAAGAATTGACTCTACTGGAAGAGCACCCGCCAAGCTGTGCATTTTTAAAAAAAAGCTGACTGATTTTGAAATCAGTCAGCTTTTTTCAGATGCAGTTACAGTTGCTTTCTCTAGTCGAAAAAACCGCTCGCGGTACTGGCTGGGGGTGCATTCCATTCTCTGTTTAAAGGCTCTGTTAAAGGCACTCAGGGACCGGAAGCCTGTATCCAGGGCGATGGTTAGTATCGGTACATGGTCATTGCTGTCTTCCAGACGACGGCTTATATCCTGAATACGAAAACTGTTCAGGTAATCATTAAAATTCCGAAACCCCAACTGCTGGTTAATCAGCTGGCGAAGACGGTACTCCTGAATATCAGTGATCTCAGCGACCCTGCCGATAGTCAAACCTTCTTCCCGATAAAGCCTCTGTTGACTCATCACATCATTCAGAGCTTTCAACAGACCAGCACTCTTTTCATCTCCATTAGTATCCGTAACAGCACTAGTATTCACAACAGCACTATCAGGCACACTCTGCTTACTAACTACAGATATCACAGGAGAATTTTCAGGAAATAACACAGGCCGGGCCTGAAGGGTCATAACACTGAACACCATCAGATAGAACGCCAGCATCACGGCATTACCGGTTTCCAGCATGCCACTGAAACCAATTGTCTGGTCAACAGCAACAAACAACCCTAAATAAAGGCCCACGCTTCCCAAAACCCAGACCCGAAGACTGCGCCGTTCCTCCACCAGATCAGCACGCATAGTTCTTCCGACAGTAAATAAAGCATAAAAAATCAGGCAGAACTCGACTATCTGGGAAGGCCAGCGAAAGGCTATATCCACCCACAGGGGAACCGACAAATCAAAAATATCCCTTACCAGGTTAAATACCGCTGGCACTAGCACCACAAAACCGCTGATGCACCAGACGGAGGTGGAGAAGCTGAAATCATCATCAAAGACTTTCAGACACAACAGCCAGAACAGCACAGGAATCACAGCGGGCAAACTTGCCAAAAGCCACGCCAGTAAAAGGCCATCAGGTTGTACCATGGGATTTAACAGATAGGCCGCCAGACACACCAGTAATCCGGAAAACAACCGCGCTTCTACAGACCGGGAGAACTGCCGGGAAAACAGAAGAATATTCAGGCACACAAGAGCCAGACTGAACGCGCTCCCGGCAACGTATAAGGAAAACACCATAGCTAACCTTTTTATTATTATTTCTCATCATATTATCAGGAATGTCCGGCCCATGGGCAGGAGCATCCGGGCAGAACATACAAATGGGGAATAGTCTTTTTCCACTACAGCCTATATGATTCACCCGATTCTGTTATCAGGGAACAAAACACCGGTGACAGGCTCAAGTATTCAAGTAATCACCAGGAGCTGTGTGCCATGGCCAGACAGAAGCAACGAAACCTTCATGCCATTGCCCCGATTATGAAAAAAGGCGGTGTCCACGAAAAAAGCACCAAAGCCAAACGGGCGAAAGACAAACAATCCATGAAGAGAATGATCAGAGAGCGGCTTGACCGCTCTTTTTTTTGCCCGCTGTTTTCATACCCGTAACCTTCTCTTCCAGGCACCGCTGTTCTTTCCCCGAGAACTCCTTATAATTCTGCGTTCTTCAGCCCCCGGCTATGGATTTATAGTGTGGGATACTCATAAGCATATTTCCAAATACGATTAAAGCTTGAATTGAGTAAGGTTGTATGGAATATCGAGCTGCTGAATAATAATCCGCCATCGAAAGATACGTACAAGTCATATCACGCTCTCACATTGAACGTGATGCTGGAGCCCTGAGCGGCTCTGTTACTGTGGTGAATCACTCTATGGAAACCATGACCGAGCTGTCTCTTATCCTGGTCAGCGCCATACTGGTCAATAATTTTGTCCTGGTACAATTTCTCGGGCTGTGCCCGTTTATGGGGGTCTCCAACCGGCTGGAGACGGCGGTGGGCATGTCTCTGGCCACCACTTTCGTGCTGACCCTGGCCTCTATCTGCAGCTATATCACCTACCAGTACATCCTTGTCCCCCTCGGGCTGGAATTTCTGAAAACACTCTCGTTTATCTTGGTGATTGCCGTTGTCGTACAGTTCACCGAGATGGTGGTGAAAAAAACCAGCCCCCTGCTCTACCGGGTGCTAGGTGTGTTCCTTCCTCTTATTACCAGTAACTGCGCGGTGCTGGGTGTGGCCCTGCTGAACAGTAACCGTCTGAATTCCACCTTTATCGATTCCGCCATGTACGGCTTTGGCGCAGCCGCCGGTTTCTCCCTGGTGCTGGTGCTGTTCGCCGCCATGCGTGAACGTATTGCTGCCGCCGATGTGCCTTCCCCCTTTAAGGGTTCAGCCATCGGCATGATTACCGCCGGGCTTATGTCCCTGGCATTTATGGGCTTTACCGGCCTGATCAAGTTGTAAGGAGCGCCAGACACTCTTTATGGATATTGTTGTTTACGCTCTTCTGGCCCTGCTGGCCCTGGCCCTGCTGTTCGGCGCATTGCTCGGATTCGCTTCCGAACGCTTTAAAGTGGAAGGCAACCCGATTGTTGACCAGATCAACGACCTCCTGCCCCAGACCCAGTGCGGCCAGTGTGGCCATCCTGGCTGCAAGCCCTATGCGGAAGCCATTGCCAGCGGCGAAGATATTAACAAGTGTCCCCCCGGCGGACAGGCCACCATCAATGCCCTTGCCGATCTTCTGGATGTGGAACCCATGGAGCTGGATGACGAACATGGCGAGGAAAAGCCTCCCATGGTGGCGGTTATCCGGGAAGATGAGTGTATCGGCTGCACCAAGTGCATCCAGGCCTGCCCGGTGGACGCCATCCTCGGCGCTGCCAAACAGATGCATACCGTGATAGGCAGTGAGTGCACCGGCTGTGACCTGTGCGTAGAGCCCTGCCCGGTGGACTGCATTGATATGGTTCCCGTTGCCACCACAACCCGTAACTGGCAATGGAATCTGCCCTCAACAAAAGACAATATGCAACTGATTGCCACAGACAAACAGGGGGATATTGCATGATTCCCCTGCGCACTATTCCTACAAAAAGCACCCATGATTTTCCCGGTGGCGTTCATCCGGAACAGAGCAAGCAGCAGTCTACCCAGACTCCGATTGCCATACCTCCCCTGCCGGAAAAGCTGGTAC
The DNA here is from genome assembly GCF_058147085.1 of Parendozoicomonas sp. 209JJ7-1. NCBI lineage: Bacteria > Pseudomonadati > Pseudomonadota > Gammaproteobacteria > Oceanospirillales > Endozoicomonadaceae > Parendozoicomonas > Parendozoicomonas sp. 209JJ7-1. Next base: position 48,177 of record NZ_JBYVJU010000021.1, on the reverse strand, counting down.
TGCCCCTGAACCAGCACTCAGGGGCACCCGCCGATGTTCTGGTGAAACCCGGTGAGAAAGTTTTGAAAGGCCAGGTGCTGGCCAAAGCCAGTGGTTTTGTCAGCGCCCCAGTCCATGCCCCGACCTCAGGCACCGTTGTTGCCATTGAACCGCACCCGGTGCCCCACTGGTCGGGGCTGGACGAAACCTGTCTTATAGTGGAACCGGATGGTCAGGAGACGTGGTGTGAACTCTCCCCACTCCCGGAGTACACCAATACCGAAAGGGAAGAACTGGTTCAGCGTATACACGACGCAGGTGTTGTTGGCCTTGGTGGTGCCGGTTTTCCCTCTGCGGTCAAAATGGCATCCCGCAAGGCCAGCAAAATTCACACCCTGATCGTCAATGGTGCCGAGTGTGAACCTTATATTACCGCTGACGATATGCTGATGCGGGAAAGGGCTGACAAACTGCTCGGCGGTATTGAGATTCTTCAGCATATGCTGGAACCGGAACAGGTACTGATCGGCATTGAAGATAATAAACCCGAAGCTATCGCAACCCTTGAACTCTCTATAAAAGAACGGGCCTGTGCCGAAAAGAAGGGTATTGAAGTGGTCACCGTACCCACCAAATACCCGTCCGGTGACGCACAGCGCCTGATCTGGCTGCTAACCGGTAAGGAAGTTCCCAGTGACGCACGTTCCGTGGATGTAGGCATTCTCTGCTACAACGTAGGCACCATTGCCGCCGTTCACGATGCCATTATTGAAGGCAAACCCCTGATCTCCCGTATCACCACACTCACCGGTGATGCGTTAACCAAGCCGGGTAATGTGGAAGTGTTAATCGGCACGCCGGCGGAACACCTGCTGACCTTTGCCGGGGTTCAGGATCACCGTTTCCACTCCCTGATCGTCGGTGGTCCCATGATGGGTCATACCCTGGACACAACAACGGTTCCGGTGATTAAAACCACCAACTGTTTTATTGCCGGAACACCGGAAGAGTTTCCACCAGCGCCACCGGCCCAGGCCTGTATCCGCTGCGGTATGTGCGCCGATGCCTGCCCGGTCTCCCTGCTGCCCCAGCAGTTGCACTGGTATGCGCAATCCCAGAACCATGACCAGCTTCAGCACCACAACCTGTTTGACTGTATTGAGTGCGGTGCCTGCGCTTATGTCTGCCCCAGTTCCATTCCCCTGGTGCAGTTTTACCGTGCCGCCAAGGATGAAATTCGCACCCAGAAAGCGAAAAATGATAAGGCGGAACACTCCCGTCAGCGCTTTGAGAACCGCCAGGCCCGTCTGGAAGCTGCAGCTGCGGAAAAAGAAGCCAAGCGCAAAGCCAATGCGGAAAAAGCCCGTCTGCTGAAAGAAGCCAAAGCAAAAGCTGTAGCAGAAGGTTCCGAGGCTCCGGCTGCATCCGCTGCCGAACCTCTTGATCCGGTAAAAGCCGCCCTGGAACGGGCCAAAGCCAAAAAGGCCGCCCGTGCCGCTGGCGATACCGCCAAAGAGAAACCGGCCAAAGCCCAGCTCTCTCCCAAGCAGAAAGAATTGAAAATCCAGCTGGCCATGGCCAAAGCCCAGCTGAAAAAATCTGAAAAGGCTTTTGAGCAGGCCGAAGCCGGTTCACCGGAAGCGGACAAGCTCAAAGAGAATATTGCCATGCTGCAGAAGCAGCAGGAGCAACTGCAGAAAGAGCTTGATACAGCTTCAACACCTGCGCCGGAATCCGGCCCTGAACTTGCCGCTCCAAAAGCTGATAAATCCAATAAACCGGCTCTGAGCGAAAACGAGAAAAAGCGCAAAATTGCCCTAGCTATGGCAAAGGCTGCCGTGAAAAAGGCGGAGCGGGTACTGGCCTCTGCTCAGGACTCCGGCGGCGACGATATTCCCGCCCTGACCACCCAGCTGGAAGACAAACGTCGTGAGCTGGCGGAACTGGAAAGCCAAGGGGGCTGACAGGTACTACCTGACATAAAAGATTATGGCACTTATACGACAGACATCCCCCCATACTCTGGGGAAAAACAATACCGGCCATATTATGCGGCTGGTAATGCTGGCCCTGCTGCCAGCCCTGGTGGCCCAGACCTGGTTCTTTGGCTGGAGCGCGCTGATAAATCTGCTCTGGTGTTCTCTGGTGGCTCTGGCCACGGAAGCGCTGGTGTTAAAGGCACGTAAACGACCAATGTCTTTCTACCTGAAAGACGGCAGTGCCCTGGTCACCGCCTGCCTGCTGGCCCTTGCCCTGCCCCCCGGTTCTCCCTGGTGGCTGACATTGATTGGCGTCAGCTTTGCCATTGTCTTTGGCAAGCAGCTCTATGGAGGCATGGGCCATAACCCCTTTAACCCGGCCATGCTGGGTTATGTATTGCTGCTGGTTTCTTTCCCCCTGGAAATGACCAGCTGGTTTGCACCCCAGGGTGCGGGGCTGAACGCCGCAGGCTTTAACGACAGCCTGCAAGTGATTTTTGCCGGACACGGTATCGATGCCTGGACCATGGCGACACCTCTGGATGTGGTCAGGGAAAACAGCTCCCTGACCATGGCGGAACTCTGGCAGGACAGACCCCAACTCTCCGGTATGACCGGCATGGGCTGGGTATGGGTTAACCTGGCATTTCTGGCCGGTGGCCTGTTCCTGCTGAAAGAAAAAGTTATCAGCTGGCAGGCGCCGGTGGGTATGCTGGCGGGTCTGGCGGTAATGTCTCTGGTGTTCTGGAACGGCACCGGCTCCTCTTCTAACGGCTCACCCCTATTCCATTTGCTGTCCGGTGCCACGATGATGGGCGCATTCTTTATTGTGACCGACCCGGTCAGCGGCGCTACTTCCAATAAAGGCCGACTGCTGTTTGGCCTGGGCGTAGGCATTCTGACGTATATTATCCGCGCCTGGGGCGGCTATCCTGACGGTGTCGCCTTCGCCACACTGCTGATGAACATGGCGGCTCCGGCTATCGATTACTGGACCCAGCCCCGCACCTATGGTCACCGCAAACCGAAACGGGGGCTGGCAAAATCGGAATGAGTACACCAAACGACCAAACCCCAAAAAACAAGGGCGCTGATAAGAACATGTCCGTCAATGGCGTTATCAGCAAGGCCATCAGCCGTAACAGCCTGAGCCTGGGCCTGTTTGCCCTGTTTACCGTTGGCCTTGTCTCCCTGACCTGGCTGCTGACCAAAGACCGTATTGCTGAGCAGGTGCGTATCAGCGAAGAGAAAGCACTCTACGAGGTTCTGCCCCCGGGCAGCTTTGATAACTCCCTGCTGGATACCACGGTTTCCCTGACGGAGCCTGAGCTGTTGGGCCCGATTCCGGATAAAGCAAGAGGCTGGGTAGCCATACAGGGTGGCCAGCCAACTGGGGTGATTCTGCCTGTTGTGGCTCCCGATGGCTATAACGGTCGTATCCAGTTACTGGTGGGTATTGATGCTCACGGTATAATTACCGGCGTACGTACCATTTCCAGCAAGGAGACCCCCGGACTGGGGGATGGTATTGAAACCCGGGTGTCCGACTGGATTCTGGAATTTACCGGAAAGTCCCTGCTCAACCCCGATGCCCGGGGCTGGGCAGTGAAAAAGAATGGCGGTGACTTTGACCAGTTTACCGGTGCGACCATTACCCCACGGGCAGTGGTAAACGCCGTGCATCGATCCCTGGAATACTTTGCCCAGCACCGTACAGCCTTATTTGAGCAGGCCACTAATCCCTCCAGAGAAAAGTCCATCAGAGAAAAGCCTACCGGAGCAAGCAACAGCGAGGAGAGCGACCATGGCCAGCCTTGATACCCGTGATATCACTCTTCAGGGGCTCTGGAAAAACAATCCGGCTCTGGTGCAGCTGCTGGGCCTGTGCCCATTGCTGGGCGTATCCAGCAGCGTAGTGAACGCTCTTGGCCTGGGGCTGGCCACCATGACCGTACTGGTGTGCTCTAACCTGCTGGTATCCCTGTTCCGTCGTCTGGTACCGGACGCTATCCGCCTGCCGGTGTTTGTGATGATTATCGCGTCACTGACCACCTGCGTAGAACTGGTAATGCAGGCTTACACCTATGAGCTGTACAAAATCCTCGGCATATTTATTCCGCTGATTGTGACCAACTGCATTATTCTCGGCCGGGCCGATGCCTTTGCCTCCCGCAACGCCCCTGGCCCTGCGGTGCTGGACGGCCTGATGATGGGTCTGGGCTTCGGAATTGTGCTGCTGCTTCTCGGCACACTGCGGGAACTGATTGGCCAGGGCACCCTGATGGCCAATATGGACTTTCTGCTGGGGCCTGTGGCCGCCGACTGGCAGATGACCGTAATCGCTGATTACAGGAAGTTCCTGTTTGCCATCCTGCCCCCCGGTGCCTTTGTATTTATGGGGCTGCTGGTAGCGGTGAAAAATATTGTTGATAACCGTATGGCGCAGGCCCGCCTGTCCCAGAAAGAGAAACCTGCCGGAGGTGCCAAACGGGTGCGGGTCACCGGGCAAATCAGCTGACAGACTTATTACACCTGCCCTGGCTGCTAGATTAATGAGAAACCTCTCAGCCAGGGACAGGTACTATGAGTGTTATTTCTTCTGCCAGAGCCAGTGTGGCAAGTTTTATCCGCAGCCATTTTGCCGCGGCCCGGAAAAACAACACCTTTCTCAATCGATTGGTGGAGTGGATAAGCCCCCGCCAACAGCTCTGGCCACAGCCAAGCCTAAACCTTCCTGATACTTCACTGTCCGCCCGGTCTGCAACCCTTATCAAGCCACAGAAGTCCATAGAGTCAAGCGCCCACAGGCAAGCCTCAGAGTGGGCTGAAAAGTATCTGAAGGAACAGCCTGACCTTCGGAACCAGTCCTCCCGACTGGCGAGTGTCGTTCTGGATCTGATGGGCAAAGAGCAGCCCCTGCGTGCCCTGATGCTGCTGGAAGTAGTGCTGGAACAGAAACAGGGCGAGTATCTTGAGGAAGCCCAAGAAAAATTTGACTCAGGTCGTTATAGAGACATACAGCAAGCAGCCCATAGCAATCTGAAAGAGTATAAGAATGGCATCAGTGGCCTTCTGGGCAGCAACGACAAATTCGCAGTGATTCCCGCAGATGTTATAGATGACAGCCAATATGCCCTTGATTTTATCTTTCAGAAATTATCCGGTGAGCAAACAGGCTATCCCGATTTTCATCGCCGGAAGTAGATTCCTTCCTGTCAGTTCACTGACACTTCCAGCCACCTCGCCCTGGCCCTGGATCTGCTGACGCTGCCCTTCTCGGCAAAAAAAACCCGGAAATGGTGCCCTGCCCTGAGCTCACCTAGAGTAATTTCAAAGCCATCCGGGATGGGACTGTCTTATGAACATCACTGACAATTCACGATCAGCCCTGGCCAGTCTGCTGAGCTGGACATTTCGCTCCAGCAAACGCGCCGGCACCATGATGAACCGGCTGGTCAGATGGATAGACCCCACCCCCCGTATGCGCACCCTGGAACAGGGCGGCATTCCATTCAAGAAACTCCATGAACGATTCACGGCCCTGCGCAACTCCGAACAGGCCGTGAACTCGCTGATCTCCCATAACAAAAGCCTGATGAACCAGAAAAATCGCCTTGCCACCCAGGTATTTCATCTGCTGAAAACCGGTCAGCGTTTTGAAGCCCGCTTGTTGATGGAGAAATTCCTGGAACAAAACGTCGACACCGAAGCTGTTGGTGAAGCACGCTACAGGGCACCTATTGACGACAAGGAAATCCTGGAAAAAGTTCTGGACACTCCTCAAACCAATGCCAGATACGGTCGAGACCTTGTAGACCTGGCCACGCTTGAGCTGGAACGGGCATTCGATGACCTGTCCACGGATGAAAGCCATTACGAGGCATCTGACGACGTCCTGTTTGATGGCTGGACTGACCTTTACCAGCAGGCGGAACAGGAAGCGGCACAAATGGTCACTGTGGGCATCAATGACCTATGTCCAGTGGTTATCCAGCTTTCCGGTGAAGGCAAGCATTTGCAGGCCCGTAAGCTGACAGAAAAGGTTCTCAGGCATATGGAAGGCAATAACCCGGATCAGATCCATACATTTCTGATGGGTAAACTCAGGGATCCAAGAACCCAGAGATACAGCGCCGATGATGCCCTGCAAAAGGCGACAGATAATATAACCCTTGCCTTCCAGCACTGGAAAGATGGTACACCCTACCCGGAACTGGATCCTGACAATTATGACTCTGCCCCCTGAATGACAGCCTCTGAACATGTATACTCGGCTCTGAAATTCCCTTACCAGAAATATAACCGGGCCTGATGCCGAGCAGAGAATGAACAGGGACAAACGCCAGCAAATTTTTGAACGCCTCCGTGAAGATAACCCCAATCCACAGACAGAACTGGAATACAGCACCCCTTTTGAGCTGCTGATAGCGGTACTGCTGTCCGCTCAGGCTACGGATGTTGGTGTGAATAAAGCCACTCGCAAACTCTACCCTGTAGCCAACACTCCCCAAGCCATCCTTGATCTCGGGATTGACGGGCTGAAGTCGTATATTAAAACCATCGGCCTGTTTAATACCAAGGCCGAGAATGTAATGAAGACCTGCTCCATTCTGGAGGAGAAATATAATGGCGAAATCCCGGAAACCCGGGAAGAACTGGAAGCTCTCCCCGGCGTTGGCCGCAAGACAGCCAACGTGGTTTTAAATACCGCATTCCGGAAAGTGGCCATGGCTGTAGACACTCATATTTTCCGTGTATCCAACCGCACAGGCATTGCCCCGGGAAAGAATGTTCTGGAGGTGGAGAAACGGCTGATCCGGCTGGTGCCGCAAGAGTTTCTGCTGGATGCCCACCACTGGCTGATTCTGCACGGACGCTATGTGTGCAAAGCCCGCAAGCCCCTGTGTGGTTCCTGCCGTATTGAAGATCTTTGTGAATTTAAAGAGAAGGACAAATACTGCTGAAAAATATAATCCGGCAGGGCACATCGTGAATGAATCCGAAATAAAGAAGGATACGTATCTTCACGAAAAACCGGGGTATTCCATATTTACCATGACCATGCTGATAAAAGCCTTCTTTACCAGAACAAACTTGAGGAAAAATCTACCGTTCATATTGGTGGCATGTTTGCTCTCTCTGGCTTCATCCCTGAGAGCCGCACCCTCCGCCGATCTCTGGTCGTTCTGGGAACCCCATAGTGCCTCCAGCACACTGATTATTGATCACAACGCCTGGAACAGTTTTTTAAAAGAGCATGTTAAAGAAGACGACAAAACCGGCATGTTTCTAGTGAATTACCAGGCCGTCTCCCCAGCAGCCCGGAAAAATCTAGATAACTATATTCAAACACTTGCCAGCAAAGATCCCAGACGCTTCAATAGAAACGAGCAGTTTGCCTACTGGGTCAACCTCTATAACGCCCTGACCGTGCAACTGATTCTGGAGAACTATCCCACCGATTCCATCCGCTCCATCGGCAGTTTCTTTGGTTTTGGTCCCTGGGATAACGAAATTATCACTATCGCAGGTCAGGAACTCAGTCTGAATGATATTGAACATCGGATTCTGCGCCCCATCTGGAAAGATGCCCGTATTCACTACGCGGTCAATTGTGCCAGCCTGGGTTGCCCAGACCTTCTGCCCCAGGCCTGGACGGGGGACAATCACCAGCAACTGCTTGAACAGGCCTCTAGCCGTTATATCAACCAGAAAAAAGGCATAGAGCTGAAAGGCGACACTCTGCATCTGTCAAAAATATACAGCTGGTATAGGGAAGATTTTGGCAATCAGCAGCAACTGATTGCCCATCTGGCAAAATATGCCGAAACCTCTTTGGCCAACCAATTAAAAGAGTTTCAACGCAACTCCCAGAGTTCTGTCAGCTATCAATATGACTGGGGGTTAAACGATTCCCGGCAGGAAGGATTCTAAGAAGACAGGAACAAGGTTACCAGGGACACAGGGTATTCTGCTCTATTGCCATTCCTGTCCTCTTGGTTATCATTTGCGCAGATAAATACCTGAACAAAATATGATAACTATATGAGGTCGGAGTCTTGTCTCTGCAGTCCCGTGTGTTACAGCTGAAAGCCAGCCGTACCTTTGAATTTTTTGTCGTCTCCATCATTGTGCTTTCGGCAGTACTGATCGGTGCACGTACCTTTTCCCTTGACCCTGTCTGGCTGGAAGTCCTGAAAAGCCTGGATTTTATCGTTACAATTTTCTTTGTGATTGAACTGGGCTTCCGGTTCTGGGGGGAAGAAAACAAGAAACGCTTTTTCCATGATCCCTGGAACCTGTTTGACACAATTATTGTTGTTGTCAGCCTGGTGCCCATTGAAAACTCGGAAGTGGCCATACTTGGTCGCCTGATCCGGATTTTCCGGGTATTGAGGATGGTTTCCATTATTCCCGAACTCCGGATTCTGCTGAACTCCCTGATCAAAGCCTTGCCCCAGCTAGGCTATGTGCTGATGCTGATGTTTATCATCTTCTATATCTATGCAGCTATCGGCAGTACCTTCTTCGCGTCTATCAATCCCGATCTCTGGGGGGATATCGCCATTTCCCTGCTGACCCTGTTCCGGGTGATGACCTTTGAGGACTGGACCGATGTCATGTACGAAACCATGGCCGTTTACCCCATGAGCTGGGTTTTCTATCTCACCTTTATTTTCTTCACAGCCTTTGCTTTTCTTAATATGGTGATCGGTATTGTTGTCAATGTGTTGGAAGCGGAAACCAAAAAGGCAGAAAAGCTGGTCAAGAGCGATGAAATGCTGGCCGTAGAACGCCTTGAAGGTGAAATCCGCTTACTCAGGGAAGCCCTTATACACAGGCCGCCATATACTGAACATAATGTTCAGACGCAGCCAGAAAGCAGTACAGGTAATACAGATAACATAAGAAGAAAAAGCAGGGATTCTTTGAAGGACGTACAGGCAGAAGCGTAAAGTTTCTTCATAAAAACTACGTCATAAAAACTTCACACACTTGTCATAGTTGAGCCTTTCTTTTTGATTCAGAGCTTTCTGATTCAGGGCAAGTCAGCGTAGCCGATACATTCTGATGCACTACAGCATCATGACCTGGTATTGGAGATTTTATGCGCTGGCTAATGCTCTCTTTCCCCCACCGGATTTTCCATTCCCTGGCGCGATACTTCCCACTCCTGTTAACAGCTCTTTTCTTTGTACAGATTTCCGACATCTCCCTGGCGGTTACCAGCGCATCACCCGAATCTGTGCAGACCTACCGGGTCGCTATACTGGACCGCTTCTTTCCTCCCGCCGAAGGTTTTGTCACAGAAGAACAGCGAACCCATCATCTGGCCCTGTACGGCATGGTGGATATTGATGACGATGACCAGGAAGAACCTTTCTACCACGGTGACCTTGTGCGTATGCTGGCGGCCCACCGGAATATTAATTTTATTAATTACCCCATCCGGGATAACCGGGCACCTATGGCTGAAATCCTCAGCAATCTGCGCAAAATCAATACCCGTATGGAACTGCAGAAACTGGATGCCCTGGTACTGTCCTGGGAGTCCTCAACCCTGATCAGCATATTTGAACAACCTTTGCGCAAAGAGAATGCTGAACGCTACAAAGAGCAGATCAGGGAAATGGGTAAACAGTCTCCGGTGTGGCGGGATACCTGGCATATTATCCAGGAACTGGAAGCACTGGCAGCCAAAGGCGTAACGGTTTACACCATTGCCGGCAATGGTGGCCGGGGCATGATCAATACCTTTTCCTTTGCTCTGGGAGTCACCACCGTTGGTGCCATAGAACAGGAACTGGAACACTTTGTGGCCAACAATGTTTTTGTCGATACCTATGCCCGCGCCGCCTACCAGCTAACGCGTATTGATAACAGCCAGGGCCAGCCCCTCGGTTATGATCTGGATGGAGACAAATGCGTGGATATTCCCTTGTACCAGCTGACCAGCCATCTGAACAACCAGAAGCAAGAGTATCCAGGTACTTTCTGGAAAGTTTTACGGGGTTCTTCTTTTGCGGCACCTGCGGCCCTGAAAATGGCGCTGTTTCAGGGCCGCCAGGAGCCCTGTCAGCTCTAAACAGGGTTAGTAGATTTACTACCCTCCGGGCCAGAAAGACTCCACAAAGTCACACTTTTACCCTTCCTGGTGCCCGGCTGCGGAGCAAATTGCGTCTGGGGCTTTATCAACACTGTCCGCAGCTGGGTATTCAACCAAACCATCTCCTGATTGTTTTGAAAATGCTTATATTTCTGAACAATAATACCTGCGATTTCCTGGCAGGTAAGAGGGTTGTCGGCTTCGGCCAGGGCCTGGAAAATCATGGTTGTCAGGGGTGTATGTGCAAGAAGCTGGTTCCGGTTATAAATACACTGGAGCTGCTTGGCGTAATGTTCCGCTAACTCCAGACCAATAGAACTGAATGTCCAGATACCCTGCGCCTGAATATATTGAAACCAGAGCGATTTGTTTAATTCTTGCTTAAGACTTTGCTTGTTCAATCTCTTCAATACAGTATTGCCATAATAGGGGAAATACAGACCCAGTCTGTAATAAATCCAGTCAAGGCTAGCCGTACAGTCAGATTCATTAACCAGAACCATGGTAATAATAAATGCCGCCCTGTATGGAGGTGGCGCAAAAATATTACCCCGATCAAGGATCATACGACCATGCTTTGTTGTCACAACCAGACCTTCCTTCTTTTGCTCAACAACAAATGAATTTTTCTTGACAGGGGTTTTCTCAGGAAAGGGAGCTGCCTGATGACCTGAAGGGGAATTCAGAAAAATATCAGGGTCTGCAAGGCAGTAAACGTTCTGCACCTGAAGCGAGTTCATATAATACTTCTCTTCTGAGGCGCTCAATCTTAACGTCGCCTGTTGAAGGTTCACTGAACCAGGGTCTGAAGATTTGAGCAAATCCTCAGATCCGACAGGAGACAGCGACCTTCCATTTAAAGTCACCGGATCATCTGCTTTCATTAGTTTTTCGGGAGGCAGATATATCTCTGAACGTTCAGATTGAGTACGACGCATAACACATCCATCCAGATTTCTTCTTGAAACCGTAGAACCCCGATACCAGATAAAATTCCGGAAGAACAATCAGTACAGCAAACCAGACGGTTACCGGTTTACGCTTTCTCCTTTTCCGTATCCGTGTCTTTAGTCTGCCCCGGCAGGGTTCTTCTGGCCTGCAGGCAGACCATATCAATAAGGCTGATAGCTTTTTCCACCCCTTGGGACGCAAGGTCAGACAAGCCGGGGAAATGGATATAACCATGGGGCAGCTTGGATTCGTGGTGGGCCACCACAGCCACACCAGCGGAACGGAGTAAACGGGCATAGGCGATACCCTGGTCCCTCAGAGGGTCATATTCCGCCGTAACAATAACCGCAGGCGGCATCTGGGCCAGAACATCTGCGGACGTGCGGGCCGGGGAAACCTCTGGCAATGCTCTCTGCTGCGGGTCAGGCACATAAGCGTCGATAAACTTTGCCATCATCGGACTGGTAAGAAGCAGACTATGGCAGTAGGTTACCCAGGAATCGCTGGTGTTGTCCGTAGTATCCACCACCGGATAGAGCAACCACTGCCAGGCAGGCATAACTGCAGGACGTACAGACAGCCCTGGGCGTACAGCCTGCTGACACAGCATGGTCGCCAGATAACCACCTGCGCTGTCACCGCCGACTCCCAGATGTCGCAGCTCTTTATTCAGGGCCTGCCACTGGCTGGCAACATGATTCCATGCCCGCACGGCATCGTCCGCGCCACAGGGATAGGTGTGTTCCGGTGCCCGCCGGTAGTGAACAGCCACCACAGTCATACAACGCTTTTTCGCGATCCGCTGGCAGAAACGGTCATGGGTGTAAAGATCACCAAGCATCATGCCGCCACCATGGAAGAACACCAGCCCCTGCTCGGCACCACTCACAGGCTGGTACCAGCGTAATGTCACATTCTCGTCTATCTGTTCTTCCCATACTGAGAGTCCCTGTTCCCGGGGAAGGTTCCACAATGATGTGCTTAAGCGGTAAGATCGTCGAAGTTTGACGTGAGTCTGCTGCTCAGGGCTGGGAAAACGCTCTAAAAAGCTCATCAGTTTGCGAATATCCCTGTCCATTCCCAGCCAGGCAGAATGAGGAGAGTGCAGACTTACAATGGCCCGTGCCAATCCTGATTTTAAAGCTTCAAACATGTATCCCCCCGCTGGACATCTGATGAAAAACGCCCAATATGTTTTATTTATAAGCTTTTACTATCTTTTATATCACTATAAAATTTGATCTCCAATCGCTACTTTTTTGCCTGGCAATCATCAACGTCCAGCTCAACCACTTTCCTCTTTTTTCTCCCGTTTTATCAAACACCATGCAATTAACTCTTACCACTCCCGCTCTGTTTTTCCCCGCCATTTCCCTGTTGTTTCTCTCCTACACCAATAAGTTTCTTGCTCTTGCGTCCTTAATTCGCAGCCTGCACCGGGAATTTCAGACCAACCCACATAACCCTCGCCTCCCTGATCAGATCAGCAACCTGAGGCGACGCCTGATGTTGATCAAGTCCATGCAGGGTATGGGCATTATCAGTTTCATTTTGTGCGTGCTTGATATGTTCCTGCTTTACCTGGAACTGGAATCGGCGGCTGTACTGATTTTCGGGGCCAGCCTGCTGTTTCTGCTGGTATCCCTGTTATTCTGCGCCCTGGAGATTCATATTTCCACCGCCGCGCTGGATATGCAGATGCATGATATGGAGTAGTTTTTAAGACTAAAAAAAGGGCTTTGGGGACAGGCTGACAGCCTGCCCCCAGGGACAGATTCAGTGACTGATAATCAGCTTATAGTTACAGGAGACATCATCATCCCCATAAATGGATGACAGGGCCTGGAACGCGTCAAGAACGGCGTTCAGTTCATCGGGAGAAAGAGACAGATCCTTCACATCCACCAGAGGCTTCTCCTCCGAAGCCACCGAGTGATCGGCATCATCAAACAGGTACATGGCCCACCCTATCTGGTACATGCCCTCCGTTTCCTTCTCCAGCACACCCACATAAATACGGGCATGGCTACATTGAACCGCCGCGAACATCTCCGGAAAATAAGTCAGCAGAAGCTGAGTGTTGTTCATGAGTGAAATCCCTTAAGCGCTTATCATTTCGTTATTACAACTCTAATAATTCCAAGATTTTGTACGAATTCCAAACAGTATGGAGCAGAAAAGTCACTGGAAGCAAACTCAGAACCCAGCCCCGCCTATTCTTCTGGTATCATTCCCGCAAAACAGAACCAGAAAAACAGCCCATGTCCGTACCGTCTTCTACCCTTTCTCCCACCCTTGAACTGGCCTGTGAGCTGATCTCCCGTCCGTCAGTTACGCCGGAAGATGCCGGCTGCCAGCAGCTGCTCGCTGATCGGCTCGGCAAATTTGGCTTTAAAGCTGAGCATATGCGCTACAGCGACCATCATGGCGATACCGACAACCTCTGGTTGCGTAGAGGGGACTCCGGCCCCCTGTTTGTCTTTGCCGGCCATACCGATGTAGTCCCTTCTGGACCGGAAGATGAGTGGCAGTTCCCCCCTTTTGAACCCACTCTCCATAAAGGCTTCCTCTGCGGTCGTGGCGCGGCAGATATGAAAGGCAGTATTGCCGCTATCATTACCGCTATTGAAGCCTTTATTGAAGCTAACCCGAACCACCCCGGCTCTATCGCCCTGCTGATTACCAGCGATGAAGAAGGCCCCGCCACCTGCGGCACCGTAAAAGTGGTTGAGGCCCTTGAATCCCGTTCAGAGAAAATTGACTGGTGCCTGGTGGGCGAACCCTCCAGTACCCACAAAGTGGGAGATGTCATTAAGAATGGTCGCCGTGGCTCCCTGGGGGCGAAACTGTCAATCAAAGGCATCCAGGGCCATGTTGCCTATCCCCATCTTGCCGAAAACCCGGTGTATACCTCGGCACCGGCCATCAGCGAACTGGCCACAACGGAGTGGGACAAAGGTAATGAGTTCTTTCCTCCCACCAGCTTCCAGATTTCCAATATCAATGCCGGTACCGGTGCCACTAACGTGATTCCCGGGGCCGTGGATATTGTCTGCAATTTCCGGTTCTCCACAGTACAGACCGATGCCGGCCTGCGCCAGAAATTCGAAGAGCTGCTGGACCGCCATGGCCTGAAATACTCAATAAAATGGAACCTGAGTGGCCAGCCCTTCCTCACAGCCAAAGGGGAACTGGTGGAAGCCACGGTCAAGGCCATTCGCACGGTATGTGGCTACGAAACCGAGCTGTCCACCGCCGGCGGCACCTCCGATGGCCGGTTTATCGCCCCAACCGGGGCCCAGGTTCTGGAACTCGGCCCCTGCAACGACACTATCCATAAGGTTAATGAACGGGTAAAAGCGGAAGAACTGGATACCCTGTCAGAGATTTACCAACAAATACTGGTGAACCTTCTGTGCCAGAGCAAAGCCTGACCTTTAAATAAACACCAGGTCGCCGATAGCTAAGGAAGACGTTATCGGAGTGACCTGTGAAAAAGTCCGCCGCCCTACTCGCCTCTCTTTGTCTGTTGGCTTCCAGCAGTTACCTGATATTTCAGAAAACAGATGAAGTTGACTTTGTCCTCCAGTTGCCGTCGCCAACAGCGGGCCGGTCTGACCCTGCGTTTAATGTGATTGCCACGCCAGAAATGGACCGGTTAGCCGTCGCCCTGCTCAGCGGACTGCCGGAAAATACCAGCCGGAATATGGAGAATGTGGGGTATCTGTATTGGGATGAAGAAACAGCCTCTATCAAGGCATCAGAACCCAAAGGCGTCAGAACCAGATCCCGCAACAATGTTGCCTACGCATCATTCACCGTTCCCCGAAACCTGGATGTAGCTGCGGTTTACCATGACCACTTTCGCAACACTGTGCCAGGACCCGGCCAGGGGGATGCCGGGCCGGTTTACCAGGGTATGGTGAGCTACCTGCGAGACAGCCGGGGCAATATTTTCAAGATTGAATATTCAGAACAGTGGAAAACTGAACAGAATAACCACAACGGCTGGAAACTGTTGACTCTTCTGGGCAACCAGCTCAAGCGTCAGAGCCAGTGGAAACCGGGCCTTATTCTTCCATTGTTTCCTGGACAGTCTCAGCCTTAGGCTCATCCACCGCCTGCAGAGCGTAAACATAACCGTAAAAATCCCGCTTATCCGCCAGTTCATGGAGATGATTCAGTCCCATATCCTCAAGAGTTATTACTTCCGCATCGTCATAAATCACTGGCTTCCCCTGCTCAAACCTGACCACAAGATAATGCGCCCTTTCTCTTCCTGTTCTTCCGGTCGGCCTGTGGCAGATGACACTGGCGACCCTGTATTTTCGGCATACAGGCTGACAATCGATATTCAGTGAAACACTGTCGTCTTCAAGCGGGCAGGAAGGAATAACAACCCCATCTTCCACGCTGTGGAACAGACTCTTTCCATCCTCTGCCCGGGGTATGGTTTTTCCTGAAGTGTAATCCACGGAAAACAGTTTCATATGCAGCAGCAGTTTCCCAGGCATCTGCTGCCCCCGGTGCAGAAAGAGCAGCTGTTTCTCATCCACCGTACCCAGCAGAGCCTGTTGCCTTATAACATCCAGCCTTTTCCTTTTGCGGGTGCTGCCTTCCGGCCATAACCCCGCCTGTTTCAGTTCTTCATCACTCCAGCCATACCTGTTGTGCTCACTGAGCTGCTCGCTGCGAAGAAAACTGTCGATACAACTTTGCAGTGTCTGCCCCGGCCCTTCCGGCACAGCCAGGGAAATAATAGCGGTACATTCATTCTGCCCGACAGGTTTACACAGCCGTTCTCTACCACCTTTTTTCAGCCTGACTACACTGGCCTGAATCAGAGTACGCTCCCTGTCATTTTCTAATACGAGAGTGTCACAGATATCAGCGACAAACTCATGGGCATCCTGATCCTCTTTTGGCCTGGATATCTGCTCCGGATCAGGCGAGGGTTTGCTTTTAAAAATTTTCCTGGGTATAGCTCTGCCGGTGTCCCAGCCGAAACGGTGATAACTGGAGAAAAACGCTCGCTGTCGCAGAGTTATTACCCCTGCATCCGTTTCTCCAACTGACAGAGCGCGGCACAAAGCCCGGGTTCTGGCCTGTAATGTCTTAAGACTTCCCTCATATTCACCCTCACATGAATCCTGCTCGTCGCCGGAACAGCCGCTATAAAGATGCCCCCCCAGCAGCTGCAAACCACTGTTGATAAAGCAGGTATGAAGACCTTTATTTTCCAGTCCCGATGCTTTGGGTTTACGTTTAGCTTTGGGTTTCTTTTCCTGAACAGACCTTTGCCTTAAAACCCTGGGCTCCGGCTTATCATCACAAGACTTGTTTACCTCCGGCTCTTCTTCTGCTCCTTTAGTAGCAGAGACAGTAGCAGGGATATTTTTGTCTGAAATTGGGACTGTTCCACACCCGATATCAAGTCGCAGTCGTTTACTTTCAGGTGGAGAGAACCAACTATCTTTTTTCCTCGCTGCAGACCAGGTGGTTTCAGAAGAGCAAACATCAATACAGGGCGATTCACTTTTCCAGGCCATGACTGTAACTCTGGAAATAACAGGCACTAACAACTTCCCTCCGAAATAAAACTCTGGCGGACAGGAGCAGGCCCTTGCCTCAGAAACTGGCTTCCCTTTCCCCCCAGTGGGTGGAGTCATTGACCTGGAAGGGGTCGCAGGCATAATCGGAAACCGGTAATCCATTATGATCTGAAGCCATTCTGGTTATGTCAGTGTTATCTCGCTCAGACAACAGCCGGGAAGAACTGTGAAGAAAACAGTCATTATCCATAACAGCTGCGTCAAAATCAGAGAATGTCCCATATTCAGCCACGACATCAAAGTCCTCACTCCGCACACGGATAATAACTTATCGCCCGACCATACATATCCCAAGTGGGAGCAGGATAAACAATCCTGATAGGAAAAATGCCCTTTATCTGTGAAAACCAAAGAGGCTTTGTCCGCTTCATCCTTCTTATCAATAAGAACAAGCCACCTCTACCCCGGAAAAGGATTTCCCCTTGATATCAAATACTCTTTGCCGGATATTCTCCCTCACCATGCGGCATGAGGCTAAACTTGTTAACGCTGTAATGCGAAATATTCGGGTTAAAGGCATGTCTCTAAAGTCTTAAAGACCTGAGCAACCACAGGCGCTAAAAAAGGAGCCGGGAGATGCTCTGCGGTTACCACTCCTTATACAGACTTACCATTCTCGTTCTATTGTCCTCCCAACCTGCCTCTGCCGGTATACGTATGCTGGATTATCTGGGCAATGAAATTGCTTTTGATGATCGCCCCCTCCTTATCTCGACATGGCAACAGGTACAGTTTCTTTATACAGACAGAATGATGCAAAAGCCGGAATTTGCCATCGGCTTTATTGATTATGCCGCCCTTGACTCCACACTGGCGGGAAAGCCTTTTCTGAGCGTGGCAGAAAATGAGTCTATTGCACGATCTCAAAGGTTTTTAGCGCTACTGAGAAGAAGTGGCGAAGGGCTGAATTTTAATGGAAGGATCATTATCGATGCTCATGGTTCACCTTCAGGCAACATATCTTTTGAAATGGGCCCCCCCTCAATGGTGCATACCGAGCTGGGAGGACGCCCTTTGAATCCCGGTACCGTTGATGCCGATACTGCAAATGATGTGGGATTGACAATATCCAGCTTTCTTTCAGGCAGTAAAGTGAAAGCCAGCCAGGTTGATCTTTTCATCTGCTGCAGACAAAGCACAGAAGTCATTCAAGGTTTCTATGAGGCGTTGACAGAGGAGGTTAGCAATATAGAAGTGATCGGTTTCAGTTCGGTTGTCTATATGGACAAACCTTTCGGCCGTTTGAGAAGGAAACTTGACTTCTCTATAAAAGGAAAAGACGGCAAAGACTACAGCATACCCATCGAAGATTTTTTTGTTCAAGGAAAACTCCCTGAGGCACCACAGGCAAAGGAACAGATTATAAAAAAAACCTCTGGAACCCCCGCGGAGATCCCTCCCGTTTTAATCCCGGAACCACAAACAGGCAAATGTACAATCCAGTAATAAATCCTGTTGTCTTATGGAAAGTTTGAGGTTCGCCCCTGTCCCTGTAAACTAGCGGGTTTCCCCTAGCTGTAACTGTTTCGATAATGCCATCCCTCTTACGCTGCCCAAATTGCCGACAGCCCCTAACAGCCCTTGAAAAAGGTGCCGAATGCGCCAGTGGCCACGGGTTTGACCGTGCCAGACAGGGCTATCTCAACCTGCTCCCCGGCCACAAGAAGCGCAGCGCCAACCCCGGCGATAACCCAGAGATGGTACGGGCCCGCAGCCGGTTTCTGGATACCGGGCTTTACCAGGCACCCGTGACAGCGCTAGAACAAGCGGCTCAGGAATGCCTTGAAGGTATAGAGACCCCCTGTATCGTGGACGCGGGCTGCGGGGAAGGTTATTACACCCACAGACTGGCCCGGCTACTGCCACAGGCAGACATAACCGGTTTTGATATTTCCCGCCCGGCGATTCAGGCCTGCTGCCGTCGTACCAAGGACATTCAGTGGCTGGTAGCCAGTGTCGCGGACATTCCCCTGCTGGATAACAACACAGACCTGATTATCAGTATTTTTTCCCGTATCGACTGGCAGGAGTTCGCCCGGCTGCTGAAACCCGGCGGCCATGTCCTGGTTCTGGGGCCGGGGCCAGACCATCTGCTGGAACTGCGCCAGAAAATTTACGACAATATACGCCCTTATCCGGAAGATAAACTGCTGGCACAGTTACCGTACGACTTTCGCCTGGCCGAACAAAAAACGGTATCTGATGTTTTATCTGTCGAAGGCTCGCAAACCATTATGGATCTTCTGGCGATGACCCCGCACTTCTGGCACATTAACCCCGGACAACAGGGCCGGCTGGAGCAACTTAACAGCCTGAGCTGCCGGCTAGATATACGCCTGTACTCGTTTACCTATATTCCCTCCCACAAAACCAAGGATCTATGAGGTTTTCCATGGATACAGAGCACAATTCCCACACAGACATCGAAATTTATGTCAAAGGGCAGACTCTGGAGACGCTTCTGGAATGGCTGGATTCCTGCTTCGACAGCTGCACTGAACCGGACACCCATGGCCGCAGTCACTCCCTGGAAGTCAACCTGGAAAACGCCTCTATTCCGGTGAATATCGTTGAGAATGCCTCCGGTAAAGCCTGGACCAGTCTCTGGTTCAACTCCCCAGCCACTCCCTGGAGTACAGACGCGGAATGCGCCCGGAATGCCCACGGTTACCTGAAATGTCAGATTCGCTGCAACGCATCCCTGTGGCTCGAAGGAGCGGGTAATATGGATGAGTGGCTGCAGGTGGCCGAAGATGGTTCCGAGAAGCTGATCGACTGGCCTTCCTGAACGACCTGCCAGAGTGCTCTTCCTAGAGTAATGGCAGATTTATGCCCCTGAATTCTACACACTGGGTCAATTCCCGGTGCCCAGGAAGGTGTTAGAATGCCTGACTGTTTTTATAATCCTGTTACATAACTTTAATGACGCGTGATGCGTCAGACCTGAATCAATAAGCATGGACAATACCGTCAGTATCAGCCGATATCTTTTTAACTTTCTGCGCCGCCTGATGTTCCTGTGGGTCAGGACATCCGTACAGGGGTCGCTGCCTCAACTGCCCGATAACGAAAAGGACGACCGCAAACCGCTGCTCTATGTTCTGCGCACCCGTTCGCTGTCCGACCTGCTGGTTCTGGACCGGGAGTGTCGTAAAGCCGGTCTGCCCAGTCCTTACCAACAGCTAAAGGGCAAGGACATTGATGAGCCACACGCCTATTTCTTTCTGGCCCGGCCGGAAGGGCTGATTATTCAGCGGGAAAGAATGTTTATCTCTCCCCGCCTGACCCGGGTGACCGAAGCCATCAGTAAAAACAAGGACACTGACGCACAGATTGTGCCGGTCAGTATTTTCTGGGGACGCCGGCCAGACAAGGAACAGTCAGCGTTCAAGCTGCTGTTCGCCTGGAACTACAATGTCGGCAGTCGCTTCAAGAAATTCCTGGCGGTGATTTTCCATGGCCGCCAGACCCTTGTTCACTTTAACCAGCCTATGTCCCTGCGGGAACTGGTCGACGAAGGCCAGGACGACGCCCGCACTCTACGCAAGATCAACCGCATCCTGCGGGTACACTTCCGTCAACTGCACACCACCGTTAACGGACCGGACCTTTCCCACCGGCGTACCCTGGTGGACAGTCTGGTGGATTCGGACGTGATCCGCCGGGCCATAGAAAAGGAGATGGCTGACCATAATATCAGCCAGGAGAAGGCCCACCAGCGGGCCCATAAGTACGCCAATGAGATAGCCTCTGACTACTCATACCCCGTCGTGAGGTTTATGGATATGCTGCTGTCCTGGTTCTGGAATAAAATATACGACGGAGTAGAGATCAATCACCTTGAGCAGGTACGGGACCTGGCTAAAGACCATGAGATTGTTTACCTGCCCTGCCACCGCAGCCATATCGATTATCTCCTGCTCTCCTATGTGCTCTATTACAAAGGGCTGCAGATTCCCCATATCGCTGCGGGCATTAACCTGAATATGCCGGTTGTCGGCTCTATTCTTCGCCGTAGTGGCGCGTTCTTTATCCGCCGCAGTTTTAAGGGCAACCCCCTGTATACCTCGGTGTTCCATGAGTACCTGCATATCCTGTTTACCCGGGGTGTCCATACAAAGTTTTTTGTGGAAGGCGGACGCTCCCGCACCGGCCGGACCCTGAAACCAAAAACCGGCATGCTCTCCATTATGCTGCGCAGCTATCTCCGCAGCCACAACAAGCCCATCGCCCTGGTTCCGGTGTATGTGGGCTATGAAAAGGTTCTGGAATCCAGCACCTATATGGGCGAACTGCGGGGCAAGCAGAAGAAGAAAGAGTCTCCCCTGGATATATTCCGCACGGTCTCGGCCCTGAAAGAGAACTTTGGACACGCCTATGTTAACTTCGGTGAGCCCATTCGCCTGAATGACTTCCTGAATCAGCTCCAGCCCGACTGGCAGGAACAGAAATACGACCAGGACTTCCGTCCGGAGTGGCTCCGAGACGTAACCGACCAGCTCAGCACTCGGGTGGCCACCCATATCAACAACGCTTCGGCCATTAACTCCGTCAATATGGTAGCGATGGTGTTGTTGAATACGCCACGTCAGGCGTTGGGGGAAGAAGAACTGGTACTGCTGCTGAATGCCATCAACACCCTGATGGCCCGTGTACCCTACGGCAGCTATATCACCCGTTCCGATGTCGACGGCCAGGCCATGGTGCAACAGGTTGAAGCTCTGAAGATGGTTGAACGGAAGTCCGACAGCCTGGGTGACATCATCTGCCTGGATGAACGCAACTCCGTACTGATGACCTACTACCGGAACAACATTCTGCACCTGCTGGCGATTCCGTCACTCATCTGCCGCCTGTTCTCCCTGACCCACCAGCTGACCCACCGGGAAATCCTGGCATGCTGCACTACTTTCTATCCCTATATCAAGGCGGAATTATTCCTGCGCTGGGAGGAAAAGGAGCTGGAAGGTATCGTTGACCAGTGGCTGAAAGCCCTGACCGAAACCGGCCTGCTGGCCCATCACAATGATGAATTTACCCGCCCTGATTCGGGCAGCACCGAATTTATCACCCTGACCATTCTTTCCCGGGCTATCCAGCAACCCCTGGAACGCTTCTTTGTGGTGATCAGCCTGCTGCTGCGTAACGGTTCCGGCACCGTTGATGCCGAAGAGCTGGAGAAGCAGAGCCGGGATATGGCTCAGCGCCTGTCTGTACTGCACGGTTTGAATTCTCCGGAATTCTTTGACAAAACCCTGTTCCGACACTTTATTGGAGAATTGCAGGATCACTCTCTGCTGGAAATTGATCAGGAAGGCCGACTGACGTTTGGTGATAAAGTCTCCCGCATGGCGGAAGATTCACGCCGTTTGCTTCCCAGCGAAATACGCCACAGTATTCGCCAGGTCACCTGGAACAAGGCACCGGATTCAAACGCCGATAACCGGGCTGCAGAACAAGGGACACAATAAAAGACTGTGGGAATCAGAAGTTACAGAAAACCTCTGATTCCCGGGAACAATAACGGACAGAGACAGTCAATGCCGCAGTAGCCTTTGAAACAAGGAGACTGTAAAGCATGACACAACGAATCATCTGCAAAGCCTGTTGATATTTTGTAATTGACTCAGTGGCCTCAGCAGGAGTTTTCATGACGGTTTCTGTTCATTGCTGTTCCAACCCACTGATACATCTGTTCTTCCGCATAGCATCAGGCTCACAGATGCTGGTTATTATTATCCTGCTCTCTTTCAGCTCAGCCACTTTGTGGTCCAGAGATACCCTGTCCGCAGACAGCGAAGTTCTGTCCCGGTCGGAACAGCTGCGCCCCCTTCATAACCTTCATCAGCTGAACCTGCAGCTCTTTGCCGAGCTGAGATTTATCCAGAACGGGTATCAATACCTGTCTGCACAAACCCCTGCCAGCGAGACAAAACGCTATAACGAAAACCTCAGGCAACTGCAACAGCTTCAGGAATTTGCCCAGGGGCTGAACCATATCATCACGGAAGATATGGAAAATAGCCTCAATGAAATCCAGGCCCGTCATGAAATATTGAAACAACAATACATTGAGGAAAACAGTTATGGACTCCCCATCAGCACTTACGGAGCAATAGCTGTTGCTGCTTACGGACTCTGGAAGCTGTTTACCTGGCATCCGGTCAAAGGCTCCTTAACCCTGGTGGCAGCTACCGCCATAGTCCAGCTTGCCAGCACCCTGCAAAGCCATACAAAGGAACGCCTGCGGGCAGATATGCGAATGGCGAATGTCCAAATGGGTGATCTGAAAAATCAGATAAAAGTCCATGTCCTCTACCAGTCACGCCTGCGGGAAGCTCTGGAACTGGGCCACAGACGCATTATGGACAACCTGGCCATAGAGCAGGAAGCGACCCTGGTCGAACCGGAACACCCGGAATGCACAACCAGGGCTTGCCCCACTGATGTCAGCTTTGTTATTCCCTTATACAATATCCGCCATAATGTGCAGATGATGACCGAGCAGATCACGCCTTTGCTGGAACAATTAAACGATGGCAGTGTATTCCAGATCAGCTTCTCTCCCTATGCTTTGCCAGACATCCAGCACAGAACCTACCAGCTAAGCCGCAGTGGGGAGGAATTTCATCTTTATCTTCCCGGAACCAGGGAAGAAGACAGAAACATGCCCTGCTACATCGCTCTGAACAGCATCCGGGCCACCCTCAGATACCTGAACAAACTGGCAAGCTTTACCAATGCCCAGGCATTTGGTGTTATGAGTTTCACACTGGGCACATGACACAAGTCAGAACACCTTTCTGTAAAACTGCCCATGCTGCCAGGGTCACTAACCCCAGTGTCAGCCCATATCCCCACGTGAAAGGTATGATTGCCGTCTTTCGGACGAAATTATTGAGAAAGCTTATGATAAGTAAATCAGTACCTGCATTTCCTGATACAGGATTATTTACAGCACTATTCTCCTGCATAAACCCTTGTCGGGGAACCGTGACAGCATTTTTCAAAAATGCACCCCCTCCACCCAGCCTGTATATTGTTCATACAGAGACAAACCACCAGCCTTCAATGGCTGTTGCCAAAAGAAAAACAAAGGTAATAACTGCATCACCGAGGTACTTTGCGCCCCTTGGGGGTGGGGATGAGTTCCAAAGAATTGATAATTGAAGAATCGAACCAGGTGCATCATAAACGTCACCTGGTTTAAACACACTCAACAGTGAGAACGAGAACTCAGGACTCTTTATCGTTTACCTCTTCAGCTACCACCTGTGCCTGTGCCTGTTTTCTCCGGAAAGCTTCATTCTGGGAAGGAATCTCTGACTTTCCAACCCCAAAAAAACCAACAGCAAACAAAAACAGACCCGCAGCGGCGTAACCAATCGACGCCTTTAGCGAAGTATCATCCCACTCTTCTATTTTAGAAGCCGCAGAGAAAAAGCACATGATTCCTGTGATCACTATCACCATAGAGACCAGTGCAGACTTTTCTGGATACTTCCGCATTGTCTTGACAACAGGCCCCTCATCACCAAGAAGCTGCTTAGTTACATTTGTACAGACTCGAACAGCTTTCCTAAGGAAGCAAGCCATCACCGGGCCATCATTTTCCGGGACACTACAATTTTTTACATAGTCAGGGACTATTGAAGAAGAGGGAGCACCTACAGCCATAACATATCTCCTTGCTAAATCTGGTTTCTTAATAATTACCTTATTAACAGAGATACTTTTAATAAATAAATTCACCAATTGTCAGAGAGGCTGACCCTGTTGTTTTTACACTCTCAACTCTCTCTATCTGCTATCTGCCTCACATCAACAGTCATAGCCCTGTCAGTAGCACTCATTACTCATGCAGTGGCCATCAGCACAGACACCCGACATGTATGGATGAGCATATGGTGAAACCAGTCACCATTCTCTGAAAAAGCATGAAGGATCAACTAAATACTTGCGAAAGAATACTAACTGGCCACTTTATGCCCCTGGATATCCCCATACAACCGGGCATACACACCATTGCGGCTCAACAGGTGCGCATGGTCGCCTTCTTCAGTAATCCGCCCACCTTCAAACACATATACCCGCTCGGCCTGTTTTACCGCGCTCAAACGGTGGGCAATAATCACTGTTGTCCGCCGGGCCAGGAAGTTTTCCAGGGCCTCATGGAGCCTGGATTCAGTCTCCGTATCCAAGGCTGATGTAGCTTCATCGAGAATCACCACCTTGGGATCACTGACAATCATCCGGGCAATGGCCAGGCGCTGCCTCTGCCCCCCAGACAGCCTGACACCCTGGTTACCCAGCCGGGTTTCCAGACCATCCTTTAACTCACTGACAAATG
Organism: Parendozoicomonas sp. 209JJ7-1; assembly: GCF_058147085.1. Taxonomy (NCBI): domain Bacteria; kingdom Pseudomonadati; phylum Pseudomonadota; class Gammaproteobacteria; order Oceanospirillales; family Endozoicomonadaceae; genus Parendozoicomonas; species Parendozoicomonas sp. 209JJ7-1. Next base: position 23,199 of record NZ_JBYVJU010000021.1, on the reverse strand, counting down.
CCGAAAGCTGGGCCACTTCCAGGGCCTGCCACAAAGCCCGTTCATTCACTTCACGACCCAGGGTCAGGTTCTCCCGCACGGAGGTATCAAACAACGCAGGATTCTGGAGCACAACTGCCACATGCTCGCGGGCGCAGTCAAAACCAATATCCTCAAGGGACTCGCCACCGTAAAACACCTGCCCCCTGCTCTGCGGGTACAACCCCAGCAACACTTTCACCAGGGTGGACTTGCCTCCCCCGCTGCCCCCCACAAGTGCTATTTTTTCTCCTGGCTTTACCGAGAGACTGATACCTTTTAATACCTCAACATCGTCGTAGGAAAAATGAATATCCTGAATCTCCAGGCCTACTGTTTCTTTTCCGGCAAAGGGGTTGCTCTTGCCGGGGTAACATGTCTCTTCGGAAAGCTCCAGCAGGCTGTTGATACGTTTCAGCGCGGCCTTGGCAGAATAAAGACCATACTGCATGGCCAGCAGCTCATGAACAGGTGTCAGCATAAACCAGAGATAGCCAAATACCGCCAGCATCTGCCCGATAGACAGGTCAGAGAACAACACCACAACCATCGTTGTGGCCCGGAAAATATCCACACCGGCCACAAATACCATAAAGCTCAAACGCCCTGCCGCATCATTGCGCCATGAGAATTCGGTACTGGTATCACGAACATTCCGGGCACGGTCCAGCAGCCTGTGCAGGTAATGTTTTTCCCGGTTAGCGGCCCGAATTTGCTGAATACCTTCCAGAGTTTCCGTCAGGGCCTGCTGAAATACGTCCATGGCCTTGTTTTCCCGGGTCTTCAGGGTTTTGATCTTCTTACCCATAGAAGCGGTGATAAAAATCACCAAAGGATTCAAACAGAGAATCACCAGGGCCAGCTGCCAGTGCAGCCAGAGCAGCACAATAGCGGTACCGATTATCGTCAACACCGCCACCAGCAGGCGGCTCACCGTTGAACCGATAAACTGGTCCAGTGTATTGAGGTCGGTAACAAACCGGGAAGAAATAGAGCCGGAGCCCAGGGTTTCATACTCCGACAGGGACACTCGGCCAAGCTTATGGAGCAGACTCTGCCGAATACGGTAAACGACCTCCTTGGAGATCAGGGTAAACTGCCGACTCTGCCAAACATTAAATACCAGCGCCAGAAGCCGGAGAGTTACCGTTAACAGCAGAACAAGCCCGATATATATATGAGGCGTGGCCCAGGAATCCGGCAGAACAGAGGATAAAAAGTTAACAATCGGCCCTGGCTTGTCCAACAGGACTTCATCCACCAGAAGCGGTAACAAAAGAGGAGTAGGGACACTGGCCAGCGTTGCCAGCACGGCCACAATATTGGCAATAATCAGCTCTCGGCGGAACCCCAGAGCTATCCTCCAGATTCGGGACCAGCTGAACACCTGCCCGGACACTAAAACATCAGTCAAAACTGCTCCCTGATTAATTTTTTTATGTCGTGTAGTTGTAAATAATTTCTGGTATTAGAGCATATCCTCCCCATAACGCCCAGCACCCCTGCGCTAGACAGCTCGTAACGCTGGCCTTATAGTGAGCGCCTCCTGCACACCAAGACAACAATGATATGACCAAGGATCTTCAGGCACAGAGCGCCGCACTGAAAGACGTCCCCGCACAAGACATTATCTGCAAGCTGCTGGCCACCGCTAAAAAGCCTATTATCACCACCAACTTCGGCCCCCATGAAGCTGCTATTCTACACCTTGCAGTTCAGGTCATGCCCGATATTCCCGTGGTCTGGATTGATTCCGGTTATGGTACTCCGGCCACCTATCAGTTCGCCGAAAAGCTGATCCGCGACCTTAACCTGAACATCCACGTTTACCATCCCCAGTACAGCCGGGCTTACCGTGAAGCGACCCTGGGGAATATTCCTGAAGTGGATACTCCCGAACACGATACATTTACCCAGGAAGTGAAACTTGAACCCTTTACCCGGGCCATGAAAGAGCATGCCCCGGATGTATGGCTGACGGCCATTCGCCAGGAACAGACCGCCTTCCGCCAGAACCTGGATATCCTGACAGAAACCCAGGATGGCCTGTTGCGTGTCGCGCCTCTTTTCTACTGGACAGAACTTGAACTGGAAGAATATCTGGTGGGCAATGATCTGCCCATTGAAGAAGATTACTTTGATCCCACCAAAGTGATCGGAAACCGGGAGTGCGGGCTGCATACCACCCGTTAATATTGAGATAGCAAAAAGGCTCCAATAAAAATCCCCGGGCGAGCCGGGGATTTCTCTATCTATAAGACTAAAGAGCCTTTAGACACATTCCTCTGGAATACTCGATGGCATTTTTGTGCCAGTAATCGAACAGAGTTTGTTTCTGATCCAGCTGGAGGCTGATAGCAGCCCAGTTGGATACTGTTTCCGACTCCCCGTAACCAGACAATAAGTATGCGAACCAGTCGTAATCCCTCATAACTTCTATTGCAAGAACATAATCCAGAAAACTTCTGACAATCTGTGTGTTACCGTACTTACCTTTGTAAAGATCATCCAGCTGAGATGCGCTTTCATTCATCGCGGTCTGAAAAGCACCTCTCAGAGCCTTAACAGTACTGCTCAACTGGCAAAACCCATTTTGCAAACAACTGTTGCTATTGTTGCCATCTGTGTCCCGGATAATCTTTTGCCAGTTACTCAGATGTTGCCAGGCCTCTGTTCCCAACCGCAGTTTGAGATAGTAAGAAGCTTCTGTTTCAAGACGAACAGCCTCATCGGGATCAGCGCTGATAGGGAAAGGGGAAGGTCCAGTTATGAACATCGTACTGCAAGCGCCTTCTATTATTGAATTTTCTGCATTATTCGCCAGAGCCTCTTCTGTACAGGTTGCCAACGACAGTGCCAACGCTATAAATCTGTAGTACTTTTCCATTAAATCCTGCCTTATATTTCCTGTTTCTATACAGCCAATGATGACTCCCATTTACAGATGCTTGGACTGTATTTCAGTGGGTAAGTTCGTGCACAGGGGGAAACCCAACATAACAAGATTGTCAGACGGGCTGTCTTACTGGTACACAGGATCAAGGACTCGGAATAAGGTAATTATTATCTGGATGACACAGGTCAACAAACCTGAGGTCGGAGAGGGTGACAAAGCACAACAAAAAGGAATAGAGCATCCCGCGAAAGCTCTGCCCTGACCCCACATCTGCAGGAGGAGAGAACAGAACCCACGAGGATTGATATAACGCTGTATGAAGCCGTAGTCAGTAAATAGCGTTTATCCGTGAGTGCCGCCACCCAGGCAGTTGGGACTCTCGGGAGCCTGCCGGAGCACCCGCTCCCATTCCTCCGGGGTATAAGTATGCAGAGCCAGGGCATGGACGCCCTGCTCCAGTTCTTCAGCCAGTACCTGGTAAACCTGCTGGTGCCGCTTCACAGGCATCTGCCCGGTGAAATCCGGGCTGACCAGCACCACCCTGAAATGGGTCTCGGAGCCCTCCGGAACATTATGCATGTAGCTTTCATTATCAAGCTGCAGATGTTCTGCCCGAAACGCCTCTTTCAGCTTTTTCTGAATCCTGTTCTGAACTTCCATCTCTGCCTGCAACCCTACTAATCTAACAGTTTACACTGTTATGCTAACACGAACACATGGCAGCGGCGTTGAGATAAGTAAAATTCACCAGGAGACTACCCACACTTAAATACGCCAGCGCAGGCCAATACCCAGACTGTTAATGCGGTTAATAACCGTACCCTGGGCATGGGCAGCAACATATCCCTGAAGGTTTTCAATGGGCTGAACCACATAACGCCGGGTGGTCCAGGTGTGCTGGGCAGCAAAGTCCAGGGAGAACGAAGGACTGGCCTGCCAGGTAGCACCAATAGAAACAGAGCGGTAGTCATTCAGGGCAAAATCGACAGTTGCCGTATGGTTCGGAGTGGGAGAATCATCATAGGCAATACCGCCACGGATGGACCAGCAGCAGTTCAGCTGATACTCAGTACCCAGGGCAAAACGCCAGATATCATGCCAGTCCATCACCTGGGTCTGGGTGGTGACCAGCTCCCCTTCCTGCTTTGGCTTAAAAGTCAGGGCGTCGAACCGGCTCCAGCGGGTCCAGGTGGCATCCGCCTTCAACGACCAGGCCGGTGTTACATAATGAATAGTACTGAGTGCGACGCTTTCCGGGAAGTGCAGTTTCAGCTTACTGTTCCGTTTCTCATAGATGGCCGGAAGCATTTTTCTCATCACTTCATTATCCGGGAACTCAACGCTCATCTTGCCTTTCATGGTTTGGAAAATAGCGCCACGGTACATAATCCCCAGTTCCCAGTCATCGGTCGGCTGGTAATAAATACCTGCCACAGGACCAAAGCTCAGGCCATTTCCGGTACTCTTGAAATAGCCGTCGTCTTCCGGCTCACCATTCACCAGCACGTTTTGGGCAATTTCCCCATCACCGTACTGACTCATAAAACCACCACCCACGGCCAGGTCAGGGGTCATCTGCCAGCTGATAACCGTACTGATATTGATGGTTTTCAGTTCGCTTTTTACAGACTGATACCGGCCTATCCACTCCCTGTCGAACTTCGTGGCATTGCCCCAGGGAGAGTTCAGACCAAAACCCAGACGAAAACGTTCCGACAGCGGAAGTACCAGATAAAAATCGGGAATAAAATCCGCCCCCTTCCATACCTTGTTATGGCCAACCATAGGATCTCCGTCCCAATTGATAACGGTGCCATCAAACTTGATCTGGTGAGGAACAGAAACAACCCCGCCGGCCAACTCCATCTTATCCAGACGCATCATGGCAGCCGGGTTATACCAGACAACACTGGCATCAGAACTCTGGGCCGCTCCTCCGGAAAAGCCATCCCCTAGCCGACGTATAGACATTTCATCAACAGCAATTCCTGATGCCTGCGTCTGCTGGTAGCTCCCTGCTCCAAATGCAACCCCCATAAGCAACACAATCGCTCTGCCTAACTGATTCGTCTTTTTTTGCACGAACGTACTCCCTTCTGTGAAATAAACACAGGAACCAAGAATGCGGCAGAGGGTATAGATGGCATATGAGCCTTTCTCAAGGAAGGGTCTACACTTGCGGCCCAGAAAACCATGCAAAGAGGACGAATCTGTGACCAGAGTCCGTAGTAACTTTCTGAAATATAACTTTCTGACATACATGGCCAAGCAGCGTTTGACAAAGCGCTTCCCGAACCCGTTTCCGGCATTCACTTCTGCGTTAAAGCCTGTGCTGGCCAGCACTGCGGCCACCTTTGCCGGCATACTTATTACTCCTGCCCTCCTTTACGCAGCCACACCGGCAGATGCCCTGACGGGCCTATGGGACATCTATGACAAGCAGAAGAATCTGGACACAACCATTCATATCCAGGCTTCAGATGACCCTGATACTCTTGAGGCCCGGATCGTGATTCACCATAAGCCCGAGGATCAGGGCATACTCTGCACAGCCTGTAGTGGAGAACGGCATAATCAGCCGATACTGGGCATGCGGGTGATGCACAGCCTGAAATGGAACCCGAAGAAAAAAGCCTGGTATGGCCATGGGCTGGACCCAGATCGGGGGTGGGAACCAGAAGTACGTTTGAAAAGGCTGGCCAACAGCACTCTGGAGATTTGCGCGTTTTATAAAACGGACTTTGTCTGCCTGGATAAGGATTACTGGCAGCCAAGCGCCCATAAACGCCTATAAACTGCCTGAAGCTGCTGATGAATGATGAGATGAATAGTTCAACCAGCAGACCGACCGGGAGCCGTAATACTTATCATCCTTCTGGCTTCAACCATAACCAACGCCGCCTGGCTTTTATAAAACACGAAAAATGGCCGAGAATACCCTTGATAAGGCTGCAGCTGGTTTGTCGAAGGATTTCGCCATAATCCCTGGTGGCTTAACCTGTACACACCTTCCTGCTGGTCCAGGGGAGTCACCCATTCCACACAGGCGGTTCCCGCCGTCTCCAGCTCACTTCCTTTCCGTCTTTCCCGCCAGTGAAACCGGGTATCCCAGTGATCATCAGTAGCCACGACTATCCACGTCCGGGTTTCCGGCTGGTAACGCTCTACAGTCATAAAAGTTGCCAACTGACGCACAGCCAGTCTGGGGTGTGAAGCGGTAAAGCAGGCAGATACCGTCTGCCCGGCCCACACCTGCCCTGGAACAGGGGAAAGAGGCTTACCATGATCCGCCCTTGTACCCGGACATGGAATAAACGGTACCTTCTGCTGTTCGTAATAGTCATCCAGCCTGTATGGATAAGCCTTGTTCTCAACGGTTTCTGACTCCACCTCTTCCGGAAACAGCAACTGTCCTGTCAGCCTGGAAAAGGTCTGCTGATAAGCTGGCAGAGTTAATGGGCCAAACAGTGTCGCGCTGCCTTCATAAAGCTGTGCCTGATACTCTTCCGGTGTCGTTACATAAAGGCTGTAATCATTGGCGTAACCGGCCAGTATAAGATGGGAGAACCGATCACCGGCCACGTCAGCAACAACCTTTTTCAAACGCTTACCGGCAATAAAAGTAAACTCAGCGGGAACGCTCACCAGACCCAGTGTTCCCATTTTCAACAGGGAAACCGGCAGAACCCTGGGCATCCAGGGGAAACGAAGTATCGGGCGGGGTACTCCGTAACCAATCACGCTTTTTAAAATCGTCTCAAACCAGGGACTTGGTTGAACCGCATTAAGGGACACCAGTACCGACTTGGGAAACTGGCAGGCATCAATCTCGGCATCCGCGCCGGACAACCAGCGCAGTATATCACTGGCCGGCCAGCCTCCGGTATTCTGCCCTTCTTTGAAAAGCCAGCGCCAGGGGGTTGGCCGACCATCCGGTGTTCCTGCGATAAAACCCCGCCCAGTACCCGCATCACAGGTCTGCCTGATGTAGTCCAGGCCGGAAAAAATCGGCTCTACAGAGACTCGAGAGAAATCCACATAATCATGAATAGATAAAAGTTCTCCGGTTAATTCTTCCACTGCAGTTTCAAACAAAGCCCGGCCTGTGCGGTATTGGCGCTCTCCGATAATTCGGGCACTCTCCTCAGGGGTACGCCCCGGGCCTGTACCATCCAGGTTAAGGTTTGGAGTCATATCCCCCGCGTTGGTCTGGGGGAAAGCTGCTACAAAGCCGGGGGACTGAGTCTGCTCCATACGCCAGGCAGCATAGCCTTTGTTATCACCGGACAGCAGTGTGTTCTCCATCGGGAAAGAGACACCATGGGTGGCAAACCAGCCCAGCATACCCACGGCCTGCCCCTGCTGTTCAAAGCGAAGCACCACCATTTCCGTATCATGGCTATGGGCCAGGAAACGGGATTCCGGATTACGGGAAAATGCTGCCCCGGCCCGGTTGGCGCTGGCATCAATCAGCTCTCCACGATTCATCAGCACCCGTCCGGGCCTCAGACTTCTGTGGGCCTGACGGACAGCATCAATAATGCCATTCACCTGGGCATCATAGGCATCCCGATGAAAATCACCCGCCCCAAGATTCAATAACAAGTGATGACTCTGACCGCCATTAGCACTGTGGGTATGGTCTGCGACAATCAACAGATTTTCTTCCCGGTATTTGGGGCCAAACAGTGTCTGCAGTTGCCTGGCCACCTCACGGGTCACCTCCCCAAACACCATACCTGCATTCAAGGCCACCAGCACCAGTCGCTGGCCACTCCGGGCATCTGCAACAATAAATGCCCTGGCCCACAGACGGTCATGAATGCCTGAAGAAACCTGGGCAGCACAGCCATAACCCACCATACCAACCCCGACGGCAGGGCCGGTGGTATCGGACTTTCCAACCCCAACCAGCCACTCAGCCTTACCCACCAAAGGCATAAAAAGCACCAGCCAACCAGCGAGAATAGCGCGTATCAGGGTCATACCTGAGTCCGATATAACAGGAGGTCGAATATCCTGCTTTTCCATCCTTATTCCTTAAACGCAGGTGAATAGAGGGGATGAGTATAGTTGGGCATGAAAAACATGCTCAGTGTTCAAATTCAGGAAAGTCGTACGTTTGAACAACATCAGGGCCACTATTTTTCACAGTGATTAACAGAATGGATGACTTGCTGAAAGGTCAGGGGCTATCTTCTACATCAGCTCACTGGATCGAGCAGATTACCGGAACACCGTCGGATATTCCGGAGCCAGTGGTCACGGCTCCTAAAGCCTGTGAACCCAGGCGATACTGGGAGACTAAAGTTGGTTGAGATTTTCCCTCTCTTTCTGCTTGGCTGCCAAACGCAGCTTCTGCAACTCTTGAACATCAGCCCAAAGCTTCCCCTGATGGGCCGGTGACCAACCCACGGGGCAAAATCTGACGGAATTATTCCCAGGAGAAGAAACAGCTGATGGCAAGGACCGCCCAGCCCCCCAGAACAGTCCAGTACATGGTCGGATCCTGATCCTTGTATATCACATCCATCAGGTAGGTGTATCCGTAATACAGATCCCAGGCAACCCAGCCCAGCAAAAGGACTCCAACAACTTTCCAAAAGACTCCCATTGACAGCTCCTTTTTATAATTCAGTGTTAATGTGGCTGATGCATTATAAAAGGCAAATACAGTAAACGGTAAACGTTATCTGAAATTACAACCAGTAAACAGGATGGCTCTTTATGGATGGACACAGAACTTAATATTTCACCGCACGAAATGTCAGGTTGATTCTTGGCCCCACCTGTTTTGCGGTTTTGGCCAGCTGATGATGCCAGACTTCCTGCACTCCAGGCCCCATCACCAGAAGTGAGCCGTGGGCCAGATCAAGAAAGAGAGTTCTCTTTTTATCATCCCGGTTACGCAGACGGAAGCGACGAACTGCCCCCAGGCTGACAGAGGCAATCACCGGCTCTGACCCAAGTTCAGGCTCATCATCCCCATGCCAGCCATTGCTGTCGCGGCCATCCCGGTAAAGATTGACCAGTACCGAATTAAAGGGTTGCCCCGCAGCTTTCTCTACTGCCCCTTTCAACGCAAGCAGTTCCGGCAACCAGGGTCTCGGAGCCAGAGTTAAGCCACTGTAGCTATAGGTCGCATTGGAGTCGCCATACCATGCCTGCAACCGGGGAAGAGCGTGAGTCTGGCCAAACAGGGTGATGGTATCCTGCCCCCAGGAAACGCTATCCAAAAGTATCGAGAAGAGTTCATCCGCCCTGCCCGCTTCGAGCCATTGGGACCAGTAAAACAATTGTCCGGGATGAAGGTTTATAATTTCCGGTTTCATCGCCCCGTTTCCATCGGATAACATACAAACGACAATTGCCACCTACAATGGCAACCCTATTCCCTTATTTACCTTGAGGATTCGCCTGTGGCCGTCATCCCCATGTGGCAATATGACCGGGATGGAAGCATGTTGAACCTCTGAGCCGTGCCTTCAAAGACAAGCCGGAAATGCTTCTTGAATGAATGGAAGAAGCGGGGCAGAACAAAAAAGAGGTTTCTGCCCAGAAAGAAGAGACCGTATCATGACATAAGTCAAAAAATCCGAGACTCCACCTCAACCTGTTACTTATTACTCAATCTGTTACTTATTAACAGCGGGATAATTTAAAATGAGCGGCGCAGTCGGCAAAACCATTTCCGAATCGAGATGACCTCTGTACACCACTGGCTGAACATGCGTTCCTCCGGGTGAAGGTCCGAGTATGCCTTTTGGAAAAAGCATCCGGTCCCCACCGTGATCTTCACTGCCGGCAAATGGGCTCAGAGCATTGGAGTAAGTTTTCAAGAATCCCCCCTGGGAGATCTCAGGCAACACTCTCATGCTTAGCAACGAATAATGCTCGCCAAGCATTGCTGTAACATCTTTATGATTCATCCAGTGGATATGGTGAATAACCGGTATGCCCGCCTGCTTGTATGCTTTAACATCCCATTCCGAATCTCCGTAGGCCTCCTGAATATCAAAGAACGCGGCCACCTGCTGAAGGTGTGTGAGCTTTTCCTCACCGGCCACATTCATCTGCACTGTAGTGGCATCCGTCTCCATCGAACGGGAACGCATCTGGGCGCTGCTTAATACAGGGCCAGCCGGCATCCCATAACCAAACAACCATTGTCGACTGAAAATATTAAAGCTTCGGGGGCGTGAGGTGACATAAAACACCGCATATCCAGCCCGTGCATACTCTCTGACTTTTTTAATCATAGGGATCAGTGGCATCATCTGCGGTGTGCGACTGATGGTGAGCGTCTCATCAATATCAAATACAACTGCTCTGGGCTTTGATCCTGTTTCTCTTCCTGCTTCCAAACCCTGTGGAGGAGTCAAAGCCCGGGCAATATGGCTGACAGATTCCCAGACAACATTATGGGGTTCTTTCTCTTCTTTTATCTGCACCCGTACCGGAACAATATCAAAAGGCCTGTCTCTGTTAGCGGGAAGAGGCAATTGTAACTGAACCTGACGTCCCATCTGGCCAGGGACTACATAGCCGGGCTGTGGATATTCAAGCCATATTTTCTGCGACAGGTCATAAACGGCAACAGAAAGACTATAACTGTTTTCTTTTGTCCCCCCCTCGCTCGTCAGCAACATATCACCTTTATCTTTCTGCACGAATTCTCCACCCCAGAGGTGCAGTGCCACTTTAGAAATATCACCAACGGCCATATCTGGTGCCTGGACAAATACAGCCCCTTCCCTGACCTGATCAATCTCCTTTGTGAGTTTCCCCATGGTTACAACCTCAGCCTTCTTCAACTCTCCGTATACTGTCTCCTGGGTTCTGCCTGTCACTGCCCAGCCAGTGGCCATCACAGCCAACATGTATAAAGGGACAGAAAAAAACACTCGCCTTAAGAATCCCAACCCTCTCCAGCCTGCTGACATCATCCCCCCCTATTCCGCTCTTGCCGGGCAGAGCTGCCCGCTAATTTCTATCAATCGCCAAGAGACTATAAATTGAAGAGTCTATAAAATAGGCATCAGTACCAGAAAAGGGGGGCTGAACACGTTCTTTTTTATGTATTTTCCCGGCTCCATCGTTTTATACGCTCTTTTTACGGGGTCACCTATATTGTCCTTTCAGAATTTTTCGATAACATACCGGCCTTTTTGATTGATGGAACAGGCACTACTAATGGCATCTTTCGTCCCGGGGCAACGCTGGATCAGTGATACAGAGATCGAACAGGGACTGGGCACCATCCTCACCTTCGATACTCGCACTATTACCCTTCTCTATCCGGCCACAGGTGAAACCCGGGTCTACCGCATGGAAAACAGTCCGCTGACACGGGTACAGTTTGAGCCAGGTGATTCTGTTGCCAGTCATGATGGCTGGATTCTGACCGTAACCGACGTCCAGGAGAAAAACGGCCTGCTGATATACCACGGCACCGATGAAAACGGTGAACCCCGTGAACTGCCGGAAGCCGGGCTGGACAACCTTATTGAATTTAATAAACCCCAGGATCGTCTGCTGGCGGGCCAGATCGACCTGAACAGCAACTTCTCCCTGCGTTACCAGACCCTGGATCACTACAGCCGTCTGTGCCAGTCTCCCTGGCTGGGCCTGGCCGGTGCCCGCGCCAGCCTGATTCCCCACCAGCTGCATATTGCCCATGAAGTGGCCGACCGCTACGCTCCCCGGGTACTGCTGGCGGATGAAGTGGGCCTGGGCAAAACCATTGAGGCCGGCCTGATTATTAACCGCCAGCTGCTGACCGGCCGCGCCTCACGGGTGCTGATTCTGCTGCCGGAACCCCTGGTACACCAGTGGCTGGTCGAGATGCTGCGCCGCTTTAACCTGCACTTCAGCGTATTTGATGAGGAGCGCTGCCGTAACGCCGATGGGGACAACCCCTTTGCCAGCGAACAGCTGGTACTGGCCAGCATCGACTTTCTGCGCAACAGCCCGGAACACCAGGAGCAGGCTCTCGCGGCAGGCTGGGACCTGCTGATAGTCGATGAAGCCCACCACCTGGAGTGGACCGTCGAAAACGGCCCCGGCCCCGACTACGCTCTGGTGGAAAAACTGGCGGAAGATACCCCCGGTATCCTGCTGCTTACGGCCACGCCGGAACAGCTGGGCCAGGCCGGACACTTTGCCCGCCTGCGCCTGCTGGACCCGGACCGTTTCCACAGCCTGGAAGCCTTTCAGGAAGAGGAAAACCGCTACGAGCCTGTAGCCGAAGCCACCCGGGAACTGCTGGACACCGGACGTATCTCCGACCAGGCCGCCGCCAACCTTCGCAGCCTGCTGGGCACAGAGGCGGATGGCCTGATCGCCATTATTAATGACGACAGCCAGCCGGAAACCGCCCAGGGTTCCCCCCAGGAGCGGGCCCGTGAACAGCTGATTCGCACCCTGCTGGATCGCCACGGCACAGGCCGTATCCTGTTCCGTAATACCCGTACCGCTGTTCCCGGTTTCCCCGGCCGCGCGGTACAGAGCTACCCCCAGGCCCTGCCTGAGCTCTACCAGATCGCCCTGGAAGAGAGCCTGAAAGAAGACAGAGGTCTTAAGCTCCAGCTGTTTCCGGAGCTGGCTTACCAGCAGCAGATCACCATTGATGACGCTGACCCCTGGTGGAAGGTTGATCCCCGGGTAGACTGGCTGATCAACCTGCTAAAACTGCTGCGGAAAGACAAGGTTCTGGTGATCTGCGCCAACAGCAGCACCGCCATGGACCTGGAAAATGCCATGCGAATTATTGCTGGTACCCAGGCTTCGGTGTTCCATGAAGGCATGAGCATTGTGGAGCGTGACCGGGCCGCCGCCTGGTTTGCTGATGAAGATTACGGTGCTCAGGTGCTGATCTGCTCCGAAATTGGCAGTGAGGGCCGCAACTTCCAGTTCGCCCACCATCTGGTGCTATTTGATATGCCGGGCAACCCTGACCTGCTGGAACAGCGCATCGGTCGTCTCGACCGTATCGGCCAGGAGCAGACTATCCGTATCCATGTACCCTATATCGAAGGCACAGCACAGGAGCGCCTGTTTACCTGGTATAACGATGGTCTCAACGCCTTTGCCGACACCTGTCCCGCAGGCAGTGTCGTCTACTCCCGCCTGAATGATGAGCTGACCGCCTGGCTCAGGGGAGATCTTCCGAAAAAAGCAGACACCCCGGAAACCTCAGATAAGAACGCAGAGCAAACAGAAACACCGGCATGGGATTTCGACACCCTGGTGGAACGCTCCCGAGCCATGCACGACGAAGTCACCCAGCACCTGCGCCTGGGCCGTGACCGTCTGCTGGAGCTGAACTCCCGGGGCGCTGGCAGCAAACGAGATCTGGTGGGGGAAATCCGCAGCGAGGACACCCCCAAAGCACTGTCCGGTTATGTTGAAAAACTGTTTGAAAGCTTCGGCCTGGATACAGAAGAACACTCCAAACGTGCCCTGGTGGTTCGTCCCGGCAACCATATGACAGTAACCAGCTATCCCGGCCTGCCGGCGGATGGCACTACCATCACCTTTGACCGGGATAATGCCCTGTCACGGGAAGATATGCAGTTTGTCACCTGGGAGCACCCCATGGTGCGGGAAGGCATGGATATGCTGCTTACCAGCGAAACCGGCAATACCGCCTGCTCCATTCTGAAGAGCAAGGGCATTAAAGCCGGTTTGATACTGATGGAAGCAATCTTTGTAGTGGAAGCCAGTGGTGAGAAGGAACTCCAACTGGAGCGTTTTCTGCCACCAACAGTGCTGCGTACCCTGATTGATCCAACCATGAACGATCTCAACGCCAAGGTGCCCTTTAAAACCCTGGATGCCCAGCTGCAGAAGCTGAAAACCACCACTGCCCGCAAAGTGGTCAAAAGCCAGCGGGAAGTGGTGCTAAAAATGGCCAAGGCCGCAGAGCACCATGCCCGTACCAAGGTGGATAACATCGTTAACGACGCCTGCCAGAAGCTGATGAACAATGTGACTCAGGAGATTCGTCGCCTGGCCGCACTAAAAGCTGTAAACCCGAATATTCGGGATGAAGAAATTGAATTCCTCAAACAGCAGGCTGCCCTGGGTTATCAGCAATTGCAGAAAGCCCAGATGCGCCTTGATGCTATTCGAGTGATTTTTACAACCTGAAATTCAATACCTTCTTTCTGAAAGTGTTTTCTTTTTAACTGCCCGAAGCCTGACCAGGCTTCGGGCAAACTTTTTCAATCATTCAATAAAACAGCAATAACTACAAAATCAATCCCATGAACAGATACAGAAATAACAACAAACCTCTCAGGGCATTTTTTGCCCTTTTTTTAATTAAAAAGAGGCATTTTTTGTCACCTCGCTCACCTTAATCAAACATTTCCACCTGATTTAGCTGGCTTCTCTTGCTTCCTGTCAGTCATAACCCTAATCTAGCCCGACGCTGAGCAAGATGTATGCAGTCCGGCTATGACAAATACAGTAATGCCCCATACCGCCAATCCCTGCTTCCAGCTCAAGGGAACAACGGTAACCATGATGACGCTGAATCTGTACCGTTTCAGTGAAAGTGAGCTGAGGCAGCAGTTTCAAAGCCTGTTAGCCAATGCCCCCCGTTTCTTTGAAAATACGCCTATTGTCGTCGACCTTGACAATCTGACTCATCCGGATCGCCCTATTGATATGGTTCGGCTATGCACCTTGTGCTCAGCCTTTGGCATTAACCTGATTGCCATCCGCGGTGGTAATGCCGTCCACCAGCGCCAGGCATCACAAGCCGGCCTGGCCTGCATGCCGGCCAGGCCTCTTAGTCCTGCCCGCAAGATACCTAACCTTCATCGTCTATCAAGTATTAAGTCGGCAACGGTTACACCGATTCATCAAAACGAGCTGAATTTGGCAGATTCATCACCGGATTCCATTTCAAGGGGTGAGTTCAGCGTTAAACCGGTTTATGCTCAACCTAAAATTATCAGCAAACCAATCCGTTCCGGACAGCAGGTTTACCACGAAGGTGATCTGATTCTGACCGGACCCGTCAGCACCGGCGCTGAAGTACTGTGCACAGGCAACCTTTATGCATACGGGGCATTCCGGGGGCGGGCACTCGCTGGTGTTAACGGAAATGACACGGCCCGGGTGTACTGTACGCAGTTTGAGGCTGAACTTGTATCAATTAACGGCCACTACAAACTGGCTTCAGCCATGGACAAAACCCTGTGGAAACAGGCAGTACACATTTGGTATGACGAAGACTCACTGCATCTGCAGTTACTCTGAATGTAGTTTTTAAGGGGAAGACAGTGGCAAAAATTATAGTGGTGACCTCCGGTAAAGGCGGGGTCGGCAAAACCACAACCAGCGCTGCTCTGTCCACCGGTCTCGCCCTGCAGGGGCACAAAACCGTAGTGATCGATTTTGATATCGGCCTGCGTAACCTTGACCTGGTTATGGGCTGCGAACGTCGTGTTGTCTACGACTTTATTAATGTTATTAACGGTGAAGCCGCCCTTCATCAGGCTCTGATTAAAGACAAACACACGGACAATCTTTATATTCTTCCGGCCTCCCAGACCCGGGACAAAGACGCCCTCACCTCTGAAGGGGTGGCTGAGGTACTGGATGCCCTCAAAGCCGAATTCGATTACATCATCTGTGATTCACCGGCAGGTATCGAACGGGGCGCACTGATGGCCCTGTACCATGCCGACGAAGCCATTATCACCACCAACCCGGAAGTCTCCTCAGTACGCGACTCTGACCGCATACTCGGCATTCTCCAAAGCAAATCCCGCCGGGCCGAACTGAACCTTGAACCGGTTAAGGAACATCTGCTACTGACCCGCTATGATGCTTCACGGGTTCAGCGTGGCGATATGCTGTCGGTAGAAGATGTGTGTGACATTCTCGCTATACCCCTGTTGGGAGTAGCGCCTGAAGACCCGGCGGTATTGAAAGCCTCTAATCAGGGGCTTCCCGTTATTCACTTGTCAGAGAGCCATGCTGGTCAGGCTTACAATGACGCCATTCAACGCTTTCTTGGCAAGGAGTGCCCCATGCGTTTTCTTGAACCACCCCGCCAGGGCCTGCTGAAAAGACTGTTTGGAGCGCAGGCATGAGCATCCTGGAAATTTTTCGTCATAAGCAGGAAAAGAGTTCAGCGAGCATCGCCCGGGAGAGGCTGCAGATTATTGTAGCCCATGAACGCAGTGATAAAAAAACACCGGACTACCTGCCAGCGATGAAGCAGGATATCCTTGCGGTGGTCAGCAAATATGTGACCGTTGACCCGGGTCACATCAATATCACTTTTGAAAATTTAAAAGATGTGTCCATCCTTGAACTCAATGTGACCCTGCCGGAATAAGCGGTGCCACACAAAACACGGGACACAGCCCTATGTCAGGGGCAAACGACGGAGTAACCGCAGGGATGTACCTGGAACTCAGCGATATCGCCCTTTTTGCCCTGATTGCTACTATCGTTCTGACCTGGTGGAACGCCCAGGCTATTCGCCAGCAGGCCATTGACCATGCGACCCGGCGCTGCAAAGAGCTGGACCTGCAACTCCTTGATGGCAGCATTTCTCTGAACTTCGCTGGCCTGCGCCGTGACAGCCGGGGTCGCCTGCACATCCTGCGCCACTGCCGGTTTGAGTTTTCCGCAACCGGAGAAGATCGCTACCAGGGCGAAGTGCATATGCTGGGCCGCACCCTGCTGGAGGTTCGACTGCCCCCCCACCGTATCTGAACCAGTTTCCAACGGCCATTACCTTCCTGGTGAAAGTCTTTATTACCGCCCTGCGAATGTTTGATATAAACATCATTAAAAACGGATTCAAACATGAGTCAAAACACCCAGTACATTCTCTCCCTGGACCAGGGCACAACCAGCAGCCGCGCCATTATCTTTAATCGTAATGGCGAAATCGTCGGCATCGCTCAGCAGGAATTAAACCAGTACTACCCTCATACCGGCTGGGTTGAGCACGACCCCATGGAGATCTGGGCCACCCAGCGCGGCGTAATGACCGAAGTACTGGCCAAAACCAATATTAAATCGAAACAGATTGCCGCAATTGGTATTACCAACCAACGTGAAACCACCGTCGTCTGGGATAAGAACACCGGTCAGCCGATTTACAATGCCATTGTCTGGCAGTGCCGTCGTACCGCCAGCACCTGCGAACAACTCAGGCACGATAAACTGGAAGATTATGTACAGGAAAAAACCGGACTGGTTATCGACGCCTATTTCTCAGGCACCAAAGTGGCCTGGATTCTCGACAATGTTGAAGGTGCACGGGAAAAGGCAGAAAAAGGCGAACTGCTGTTTGGTAATATCGACACCTGGCTGACCTGGAAACTCACTGAAGGCCGTGTTCACGTAACGGATTACACCAACGCCTCCCGCACCATGATGTTTAACATCAGGACTCTGGAGTGGGATGAGACGATGCTCAAAGCCCTGAGCGTTCCCCGCAGCATGCTGCCAGAAGTGAAATCCAGTTCCGAAGTCTATGGTGAAACCACCGTCGGCACCACACAGATACCTATCGCAGGTATTGCCGGCGACCAGCAGGCCGCCCTGTTCGGCCAGCTGGCCCTGGAAAAAGGCATGGCCAAAAACACCTACGGCACAGGCTGCTTCCTGCTGATGAACATCGGTGAAAAACCAATAAAATCCAACAACGGCCTGGTTACCACCATCGCTTACGGCCTCGACGGTAAGGTTACCTACGCTCTGGAAGGCTCAGTATTCGCAGCAGGTGCAAGCATCCAGTGGCTGCGGGATGAAATAGGCTTGATTCGTGACGCAGCCGACTCCGAATACCTTGCCAGAGAAATAAAAGACACTAACGGTGTATACGTTGTACCAGCTTTCGTCGGCCTTGGTGCCCCCTACTGGGATCCCTACGCACGGGGAACCATCGTCGGCCTGACACGGAGCGCGAACCGCAACCATATTGTCCGGGCCACACTGGAATCCATCGCTTATCAATCAAGGGATGTTCTGAGTGCCATGCAAAAAGATGTCGGCGTTAAATTGCACCAGCTTAGCGTTGATGGCGGCGCAGCTTCCAATAATTTCCTGATGCAGTTCCAGGCCGACATCCTGGACGCAAATGTAGTACGCCCCAAAGTGATCGAAACCACTGCAGTCGGCGCAGCCTACCTGGCCGGTCTCGCAATAGGCTACTGGAAAAGCACAGAGGACCTACGCAAAAACATCACAGTTGAACACACATTCAAAGCCTCTATGGAGAAAAAGACCCGGGATAAACTTTACTCCGGATGGGAAAAAGCGGTTGAGCGTTCACGGCGCTGGGAAGAAAAGTAATCAATAAACAATCAACGGGGCAGGATATCCCACCCTGTTGATTCCAGCTGCAGAAGTTCAACTCTGCCCCCATTCCCCCTCCTCTTAAAACAGCAGCCACTGTGAAAGCAATAAAAATAATACAGATAGCCATTATCATCTGACAAACTGTCGTGCATAATAGGCTAATAAATATAAGGATACACTTTATTGATCCTGACGGGCGGTAGCGTGGTCTTCCCGACCTGGGAAAAGGGATCAGGGAAACGCATGAAAACCCTTAGTATCAAAGCCCCCACGCACAATTGACGAAGACCAACGCATTGATTTTTTAACTGTGTTTCCATTCCCCTAACAAAATGGAAACACGCCAATGAATGCTTTCAGTTTGATAGAACAACTCTCCATTCTTCACGATCCTCGCCAAAGCTGGAAAGTCACTCACAAGCTTTCTGATATCCTGCTACTGACAACCTGCACTGTTATTGCTGGCTGTGAAGGCTGAGAGGAAATCGCTGATTTCTGTCAGGATCGGCTCGATTGGTTGAAAAAGTATGGTGATTTTGAGAAAAGTATTCCTTCTGACGAAACTATTGTCAGAACCGTCAGTACTGTGAATCCTCAGAAGTTTCAAAAGTGCTTCATCGCTTGGATGAAAGCTTGTCATGAAGCGACTGAAGATGAAGTGGTGGCCATTGATGGGAAAACAGTTCGCAGTTCTTATGACAAAAGCAAAAGACGCAGCCAATCCACATGGTCAGTGCAGGGAAAACGCATCAGGGAAAACGCATGAAACCCCGCGCCACCACTGGGTTAAAACTGATTTTCATGGCTTTGAATCCTGCAAGCCCTGAGCTGTTTAAATTTTACTCAAAACTCTCTCTATCCCTTGTATAGCAAGGGATAGGCGGGTACTACTCACCTGCGCAATACCAGCACACGCTCATGAGATATTTCTCCAAAACAGGTTTCAAACCTGATCAATGCGAAATCACTGTTCTTTTCAGCGTTTAAATGTCCCTCAATTCCAGTGATACCAAGGGCTTTCATGCGTTTTCCCTGGAAAACGCATGAAAGCCCTTGGTATGACTGGCTTCAATGCCTGCTTTTGAATGACTCTTTCTATGGAATTGTGCTCTCATACGTCAGTGGATGGATAATGAGACACAAGCAACGTGAATGCATTTAGCTTAATAGAACACCTTTCTTTGGTTACTGACTTTCGCCAGCCTTGGAAAACCGAGCACAAACTCACAGACACTCTCTTTTTGATGAACTGTGGGATTATTTCCGGTGCGGATAGTTGAGCTGAAATTGAAGATTTCGGTCTTCTGCGTCAAGACTGGCTCAAACAGTATGGTGATTTCGATGCGGGGGTTCCCTCCCATGACACTATTGAGCGCGTTGTTAGCAAGATTAGCCCCAAACAGTTTCAGAAGAGCTTTGCCGAATGGATGAAAGATTGCCATACCGCAACGGATGGATCCGTGATAGCGATTGATGGAAAAACCCTTCGTAGCTCTTATTATAAGGGACGTAAACGAGACCCAATCCATATGGTGAGTGCTTTTTGCATAGCCAGGTGTGGTTCTCGGCCAAATCAAAACGGACGATAAGAGCAATGAAATCACAGCAATTCCTGACCTCTTAACCTTTCTGGAACTCAAGGGATGCCTTGTCAGCATTGATGCCATGGGCTGCCAGCGGACCATTGCCGAAAATATTGTGGGGAAAGACGCTGACTATCTTCTGGCAGTGAAAGGCAATCAGCCGAAGCTTCATCAGCAGGGAAAACGCATGAAACCCCTTGATATCACTGGGATTGCAGGAAATTTCACGCGGAAAAGAGCAGTAATTTTGAAGTTATCTGATTCAAAACCTTTATTGGTGAAATATCTCATGAGCATGTGTTTGCACTGTGCAAGTAAATAATTTCTCTCTACCCCTTGTTATATAAGGGATAGAGAGAAATAAGAGCAAAATTTAAACAGTTCCGGGGTTGCAAGATTCTGCACCATGGAAATCAGTTTGAGCCCAGTAGTGGCGCGGGGTTTCATGCGTTTTCCCTGCTGTTTGACCTGGTCAAGAGCCTCCTGTTCCCGTTTGCGGGTGCGTTGCCACTGGGTGCGCCATCGTTTGGCCTGAGATTTCAGTTCGATGTAATCCACTTTACTGAGTGTGACCTGGGCGTAGGCAAAGGGGACTTTGACCGGATCTGGCGCAACCTCTGTCGTGTAAGAGGTATCAGAGAAAAACATGAGAAGACTATAGCCCCTTGGAAAGAAAAAAGGGGGGGGGGCTTGGAGCATGGGTTCACGGAATACTTACCGGAAAAGAGCAGTAATTTTGAAGTTATCTGATTCAAAACCTTTATTGGTGAAATATCTCATGAGCATGTGTTTGCACTGTGCAAGTAAATAATTTCTCTCTACCCCTTGTTATATAAGGGATAGAGAGAAATAAGAGCAAAATTTAAACAGTTCCGGGTTTGCAAGATTCTGCACCATGGAAATTAGTTTGAGCCTAGTAGCGGCGCGGGGTTTCACTGGAATTGAGGGACATTTAAACGCTGAAAAGAACAGTGATTTCACATTGATCAGGTTTGAAACCTGTTTTGGAGAATATCTCATGAACGTGTGCTGGCATTTCGCAGGTGCGTAGTAACCGCCTATCCCTTACTATGCAACAGCAATTCCCCATGAATAAACGACAACGCTCACTGGTTGTCACGAAAAATCCATAATTGCCATGGAGCAGACAACCCCTTTCCAGAAAAATACTGGATAATCAGTCACCGAATTTTACGCTGAACCCCCAAGGCTTTGCCTTTTACGATGTATCAGGTATCAAACTGCGAATGTGGGTGACGATTCTGACTTTATCCTTCGATCGCATATAGGCGATCACCTTAAGAAATTGACTCCATGAGTCAATGGCAAAAATGATAAAATGGTTGCGTATCACTTCCCACAGCTTGATTTTGGAGTGGCGGCTTTTCAAAGCCCTGTCAAACAGCGGGCATGACAGCTGTTCAATTTGGTCAACAAGGAAGGCAAGGAACATCAGACAGGCGAGATTGCTGGCAAGATGTGCTTCTCCATGACCGTAGTTGTGTTCCAGGGAAAACGCATGAAACCCCTTGGTATCACTGGGATTGCAGAAAATTTCACGCGGAAAAGAGCAGTAATTTTGAAGTTATCTGATTCAAAACCTCTATTGGTGAAATATCTCATGAGCATGTGTTTACACTGTGCAAGTAAATAATTTCTCTCTATCCCTTATATAACAAGGGGTAGAGAGAAATAAGAGCAAAATTTAAACAGTTCCGGGTTTGCAAGATTCTGCACCATGGAAATCAGTTTGAGCCCAGTAGTGGCGCGGGGTTTCATGCGTTTTCCCTGTAGCCTTGGGTTTTCAGCGTATTAAAGGTTTCGTTCTCAATCTTCCACTTCGCGCGTCCTCCCCGCATGATGTTCATGCAGTTTTTACGTCCTAGGCGTAAGCTGGTGATCCAGCTGTTGCTATAGCATTTTTTACCTTCCTCGTTGTACTCAACGTACTCCAGAAAGTTAACCATTAAATCGTCGTATGTTTTGTTCAGCGGAACCTTGTTAACGAACCGGAACCAGTGGCGATGCCCTTTACCGTCAACAGTCTCATACCGAATGACCTTCCCCTGTTTGTCCAGTTCGTCCACAGTTTCAAACAGGGCTGGGTGGTCACTGTCCTTGGCGACCATGATGTAGTGATGGTTGAAGGAGCGCACCAGAGTGACAGTGGGCCCCTTGGAGAATAGATCATCCAGATTCAGTACCAGTTTTAGCTTGGGGTGATCCTCATGAATGTGCTCCAGTGCCCGCCTGAGGGCATTGACCTCACAGTCATTTTTTGAAGCGTCTACCTGCTGGATAATAGGCTCAGGCATCAATGGCAGCACTTCTTTCGTACCGGGTTTGACGATACAGATACCCAGCATCTGGTGATAAAACCGGGGGGTCTTGCTATCTGGTTTCTTAACACAGCACTCGTTGCAATGAATTTTTCCGGAAGCAAAATGTCCGGTTCCATCAATAGGAGTAAGGTAACCTTGCTTGAAGTACTGGAATGCCTTCAGACGGCCACTGCGTTGGACGAAATTGAACAAGGCTTTGAAAAGCGGGGCCAGCTCGCGAGTGGGTAGTGGGTAGTGGGTAGTGGGTAGTGGGTCAAGCATGACTCGCATATGAGTATCACAGGGAGCCTTGTTGACGTGGTATAGACTTTTTAGATTGTATTCAATCTCCGCCTCAAGTCTTTCTTTGTCGAACTGAAGCAGGGATGGGAACTTCAGGTGCAACATGGCAAAAGCGGACATTAGAGCGTCATGCAGAGAGATTTTACCATTGAGCTGATTGGGACGATGGTCAGCTATTTTGGCGGCAAGATCGGAGATGATCTTGATCATGGTATCTGCCAAGGCTTGTTTATGAGAAGCAGGCATTGAAATAACTTCAGTAAAAAACTCGTCAAAACTTCACGAGTATGGAGAATAGCAGCTGCTCTGTATCGCTTGCGGCATCAGGTTGAAAATATTCTTTGGGGAATTGCTGACTATGCAAGGGATAAAGAGAATCTTGAGTAAAATTTAAACAGTTCAGGGCTTGCAGGATTCAAAGCCATGAAAATCAGTTTGAGCCCAGTGGTGGTGGGGAGTTTCATGCGTTTTCCCTGCCCCACAATGATCAGACAAAACAGTTCACATAAAACAATTTGTCAGTTCGTATATCCATATTCTCCAAGAATGACTGAAAGAGAGGCATAATGTGGACACTGGAAAAGCCTTGCGTTTATGCGAAAAATATATTTTTGAGTAAATATGACAGGCTTATATTAGTAATAATGTTGGATATCAGCAGATCACTCGGTTGAGAAGGGGCTTGGAATACCTCTACTGAAACCTATAGAATGTTATGGAAATTTACTACGGATAAATGGCT
>NZ_JBYVJU010000020.1:0-75292 GCF_058147085.1 Parendozoicomonas sp. 209JJ7-1 | reverse complement strand
AAATGATGGTGTACCCTCATGCACCCCGACGGAGGATGATGTTGAAACCGTTAATCTTAATGGTTTGAATGCAACAATAGATTTGACATCATCAAATGCTCTTAATGGGCAGTTTATTCAAACCCATGGAACAATAATTTCAGCCAGAGATTATGATGGTGGAACCGCTGCGAGTTTGAATATTACATCTGGTGGTTCAGGTGTTATCTCGGTCAGTGGTGATACAGGAGGAGGTAATCCGGTACGTTTCAATGAGTTGAACTTCCGTATTGACCCTGATGGCAGCACTCACTCAGAAGCTATTGTGATTGATTTAAATGGTCAGGTCGCGAATGGAATAACCTTGAATCTTTCAGCCTTTTATACAGGAGAACAAGAGAAGGGCAAGGTGATTTTCTATCGCAACGGACAAGAGGTGAGTTCGCAGGAATTTATCCTTACGAATGCTTCCTTTAATACGGGGCAGACTGGAGGGGTTTTTGATAAGGTTGAGATTCAGGCAGCTAACAATAACAATGCAACAGGAGAAGATAACAGCGATTTCAATGTTGAATCAGTTGTGTTCATGGCCAATATTGCAATTGCGTCAGCCACTGGTCAGTTAAATACCGACTTCGGTGCAGATGGGCCTGGTTCTATTTTATTAAATAGTACCCAAAGTGACTCTGTTACATTGCCTGATGGAACGATTGTCTCCCTGCGGGTTAGTAACAATGCAAACCAGCTGGTTGGTGTATACGACGATAATGGAATAGAGAAACAGGCATTTGTTCTAACAGTGAATCCGGATGGAACTTATGAGTTTGTTCAGTATGATCTTCTTGGTAGTGACGCGGACAGATTGCAGTTTGATTATGTCATTACTGATAGCGATGGGGATATTCATGACTGCACGCTGACAATTGATTCAATCAGTTCAGTTGAAGTGAATATTCAAACTATTGATTCATTAACCTCAGAAAATGAGGCTGAAGGGTACGCAATATTTGGAGTTGAAACATCTGGACCTGTAGAAACACAGTCGGAAGTTGATGTCACTGTAACCGCAGGCTCGGCAGCGCTGACAGATATAGATTTGTCAGGGCTGGAGGTCAGCTTTGATAATGGTAATTCATGGAACAGCCTGGTTAATGGCGGAAGTGTCAGCCTGACTTCAGGGCAAAGTGGTTTTCTGATACGGGTAGAGGCTACAGATGACGCTTTGTTTGAGAACACTGAGAACTTTTCGGTTGTGCTCAGCAATCCTTCTGGCGGTATCCAGCTCGGAGCAAATACGGCAGCATTTGCAGATGTAGAGAGCGATGATGTTGCCAGAGATCTTGGTATCTCCGCAGAAGATCATGCTACGCCAACGTTCAACCTGTTATTAAGCCTGGATGTATCGGGGAGCATGGGGTGGAAATCTGTAGAGCAGGAAACGCCCCAGGGTAATCAAACATCGCTGCAGGTTGCCAGAGAAGCACTTGCAGATCTTGTGGCCGCTTATGGGGAGCAGGGACATGTTAATGTGATTCTGACCCGTTTTTCAGGAAGTGCCGGCTCTGTTCAGATGTTCGGGGATGCTGACAGCGCTGTTACTTATTTAAATACAGCCGGTAATTTCTCTGCAGATGGAGGTACTAACTACGATGCCGGGCTGGATTCAGCAACAGCTGCTTTTCAGAATGCACTGTATCAGGGGAGGATTGATGGTTCTGCAAATAATGTAGTGTACTTTATTTCTGATGGTGATCCCCGTAATGGAAATCCAAATCGGGGAGACTGGGAAGGTTTTCTGCAGGACTATAACATTGAGCGTTCTTATGCCATTGGTATTCAGAGTTATCAGCAAAATGGTCAGGATTTGAATACATATAATGGTGAGCGCCTGAATGATATTGCTTACCCCGGTGAGTCGATCAAACTGACAGGAAATATATCCCTGAGGGATACATTATTGGAAACTGTACGGCAGGGGGTGAATGATAACCTTGTTATCCATAGTCTGGGTAATGGGACAACGGCCTTTGTATCCACAGTGACTGTTAATGGAACAACCTACACGTTGAATAATGGCAGTGACAATAAACAAACTATTACCGTCATGTCCGCAGGTATAGCCCTGGGCATTCTGGTTGTTCACTATTCAGGGGAGGTCAGTTTTACCGCTGCGGATATTTCCGGTGGTGGAACAATTACAGAGACAGTGTCATACACGCTTGTTGATACTGCCGGAAATACTTCCAATCAGGCCAGTTTAACTATTAAAGTATCTGATACTGGAAGTGCAGCAGATTTTGTTTTTCCCGCAGACCCTAACGCCAACATTATCAGTGATACTGGTGGAAATCAGAGCGGAACACCGGGGAATGACTCTTTTACCGATATCAATAGTGCTGATAATTTCAATGCCCGTGCAGGTCATGATCTGGTCGTAGATCTCAGTAATGGTTCTAACGAATATAGAGGGGCCGCTGGCCAGGATTTGATCGACGGAGGTGGGGGTGACGACATTCTGTATGGTGGCGGTGGCCGTGATGTGATTTATGGCGGAGCTGGTAATGACACAATATATGGTGGAGGTGATAACGACCTCCTGATTGGTGGACGGGGTAATGACGTAATTAATGGTGATGCGGGCAATGATCTGATTATCGGCGGTATTGGTAATGATACGTTACAAGGTCATGGTGGTGTTGATACATTTAAATTCAACCTGGCAGACTTGGTGGATCATGATTACCTGAATAATGGAAGCTATCAACAGAATGATGTGATTAGGGATTTCATGTTAAGCAATAGCACACAGGATGGCGATATTCTTGATCTTACTGGATTGCTGGTATCTCAGACGGAGTTAACTGTTCAAGATTTAGCGAACTTATTGAATGTGGCATTCACCAATAATTCGCAGGAGAACAGTACCACTATTAGTTATGTCCATGAACAGGATACACCGATCAATCAGTTTACCTTGAATATAAAACTGGAAAGTGTCGCTCAGTCTGACTGGAGTAGCCAAAGCGGCGATATGACCGAGAATGTATTAACCCAGCTGGTAAATAGCGGACAACTACTCGTTTAAATTTAAAGAAAACATCTCAAGGAGAGAAGAGAATGAAAAATATAAAGACCATGGGATTGGCATTTGTTGTTCCGATGTTATCTATTGTTGCTGTTGCGGCTGTACCTGCACACTCAGACTCCCTGCAGGACGCAATTAACGCGGCCCTGCAAAGCAACCCGGAAGTTCTTATCAGAATCTCCAGCGCCGATGCACAGAACGATGCTATACGCCAGGCCAGAGCCGGTTATCTGCCATCTGTAAATTTAACGGCGGGTGTTGGATATGAGAACAGCCGCAATGCGACAACTATTGGAGCACTGCGAAATGGCACCAGCAGACACAAAAACCAGGATCGCACCCGCCGGGAAGCTGCGATCAATCTGCGACAGATACTCTTTGATGGCTTTGCCACAAGCAGCGAAGTAGACCGCCAGCTGGCCAGCAAAGAAGCTTCGGATTATGAGGTTTGCTCTATTTCCGAAAATATCGGCTTGCAGGCTGCCAGAGCCTATACCGATGTGATGCTTAATGATCAGCTGGTGAAAAACGCCCGGGATAATGTCAGTGAACACGAACGCATTGTTGAACTGATTCGCAAGCGTGGCACGGATATGGGAACAGACGCGGATATTGCCCAGGCAGAAAGCCGCTTGCTGTTGGCAAGGGCAAATCTGATCGCGAGTGAAGCAACGCTCCGTGACAGCAAAACTGCTTATCAGCGTATTGTTGGTAATCTTCCCAAAAAATATGCCCGTCCTTCTGCCCCTGCCGGGTTGCCCAAATCTCTGGATGAAGCCATAAGCCAGGCCATGAATGGTCACCCTGTGATGATGATTACCCAGGCAGATGTCAATGAAGCCAAAGCTCAGTACGATGCCAGCAAAAGCCGGTTTATGCCTACAGTAACCGCTGAACTGGGGGCAGACTGGGGCAAGGATCAGAATGGTGGAAAAGGCACGATTTATAACCATACCGCTATGTTGCGTATGTCCCTTAATCTTTATAACGGTGGTGCGGATAGTGCCCGTAGAAGTCAGACCAGCAAGCTGGTGAATGAAGCTATGGAAATCCGTAACCGTGCGGTAAGGCAGATTACAGAAGAAGTCCGTCTGTCATGGATTGCGGTGGATTCTGGTAAATCCCGCTTAAAGCAGTTAATTGCCCATGAGCAGAATGCAAAGAAGGCTTTGAATCTGTATGATCGTCAGTTTGAAGCGGGCACCAGAACCCTGCTGGATTTGCTGGACAGCCAGAATGAATATTTTACTGCCACCAATTCCAAAACCAGTGCTGATTATGATTTGATATACAGCAAGTACCGTCTTCTTCATAGTGAAGGCGCTTTGTTGAATACATTGCAAGCCAGCATGCCTGTTGAAAACAAGTGCGGGCTGGCGGTTCGGCGTGGTTCGGCGGCTTAAAGAGTTAAGTTAAAGAGTTAAACAGAAAATAATAATCGCGATAGCGATGAATAAAAATCAAATGGATATTTGAGTATGAATACAATTATTAAGGGGACACTTTTTTCAACCGTTGTGCTGGCTATGGCTGGCTGCTCCAACATGAGCTCATTTGAGCGTGACGCAACCTGTGTTGTAACAGGTGCGGCCATTGGTGGTGGCGCGGGTGCGATGGATGAAGGCCGTACGGCCATTAAGGGCGCTATTGGTGGTGCTCTTGTTGGTGCGCTGGTCTGTCATCTACTGGATGGTGACAGTGATGGTGATGGTGTTAAGGATAGTAAGGACAAGTGTCCGGGCACTCCGATTGGTAAAACCGTAGATGCTGAGGGTTGCTCCCTGGCAGAGCCCGTAGCGGTTGTTGAAGAGTCTGTGGTTCTGCCGGTTCCCCAGGATGATGACCTGGATGGCGTAGTAAACGCTGACGATGTCTGCCCGGAAACACCCGCCGGAGTAAAGGTGGATGCGAAAGGCTGCCCTCCGGTGCAGAAAATCGTTCTTAACGATGTGACTTTTGATTTTGATTCCGCAAACCTTACGGAGCAGGCCAATACGGTATTGCTGGAGCAGGTAAAAATTCTGAAAGAGAATCCTGCCCTGAAGATCAGTATTACCGGCCATACCGATAGCTTCGGTGCGGAGAAATATAACCAGATTCTGTCTCTGCAGCGGGCCCGCGAGGTCAGGAACTTTTTTGTTGAGCAGGGTGTGGACAGCCTGACTGTAACCGTATCCGGTGCTGGTGAGCTGGAGCCCGTCGCGGATAACGCCACAGAGGTCGGTCGTGCCCTGAACCGCCGTGTTGTTCTGCAGGTTGTACGTGATGGGAGTTGATTAAGCCCTTTCATCCGCTTTTATAAAAGGCAGCCATCCCGGCTGCCTTTTCATTTCTGTCGAGATATTCCGGTTGTCCAGAGTTGCTTCCGCTGGTCGATGAATATTCAGATACCTGCCCTGCCGGATTAAGACTGCCAGGAATTCGGCAGTATCAGGGGGATTTTGAATGTTATTCAATCGGAAGCCGGAATTATGTCAGGGCAAAATACTCCAGATAAGCCTTTAACCCAGAATCCAGAACCAGAAAAAGCCAAAGATGGTTCTGACCATGTGCGTCTTGGCCTTGGTAGAACCCTGTTCAGCTGGTTTTTAGTGCTCTCGCTTCTGCCTCTGGTGATTGTCGGCATTGTGGAATACAAAAATGCCAGGGATAACATCCTTGAAAGCCGGCAGGAGGAGTTATCCACAGTTAACCTGATGCTGGCCCGGCAACTTGGAGATTACTTCGATAATATCGTGGTAAATATGAACTTCCGCAGTGGCAAGGCTGTGGAGTTCCTGACCGAATTTACTGAATTAAACAAGCAACAGCCTGACTTTCAAACGTTATTGAGCAGCGTCCAGTATTATCAGTTGGTTGATCGCTACAACATCGAATTTATTGACCTGATGCGTTTTTATAATTATTCCGATGTGCTGATTGGTGATGCGGAAGGCAATATTGTTTACTCCGTTGGCCGTTATACAGATTTCGGCGAAAACCTGTTCCAAGGTGAGTTAAGTGAAACGCTGTTCTCTCGCACAGCGTCTGAAGCCATAAAGAAAAACAAACGTTTGTACTCAGATCAGGAACACTATTTCCCGGCGGGGGAGGAGAAGGTCAGCTTTTTTATCCTTCCTCTTGTGAACGATAGGGAACAGGTGGTCGGGTTTATGGCCACGCAAATCTGGGCCAAAGAAGATATCGCTTACATTTTGAGCCAGAGCCTCGATCTTAGTGATCATGTCGCTGCTTATGTTGTGGGTAAGGATAAGAAAATTCGTTTTTATTCGGAGAGGGAAGCATTTACTGATAAACCCATAAATATTGCTCCTGTTAATGAGTGGATTGGCCATTTTGACAGCCATGGTCAGTATATTGAACGTCATGGTGATATAGCGATGGCTGGATATGTCCAAGAAAATCATAGGGATCAGGGCACAGATGAGCATGGAGACGAACATGGCCATGATCATAACAGTGGTGATGAGCAGCTGGATGATCTTTCCGGTGGTGGTTCACATATCAGTGCTTATCAGCACAGTGAGGGAAAGAAAGTTCTGGGCCTGTATCGAAATATACAGGTTGCCGGTACGTCTATGATTTTGCTCACGGAAATGGATTTCGATATGGCTATGGCACCGGTAACGAGGTTCCGTAATCAGCTTCTACTGATGATTGGTGTGACAAGCCTTATTGTGCTGGTTATTTCAGGGCTGATTACCCGTCGCATAGTTTCTCCCGTGCGGCGTATTACCCAATGGGTAAACCAGGTTGCTTCCGGCAGATATGTGGATGGGGAAATCATCAAGCAGAACAATGAAATCGGAGCCCTTTCAAGAAGCTTCCAGATTATGACCGAGCGGTTGCGTAAGGTCAGTGTGGATAATGATTCCCGCAGCTGGCACCAGAACGGGGCTGCCAAATTAAATGAAACCGTCCGTGGCGAGCAGACCATGGCCGAACTGTGTCGGAATATTATTACCACCCTCTGCCGCTATCTCGATATTCCCATGGGTGCCATGTATGTGGTGAAAGACGGTCGCCGTTTACAGATGATGGGCAGTTTTGCTCTCTCGGTCAGAAAGCGTATTGGCAGTGCCTTTGCCCTGGGAGAAGGGCTTCCCGGCCAGGCCGCTCTGGAAGCACAGGCGCTGACAGTGCTGGTTCCCGATGATTACTATGCCATTGAATCCGGCCTTGGCAGCTCTGCGCCGGACAGGGTGCTTGTATTGCCGGTGATCTATGAGAATGAAGTTAAAGCCGTTCTTGAGTTTGCCCTGCAGGGAGAGCTGGAAGAGAGATCCCGGGAATTTCTGGATGCGGCTATGGAAAGTGTGGCTATCGCGATAAATTCTGTTCAGGCCCGGGAGCGGGTGCAGGAGCTGCTTGATAAAACCACTAATCAGGCCAGGGAAATGCAGCAACAGCAGGAAAACCTGCGTGCAGCTAATGAAGAACTGGAGCAGCAGACGGGTATTCTGAAAGAGTCAGAAGAAGAGCTGAAATCCCAGTCCGATGAACTGCAGAGGGCTAACGCTGAGCTGGAAGAGAAAAGTGAATCTCTGTTTCATCAGAAAGAAGAAATCGAATTAAAGAATCAGGAGATTGAAGAATCACGGAAAGCCATAGAACGCAAGGCCCAGGAACTGGAACAGGTGAATAAATACAAGTCTGAATTTCTGGCAAATATGTCCCATGAGCTGCGTACCCCCCTTAACAGTATGTTGATTCTGGCTCGTATGCTGTCGGATAACGAAGAGCAGAACCTGACGGAAGATCAGGTGGAATCCGCCCAGGTTATCCACAAAGTTGGTCATGATCTGCTGGAACTGATTAACGATATTCTTGATCTGTCCAAAGTCGAAGCTGGAAAGATGACCCTGAATTTGGAAGAGGTTTCCATTGAGAGTCTTTTGGAACAGGTCCGGAACCAGTTTGAGCCACTGGCGAAAGAGAAGAAGCTACAGTTTGGAATTCACAGAAATACAAGAGCCGATGTAAATATTAAAACAGATGGCCAGCGGGTTATGCAGATTCTGAAGAACCTGCTCTCCAATGCCTTTAAATTTACCGAGCGGGGTGGGATAAAACTGCATGTTTCCACTATTAATCCGTCGTCTGATTTTGCGGTAGAAGGACTGCGCAAACACGGTGCCCTTAGCCTTGCGGTGGAAGACTCAGGTATCGGTATTTCTGAAGATAAGCAGCAGGCTATTTTTAATGCTTTTCAGCAGGCCGATGGTTCAACCAGCCGTAAATATGGGGGAACCGGACTGGGACTCTCCATTGCCAGGGAAATGGCTATTCTTCTGGGCGGGGAAATGCGTGTCACCAGTACTGAGGGGAAAGGCTCTGTCTTTTCACTTCTTATTCCTGCTGAGATCACTGAGCTGCCTGCAGGTGCAGGAGAGTATAGCCCTGAAGATGTAAATATTGCGGAGGAGTCTTCCGCAAAAACGGTAACTTCCTCAGAGGTTTCCACGGTTACTGGGGTTGATGATGATCGTAACCAGATTGGCGAAACCCGCCCCATTCTTGTGGTTGAGGATGATCTGGAATTCTCAAGGGTCCTCTATCGTCTTGCTAAAAACCATGGGTGTTCCTGTCTGGTCGCCAATACCGGGCAGGAAGCCATGGATATGGCCAGAAAGCATTTGCCCCAAGCCGTTATTCTGGATCTTGGCCTGCCGGATATGGACGGGCGAGAAGTATTAGAGGCCGTAAAAAACCAGCCGGAAACAGCGGATATTCCTGTTCATATTATGTCCGGTCGTGACCGTGATGATTCCCTTATTGCTCTGGGGGCTGTGGAATACCTCATCAAGCCTGTCAGTAACGCCAAGCTGGAAGGACTCTTCAACAGTTTTGAGAGTCAGGCCGAAGGAAAGGTTCTGGTTGTGGATCAGGACAGCGCAGTCTATGAGCAGATCAGTGATTACCTGAAAGGCCGCTCAGAAATTATACATGTGGCCACAGCGGCAGAAGCCCGGGAAGCGATTGCCAGTGAGGCTGTAAGTACAGTGATTCTTGAATTGAACCTTCCCGATGAAAGTGGAGATGTACTGCTTGAATCCCTGAAAAGCCAGTACGGTGATGAGCTTCCGAAGGTGATTATTTACACCTCGGAAGCTATGAGTCGGGAAAGGTACAAGTCACTGGACAGCCTCTCGGGAACCATGGTGATGAAAGGGGAAACCGCATCCAGCGAGAGACTGCAGGATGAAGTTTCCCTGTTCCTGAATACCGTCGCCAGACCAAAGCCACATAAAAAACCTGCGGCCACGCCTCCTGTTGGCGATGATTTCCTGAAAGGACGCAAGATACTGCTTGTGGATGATGATCTGCGCAACACTTTCGCCCTCTCCAAAGCCCTGCAGAAATATCAGATGGATATTGTTCTGGCGGATAATGGCGAGCTGGCTTTAGAACAGCTGGAGAAAGAAGGCGACAGTATTGAACTGGTGCTGATGGATATAATGATGCCGGTGATGGACGGCTATGAGGCCATGGGACGTATTCGTGCCCAGGATAAGTTTAAAGACCTGCCGGTTATTGCCCTTACGGCAAAGGCCATGGCTGAAGACCGTGACAAGTGTATTCAGGCGGGCGCTTCGGATTATATGACCAAGCCGATTGATATCGACAGTCTGGTGGCTATGCTGCGGGTCTGGCTGCAAGGCGGAAATACGGCGGGCGGTCATGAAGATGATGGGCAGGCATGAGTACATCGGCCTCCTCTGGGGATATTGGCCGGTTGCTGAAAGCCGTGGCAGACCATTATGGTTACGATTTCCAGGATTATGCGCCAGCATCCCTTAATCGCCGTGTGCGCCAGCATCTGGAGAAGTCGGAGTTTGGCTCCCTTGATGCGTTGACCAACCAGATAGTGGATAACCGGCAGGCATTTGCAGACCTGCTGCGCAGTTTGTCTGTGCCTGTTACCGAGATGTTTCGTGATCCGCTGTTTTTTCGAGAACTCAGGGAGTCTGTTCTGCCCTGGCTGGCGACATTTCCCTTCTGCCGTATATGGCATGCGGGTTGCGCCACAGGAGAAGAAGCCTGGTCGATGGCCATTCTTCTTCAACAGGCTGGCTTACTTCAACGCACCCAGATTTATGCCACCGATTACAATGAAGAAGCTTTGAATATTGCCCGTAAAGGCATTTACAGCACAGTGCATCTGCCCAAGTGGGAAGAGAATTATCGGGAGAATGGCGGAGAAGGGTTGGTCTCTGATTTCTGTTTTCAGCGTTACCGTTCTCTGCGTATGGATCGGGCATTGCAGAAAAGAATGACATTTGCCAACCATAATCTGGTCACAGATCAGGTGTTTGGTGAGATGCATCTGGTGATGTGCAGGAATGTTCTTATCTACTTCAACCGCTCCCTGCAGGATCGTGTACTTGGCCTGCTAAGGGACAGCCTTTGTTCCGGCGGTATATTATGCCTTGGCCCCCGGGAAAGCCTGCGATTTTCCTCTGTTGTGAATGATTTTGAAGTTCTGGATGCTGAATTGAAAATCTTCCGACGCAAATCCGGGGAGAAGGGCTGATGCGTGTTATTGCCATAGGAGCCTCAGCAGGAGGGAGTCGTGCCCTGGTGCAGCTGCTTTGGCAGCTACCAAAGACCTATTCCTTGCCGATTCTGGTGGTGCAACATCTTAGTCATAAGTCCGGCAGGGGTATTGTGAAATGGCTTAACAGCCGGATTACCCTTGAGGTGTGTCTGGCGGAAGATAAGGAACTTGTCAGGCCCGGAACTGTGCTGGTTGCTCCACCGGATTACCATATGCTGTTGAATGGGGATGGAACAGTCAGCTTATCGATGGATGGGCTGGTCAACCATGCCCGCCCTTCTATTGATGTTCTGTTTGAATCTGTTGCGGAAGTCAGTGGTGAACAGGGCGTTGGTATCGTCCTGACGGGTGCCAGCCAGGATGGTGCCACAGGGGCCAGGAGAATAAGGGAAGAAGGAGGTCGAGTACTGGTACAGAACCCGGAAACAGCAGAGATTCCGGTTATGCCGAAAGCTGCTCTGGCCGATAGTGATAACAGTAATGCTATGGAACTGGATTGTTTAACAATACAGTTGCTGAAACTAACCCGGATACCTGGCTCTTAACGTTGGATGATTTTAAGCATGGATAGCTTACCGAAAATTCTGGTGGTGGATGACAAACCGGAAAACCTGTTGGCAATGGGCAAGCTGTTGAAGCCGTTACAAGTGGAAGTGGTGAAAGCCGATTCAGGTGAGGAAGCTTTGAGACTGGTACTCCGGAACCGGTTTGCAGTGGTTCTTCTTGATGTGCAGATGCCGGTAATGGATGGCTTTGAAACGGCTCAGTTAATGCGGGCCAATAAGGCGACAGCCACTATCCCCATTATTTTTGTGACCGCTATCAGCAAAGAAGATAAACATGTTTCCCTGGGTTATGAATCGGGGGCTGTCGATTATCTCTATAAGCCGGTCAATCCCGATATTCTCCTTGGCAAAGTCAAAGTGTTTTTACAGTTGGAACAACGGCGTCTGGAGATGGAGGCGCTGACAGTTAATTTGCGGGAAATGAGTGAGAAGAATCGGCTGCTGTTAAACAGCGCCGGTGAAGGGATTCTTGGTTTGGGTATTACCGGTAATGTGGAGTTTGCCAACCCTGCGGCATTGGAACTGTTGGATGCCGATGAGAAGGATTTAAAAGGGCAGCCAGTGTTCCCCTGGTTTTATGACCCTGGTGTAGAGAAACTGATTAACCAGTGGCTGAGCAATAATAAGTCAGAAGCCGTATATAGACAGGTCAGCCGTATGCGCAAGCAGAATGGCAACAGCAGGCCTATTGAATTTAACCTCTCGCCCATGCGGGACAATAAAGGTGAAATTACCGGTGGCGTTCTGGTCTTCCGGGATATTACCGAACGGGTACAACTGGAAGAACATCTGACTCAACTGGCAAAATACGACGGCCTGACAGGGCTGGCCAATCGTACTTTGTTTATGGAGTTTTTGAATGCTTCCATGGCCCGCAGCAAACGCCGTGAACGAAGTACTGCGGTTATGTTCCTCGATCTTGACCACTTTAAACAGGTTAATGATTCCCTAGGCCATGATGTGGGTGACGAATTGCTTACCAGTGTGGCGGAAAGGCTCCATAGCTGTGTGCGGGAAGGAGATATGATCGCCCGTCTGGGAGGCGATGAATTCGCCATTGTGCTGGATGATGTGGCCAGGCCGGAAGATGTAAAACTGGTTGCCGAGAAAATCGTGGAAACCATCAGCAAGCCTCATAACCTGGCGGGGCGGGAACTTCATGTCAGTACCAGTGTGGGTGTGGCTACCTGGCCGGATTGTGCGACTGATGCAACAGCGCTGATTAAAGCCGCCGATACTGCAATGTATGTAACCAAGAAGACTGGCCGTAAAGGTTATCGGTTCTTTACCGCAGATATGCAGGCAGAAGGGCAGCGTCGTGCAAATACGGAACAGGCCCTTAAAGATGCAGTTCGCAATGGTAATTTTGAACTGCTATATCAGCCGATGGTCTCTTTACAAACGTCAATGGTCGCCGGTTATGAATCTGTTTTACGGTGGAATCATGATGGTAGAGAATGGTTGCCAGACGAGTTCCTGCCCATGGTGGAAAACCTGCGGTTGATGAATGTGCTGGGGGAATGGACTCTTGAAAATACCTGCAGGGAGATGCAGAGCTGGCATGGCAGTGATGCTGCTCGCAGGAATATTACCTTCGCGGTGAATTTATCTCTCAGCCAGTGCCGTAATGAAGATATTCAGAAGCTGATTGAAAAGATGATTGAGAGTCATGGCTTTGAGCCTGGGCAGCTTGAGTTGGAACTGTCTGAGCGCATTGTCAGCAATATTTCCGGTAAGCTGGTTGAATCCCTCGATGCTTTGAGGAAACAGGGCGTTCATATTGTTCTGGATAATTTTGGCAGTGGTACGTCTGCGTTAAATTACCTGCGTCGCCTGCCTGTGGATATTGTGAAAGTTGATCAACTCTATATTCGGGAAATTGGTCAGGACAAACGAGTGGAAGGTATTCTCAAGGCCGTCACTGATCTGGCCCACGATATGGGCATTCGCTCTGTAGCAGAAGGTGTTGAATCCCCACAACAGCTCGTTTTCCTGAAAGACCTGGAATATGACAGAGCCCAGGGGAGTTTACTGGGTGGTCCGAAAAGCATTACCCGACTTGATTTTGAGGGCTGGATTATGCCGGTTGCAGGACGTTATCCTGAAGACAACTCCCGAAACTCCACCCGCAGTTAAACCCGTAACCTCTTACGGATCAATTTTTGGCCTGCTTTCCAGGAGTATTCCTGGCATGTAGCTGTTTGAAAATTCCCGCTGCCCGTTATCTGCATTAGAATATCCACCACAGTTCACTCTCGGGGGAAGAAGGTTTATGTTGTATACGGTAATGACTCAGGATGTGGATGATTCTTTGCCACTCCGTAAAACCTGTAGAACAGAGCATCTTGCACGTTTGGAAGAGCTTAAAGCTGATGGTCGTTTGGTGCTGGCCGGACCTTTTCCAGCGATAGACAGCAATGATCCCGGTGAGGCAGGGTTTACCGGAAGTTTGATAGTGGCTGAGTTTGACAGCCTTGAAGATGCTCAGCAGTGGGCAGATGAAGATCCGTATGTTGCTGCAGGAGTGATTGACAATGCTGTTGTAAAACCGTTCAAGAAAGTTCTTCCCTGAATTCTAAGTTTCTGCTGTTGGTAGACTGAAACATATCAGCCCGGTTATGTTCCCAAACCAGTGATGGGAATGTAACCACTCCTGCATGGATGAACTCAGAAGAAATGGAAATGATTTCTGGTATTTTTTTCTGAGTTTATCCCGTTATTTGTTGATTTGATTTACAATCCTCAAATCAAGAATAAGAAAGATCAATATTATTCATGCGCAAGCTCTTCGGCACCAGTTCCCTCTTGGGTATCATCCTTATTCTCCTCACTCTCTGGCTGGTACCCGCGTATATAGAGCGCAATATGAATAAAGTTGAACCCGTTGATGTACCAGAGGTTTCAACCTCTGCCCGGGAGCTGCACAAAACCCTGCTTATCGGTGATATGCACACAGACAGCCTGTTATGGAGCCGTGATTTACGCAGGCGTTCCACATTTGGCCATGTTGATTTACCCCGCCTGAATCAAAGCAATGTTGCCATTCAGGTTTTTGCCGCTGTTACTAAATCCCCTCAGGGATTGAATTATGAGAATAATGAAGCTGATGCCCTGGATACTATAACCCTGCTATCCATTGTGCAGACTTGGCCTTTCAGAACCTGGAGCAGCCTGAATGAACGTGCCCTGTATCAGGCCCAGAGGCTTGAACATTACCAGGGTGGTGAGCATGGCACCCTTGCGGTTGTACGTACCAGATCAGACTTGCAGAACGTTCTTAACAGGCGTGCGGCCGGAAGTTCTCAACTTGCGGCACTGTTGGCGACAGAAGGCTCCCATGCCCTGGATGGCAAGCTGGCCAATATCCGTAAACTCTATAGTGCCGGTTACCGGATTATGGGGCTTCAACATTTCTTCGATAATAAACTGGGTGGTTCTCTGCATGGTGTCTCCAATGCTGGTTTAACAGAATTTGGCCGTGCTGCTGTCACCCTTATGGAAGATATGAATATTATTGTGGACCTGGCCCATTCATCACCCCAGGTTGTGGGTGATGTTCTGACCATGGCCAGCCGACCTGTTATTATTTCCCACACAGGTATGCGTGGACTGTGTGAATCCCCCAGAAATATTTCCAATAATTTGTTACGTGCTGTCGCAAGAAAAGGCGGACTTATTGGCATTGGTTTTTGGGAAGAGGCAATCTGTGATGACTCTCCGGCAGGCATAGCCAAAATGATTCGTTACGCAATTGATGTTGTGGGCGTCAACAGCGTAGCCCTGGGTTCAGATTTTGATGGTGCCGTTACTACCCCCTTTGATGGCGGACAGATGGCTGTGCTCACTCAGGCTTTGCTGAATGAAGGCTTGAGTGAGCATGAAATTCGTCGGGTAATGGGTGAGAACCTTAAAGACTTCCTGTTGACATGGCTGCCGCAGAAATAAAGCAGCCATCAATTCGTATTTATTCCTGGCCCAAATAATCAATGAGTCTATCGGCCCTGGTAATCAACCTTGCAGCGCCACAGAGATAAACAGTCATCTGAATAAGGGATCTGGAAGAATCAACCACTGGTCCTCTGGCCGCAAACTCCTGCCACGACAGGTCTGTATAAATATCCCAGTGCAGAATCACCATGCTGAAATCCGGCAATGTCAAAAACAGTACCGGCAGAGTCTGCAGAGCCAGTACCAGCATCCATAAACCACTTCCCCTGACGAATAACCATGCAACGTCCTGTCTGTTCATATTACCTCCCGGTGGATAACTGTTTTGTCTGGATCTGTTGACAGGAATCGGGCAGGAAAAGTTCTCAGAAGTGAAAAAGTTCCGACTAAAGTCGGGTAGTAACTCTTTGGGGTAACGGGCTCCTGGAGGCTGCTGCCTGGTTGCAGCAGCCTTACAGGGCTGACATTTGTGTGCGAGGGGTCTCCCTCGGAATTTTCTGGGCTTGGGGATGGAACTGACGAATCTTTTTAGAAAAACTGCAGTTTAGAAAGACAGCAGTATCCGCAAAGCAATCACAATCAAAACAATACCTGTCGCCTTATTGATGGCTCCAGTTCGTTTCTGCAGCGCCGGAAGCAGTTTTGGATGGCTGAAGACAATGGCCATCAGGGCATACCAGAGTCCGTCAACGGCTGTGGCGGTAAAGGTAATAATGGCCTTGTTCGCCAGGGTATCACCGGGTTGAATAAACTGGCTGAACAGCGCCAGAAAGAAAATCGCGATCTTCGGGTTCAGAAACGAGATCAGAAAACCCTGGCGGGCGGATTCTGATAAAGAGATATGCTTTTTGTTCTCCAGCTCTGTGTCATCATATTCCTCCACTTTTGCCCGCAGGCTTTTTATACCCAGCCAGGCCAGATAAGCAGCACCCGCCCAAGTCAGGGATTTAAAGATGACTGGAGAACTGGTAATCACCACTGACAGGCCGGTTGTGGCAATCAAAGCATACACGGCTATGCCAAGGCTGTGACTAAACCCTGTAACAACCCCATGTAAGCGGGAACCATTCAGGGTATTTTTGATGACTACGGCGAGACTGGGACCAGGGGTGGCGGCACCAAGCAGGAAAACCGCGAATAAAGGTAACCATTCGGATAGAGACATACTACGTCTACCGTTTATTATAGAATTAAAAAATTATTGATACAGGGATGTCGGCGTAGGCAGACCGGCCATGCGCATGGTTAAGCCAAGCAGTTCATCAGCTGAAGTATATTCAGGCTCAACCCCTTTCAGCGTACGGTCAATCAAGGCGGCTTTGCCCATCATCTCCCGAATCGCCCGTTCACCATGGCGTTGCACAAAATTCATATAACTGTTTTTCTTCTTTTTCAGCAGAAAGGGCATCTGTCTGTGGGTTTTAGCAACCTGTTCAATAGCGGCGTCCAGGGTTATGCCCTGGCGAAGACAGCTGGCTATATGATTGCTCAGGCGCAGTTCCCGGCTGAGGGACCAGAGCATAATCGTTAGCTCAATGCCCTCGGCCATCAGGCCATTGTAAATTCTCAGACTGTGGCGGATGTCACCTGCCAGAACAGCGTCTGCCAGGCCGAATACATCATAGCGGGCATTGTCCGCCACTACGTTGCGCACGGTATCGACGGTAATGGCTTCATCGCTGGCCAGAAGCTTGAGCCGTTCCACCTCCTGGGCAGCGGCAAGAAGGTTACCTTCCAGCAGGTCTGCAAGCAGGGTAATGGCTTCAGGTTCTGCGTTAAGACCGGCTTTACGAAGGCGCTGGCCAATCCAACCGGGGAGCTGATGGGGTTCAACAGGCCAGATCTGCACAAAAACACCATGTTTTTCCAGAGCTGCAAACCATTTGGTCTTTTCCTGCTTTTTGCTGATGCGGGTAGTGATAATCAGCAGCATGGTGTCTGGGGGGAGCCGCTCCGCGTATTCCTGCAGAACTTTTTTCCCATCTCCCACTTTGTCGAAAGGAACACGCAGCTCAATCAATTGGCGGGTAGCAAAAAGGGAAAGGCTGTTGGCTTCGGCAAGAATCTCCTGCCAAGCAAAGCCCGGGTCAACATGATGCACCGTACGGTCGGTATAACCGTTGTCCAGGGCGGCTTTACGGATATTGTCGCAGGCTTCTTCAATCTGCAGGGGTTCATCCCCTGAGACTATGTACACAGGAGCCAGCTCCTTGCGGAGCTGGTTAGGTAACTGGTCGGCTTTTAACTTCACGGTTGGCCCTGGCCGGCCTGTTGGGCAGCGGCTTTTCTGGCCTTCTCCGCTTCTGCCTGAAGCTGGGCGTCGGTCAGGGAGGCGATTCTGCGGGTCAGGGCAGCGGCGAGGCTGGACTGCATCTCCTTCCAGACCCGATTAAACTCAATCCGGGAAGCATTATATTCATTATGTCGACGCTGGTAGGTGCCGTACTGAACCAGTTCACTGGCGGGTATCAGAACCAGCCCCGAATCATCGGACAGCTGCCACTTTAGAGTGCCGATTACATCATAGTCAGTAACAATGCTGCCGCCGGAGGTGCTGGCAATTTCTTCTTTGTGCTCCAGGCTCAGAACAGTGACTTTATAGGGAGCTGAATCTGTAACGGCAATGCCGGTCTGGGTCAGCCTGTTAGTCAGCAGCTGCTGGAAGCTGCGTTCCGGAGCGTCAACAGCAAGATTTTTGAGGTCGGACGCGACATCTACTGTGCCCCGCAGCTGAAAACCGCAGGCGGTTATCATAAGTGCAAAGAGGGTCACCAGGACCGGAGAGAAAATCCTTTGAATTCGCTTCATATTACTGGTTCGCTGTTAGCCGGATCATTCCTGAGCAGAGGATTATAACCCCGTGCTCACTGGAAAACGATGATTGTAAGGCAGCTTATACAGCGGAAGGGCTGGCTACCGTAGAGTCACCAGCCCTGGATGTGTTTACTGGGAGGCAAACAGAGGAGTTTGCAGAGTTTGCTGGGCTGTGGGACGGGCGTCTGGATTTGGATTCAACATGCCGTAAACCAGCTGGGCAGCTTGTTGAACGTCATTGTCACCCATTTCTGGGTTGTTATCCTTAATGGCCTGATGAATTGTAGTGAAATTGTGTTTAAGTTGAGCCTGCCGGGCCACTTCCTGAAGTTGCCATTGCAGATCATTGCCCCCTGGGTCTTCCTGGTATTTTCTTCCCGTTAGCAGCTCATAAAATACACACCCGGCTGAAAACATATCGGAGGCTGGGCTGTAGGCGAATGGGACTTGATTTATTGCCCTCGAGATGGATTCCGGGGCCAAGTAGAGTGGCGTTCCATAGAAAATACCGGTCCTCGTCTGTCCATATTCGCAGGCCATGCCGAAATCAGCGATACGCACCCGCCCTTCCTGATCAATAAGAATATTGTCAGGCTTAAGGTCCCGATGAATAATTTGTTCACTTTCCAGATAGCGCAGCCCCTTCAAAGTTTGGTTGAAGATGCTCTTGATCAGTTTGGGGGGGAGTGCACCTCCACGGGGTTGAGTTGGTGTACCCTCTGGGGGGGGAGTACCGGTGGGTCTTATTCCTTCCATTCTGAAGTCATCGCCATCTTCAAACGCGGGTTGTTTCCCTTTAATAAGAAGACTGAGTGGAGCACCCCCGTTTTCCATATACATATCCGTTTTCTGGGTACCGGAAACATCTGCGGCTTTTATAATATTGGGATGATCAAGCCTTTTCAGCGTCTCCTGCTCTTTCGTGAGTTCATTATCAGTGCTTTTGTCTTTGGCAGCCTTATGAATACGCAGGGGACCAGCCTTTCCAGGGAATACGCTTTCAACTTTTCCAAATACTCCCTCACCCAGTGTCTTAAATGTATGGAGATCACTGGATTTCAGGTTTTTAGATGAACGGGGAAATCGCGGTACTGGGTTTACCAGCTTCACCGCACGTTTTTTCAGAGACTTGAACATCGCCCGGGGGATATCAAAAACATGAGTGATTTTTCTACGAGCCTTTTTCACCAGGAATACCAGCCTGGGGCCCCATTGCTTTGGATCGAACAGGAAGGGCTTCAGGCGGTACCCTTCGGGCTGGGCCGGGGATCGGGGAGTCCGGTCGGGACGGATGGATGGATCGGCCATAAATTCAGCTTCCTTGCATTTATCTCTTAACCCCTAACTATAGAGGGGAATATGCAGAGGAGAATAAGTCTCCGAAAAGTTTGTGCTGTTCCTGACTTTATAATGAGAGAGGCACCGGAATTAGGGGATTTTCCTTGAAATATGGTCAGAGGGTCTACACTGGCGCCACCTTCTCTGGCCTCTGTAAGGCGTGTATCCCAGTGATCAATGTTATTAATCCTGTGACCGGTGACATTCTCTACAGCTTGCAGGAAAGCAGTGATGAGGAGATTTCTGCGGCCTTCAGTCATGCCCGGGCGACCAGCCATACCCTGCAAAAAACCACTGTTGCTGAGCGGGTGGCAGAAATCCGCCGCTTGCTTGATTATCTCCAGACCAATGAGCAACGGCTGCTGGATCGTATTGTTGAGGAGACGGGGCGCTGTCGTGGGGATGCGATGCTGTCAGATATGATGCAGATCATGGAGGACTGCCATTGGCTGACTCAGAACGCGGAAGATATTCTGGCGGATAAAAAGGTGCAGACGCCACTCACTCTGTTTGGGAAAAAGTCCTGGATTTACCATGAGCCAAGGGGGGTGGTGCTGGTTATCTCCCCATGGAACCTGCCCCTGGCCATAGCCGGTACAGCGGCCATGTTCGCTTTCGCGGCGGGGAATGCGGTGATTCTCAAGCCTTCTGAACAGACGCCGTTACAGGATATTTTTGAGGAAATACGCAACCTGTCTCCCCTGTTGGCAGAGGCTATAACCGTTGTTCATGGCAGTGGGGAAGTCGCCCGCAAGTTGATCTCCAGTCGGCCGGATCTGATCGCCTTTACTGGCAGTGTGCGCACGGGGAAAAAGATTCTGGAGCAGGCCGCTCCTTTGGTGATTCCGGTAGTGGCAGAGCTGGGTTCCAAGGATGCCATGATCGTCTGTGATGATGCCGACCTTGATCGGGCTGTAGGAGCCGCAGCCTGGGGCAATATGCATAACAGCGGTCAGAGCTGTACGTCTGTTGAGCGTTTGTATGTACAGGCGGGCGTTTACGATGATTTCGTCCAAAGGTTGAACAAGGCGTTCTCCAGGATAACCCTCGGCACTGGCCCGGATGATGATATGGGCGCAATTACCACCCCTTTTCAGATGGATATTATTAAGGGGCAGGTCAGGGATGCCCGGGAGAAAGGGGCAAATATCCTCTGTGGAGGTGAGCCTTCCAGCAAGCATATGTATAAGCCAACCATTGTGCTGGATGTGACTTCGGATATGAAACTGGCCAGAGAAGAGACTTTTGGACCGGTTGTGCCGGTATTCCGGTTTGTCTCCGATGAAGATGCTGTAAAGCTCCACAATGCCTGTGATTTTGGCCTGAGCACCAGTATCTGGACAGCCAGTGACGAGCGTGCGGACAAAATGGCCCGGGCAGTAGTGGTCGGCAGTGTGAATATTAATAATGTGATGCTGACAGAAGGCAATGCAGGCCTGCCCTTTGGCGGTGTGAAATACTCGGGCTATGGTCGGATGAAGGGCGTGGAAGGGCTGCTGGGCATGATCCGTTCCAAGGCCGTTCTTATCGACCATACCAGCGGCAAGCCCGAGCCTAACTGGTACCCTTATTCAGCGAAGAAGCTCAACCTTATGAGCCATTTAATGAAAGCGGTGTTACGCCCGGCAGGAGCAGGGAAGCTGTTTGCTCTGGCCAGG
This sequence comes from Parendozoicomonas sp. 209JJ7-1, assembly GCF_058147085.1. Lineage (NCBI taxonomy): Bacteria > Pseudomonadati > Pseudomonadota > Gammaproteobacteria > Oceanospirillales > Endozoicomonadaceae > Parendozoicomonas > Parendozoicomonas sp. 209JJ7-1. The sequence continues at coordinate 54,346 of NZ_JBYVJU010000020.1, read as the reverse complement.
GTCGGGTTAGCCCTTGAACTATTGGTGAAAAGACCGCCCCGGAGAAAAAAGAAACTTTTGTAACAGAGTTGGCTTATAAGGGATAGTCAGACGATTGCACTTATTGTATTAATCCAGCCTGGCTTCCGGTGAATCTGCAAGTCATGCGACCTGTTTATTAACAGGTGCTGTGGGGGCACGTGTTTAATGATCTGACGGGACGCCCCGGACAGAAAACTGTTCGGGCTTTTATTTTCAGCTTGTTTTCAACTGCTTCTGCCCCGGCTGATAAATTGCAAGTTGCAGGCTGTATCGTCGAAATTATCAATCAGTGTCTGAATTTTTCTTTTTCCTTGCTCATCCCTCATCAGAAGCTGTTCGGCTAAGTGTTTGTTTCTGCTTTTGGCGTAGAGTTTGAGGACTTTGGATTTATCCGTGTAGTTCAGTGCTTCCTTAAAAATCAGTTGATGTTCACTGAGGAAGTCCGCTTCCAGAATTGCTGATGTCTGCGCAGGGCTGAGCCGGTAGATACCTGTGCTGAACAGACAATCCCTCGCCAGGTAACCATTTTTTGCAATGCTTTCCTGTAATGTTTCGAAAAAGTCAGGGCTGTTCTCCGCTGTCATAACCCTGGCCATGACCATATAGGCCAGGTAGTTGTTTGACGGTGTCAGTAATTGCTGGCGATAAGTTTCGTCGTTCCAATTATCTACAAGGGCGACTTCCGGGTCTTCACTTCTCTTTTGCAGGCATTCCAAACGCATTTTGCAGGCTTCCTGCTCCTGCGGATTGATGAAATGAGCTGTTGTCAGCAGGTTTTCCAGTGTCCCGGGTGTAAGTTTTTTCAAGGCGGTATCCATATCACTGTCGATCAGTTTTGCCATAGATGAAACCCCTTTGGGATCAACTTTCTTAAAGGTTGTCTCGTTAAAATCCTTGAAAGCCTTACTGAACGACAGATCGTTATCAATCAGTCGGGGCTGGTAGTGATCTCCGGCCTCCCGGTTGTGGCAGGGAACAAACAGAATATTGCCGGGATTACGGTCAACCTGCCCTTCCAGTAGATCAATATCCTGGCAGACAGCCATTTGTTTTTGCAGCTCCGGGTGTGAGAAATCAATCAGTAAGTCAGGGTAGTATTCTTTCTTAAAATAAGTGGCATGCCCCTGCATGGCTTTTATTGCCATAAATTCCTGGGGTGTTCGCAGGCGAACCTTTCCCGTGGTAATTAATTGGAGAAGGTGGGGGCGATTAACTGTTTCAACAGCTCTTTCTGCCTCAATTCTGGTATCGGGAGATATTTCAAAATAATCAGGTTCAGATAACACACCGCTCAGTATGGCATCGGCGAGCTTATCATTCGGCGAGCGTCCGGGAATCATTGTGCTGGTATATTCAGTCAGTATCTTCACCTGTATCCGAATGTGGTCAGGTAACAGGAAGTGTTCATCAAGGAACATCATTTTACCTCTTATACACATGCAAAGAATTTCACGGTCAATCGTCGGCATTTCTCTGGTATGAGAGCGTATGGAAATACCGTCGATAAATGTTTGCAGCGTTCCTGCCTGAAAAGTCTGTAATGTACCTGTCAGCCCTGTTTGAACTGCACCGATTTGAACTGCACCGATTGTATCGGGGATACAGGAAAAGCCGAGATGACGGGCGATATGGCAGGAGGCAATACTGCGTGTGCCAAGTTCTGGTCTGTTGCTGGGAATGCCCGCCTGTACAGTCACATCATTGGCTTCGATGCAGGGAAGATCCGGCTTGAAAATCATTATCCTGCCATCGGCCAAATGTATCCGTGAAACTGTGGACATGGAACCAGAGCCAAAGTTTTTTTCAACACGAAGAGGTTTTTTGGGTACCAGTAACTCCGGGTAATTGGTGCAGAATTTCAGGTTATCCCTGATAAATTCTCGGTACAGGGAGACTTGCTTCGCTGCTTCTGGAGTGGGTTGCGTTTGCTGAATGTATGAAAGTTTCCGGTCAAAACTGGAGAAAAGCTGGAGCAGATTTTCTTCACGACTGAGTCCCCGTTTGAAAAAGCTCAGGGCGGCCTCAACTCTGCTGTCTGTTTCACCGTGAAGGACTTTTACATCTTCAAGGACAAGACTTAAACGGTCTCTGGGTCCGGACAGGGGTTTCCCAATGGTAAATGGATAGGGGGTGCAAGGGGAGGTCTTTTTTTCAGAGGAACCGTCATGAATTGAGAAGGCCTGGCTGCGCCGGTTGGACTGTGAGTGTTTCTGTGAGCGTCTGGTGGCCCTGTGGGGCTGGTCTCTAAGAGTGCGAACCTGCCGACACCAGACGGTCGGGCCGGTGGCGGGCTGGTGAATATCAGATAAGGTTGAGAGCGAAAGCGTCAGAGCCGTTCGGCTTTGTTCCGTTTTTCTTGTTGCCATAGTCAATCCCTGACAGAAGCCCAAATTACCTCCCGTTAGACATTATGTCTGGGGTGATAATTCCAGTGTGCTGTCAGCAGAACTGACAAGGCTGTCAGCCTGTTTTTGGGCAATCAGAATCAGGGCTTCTCACCACGGGCGAGACGATTATTAATATCCTTCAGGCAGGGCAGGATATCGGCAATGGAATCCACCACATAGTGGGTACCGGACTGGTACAGCCTGTCACAGGCTCTGGCTCTCAGGCGGTTCTGTTCTTCCTGTGAAAGAGCCAGCCACTCTTCAAACTCCAGTCCCACTTCATTGCCGCTGATAGCCAGGCCGATTGTCCACATGCCAGCGTTCAGGCCCTCTTCTATACCTACTCCACTGTCGTCAATTTTAACGCAGGACTGTACGCACCTTACCTTCAGGTCGAGCATATTTTTCAGGCACATTTCCGGTAGCGGGCGGCCATGGGAAACATCATCCACGCATACAGCGCTTTCGGGGCTGTAGCCCTGCTCTCTGGCCATAGGAAGAATGGCTTCGAGCATCTCCCGGTTATAACCGGTATTGCTGCCCAGTTTCAGACCCTGTTCTTTCATGGTGTGCAGCACATCAGCTGCGCCAGGAATCAGGGTGGAGTTCTGCTCAATTATTTCAACCTGCAGGGGTACAAAGGTAGCGTACAGGTCATTCAGGGTTTGCAGGTTCGGGGTTTTGCCATATTTCTCCTGCCAGCGGGAAGAGACATCCGGCATCAGCAGAATCTGGTGGATATGCTCTTTTTTGTGGGTACCCATGGGAATCCGGGCCTGGCTGGCAGTTATGGGTACACCTGCATCAGCAAACAGACGACAGAGGGCTTTCACCGGTGCCATGGAACCAAAGTCTATAACTGTTCCGGCCATATCCATAATCACGGCCTGCAAAGGGCCGGTGTAGCGACGCTGATAGTGGAAACTCATGGTGTAATGCTCCCGCTATTTTGTTCTGTTGCCTGGGCTGTGGTCTGAGGCGAGCGGGACCAGTCGATAACGCTTTCAACTGCATCAATCAGTGCGTGAAAGTCTTCAGGGAAAACATGACCGATATTGCCGATACGGAAACAGGGAGCTTTGGACACCTTGCCCGGATAAATCACAAACCCTTGCTGCTTAAGTGCGTCATAAAAACGTTGAAACTCAAAGGCGGGATGCTCGGGGGTATAGAAAGAAGTGATGATCGGCGACTGATCCAGTGGCTCCAGCAGACAACGGAAGCCCAGGGATTCCATACCTCTAACCAGAATCCTGTGGTTTTCGCAGTAACGCTGGTAACGGGCGTGAATGCCTCCTTCTTCCTCCAGCTCCAGCAGGGCCTGTTCAAAGGCCAGTACAGTGTGGGTGGGGGAAGTGAACCGCCATTTGCCGCTGTTATCTTCCATACAGCGCCACTGTTGGTAGAGGTCAAAGGTCAGCGAGCGGGCATGATCTGCGGATTCTTCCAGCGCCTGCTGACGGGCGACAACAAACCCGAAACCGGGAATCCCCTGAATACATTTGTTGGCAGAACTGATAACAAAATCTATACCCAGTTTATCAATATCCATGGGGATGCCACCAAAGCTGCTCATGGCATCAAGAATCAGGCAGCGCTTTTGCTCTTTAACGACAGCGGCCAGTTCTTCCAGAGGATTAAGGCGTCCGGTGGTGGTTTCACAGTGCACGAGAATTACATGGGTAATGTCTTTATCATCGACAAGCGTCCTGCGCACCTGCTCCGGGTTAATAGCCCCAAGCTCACCAAAGTCCAGCAGGGTGTGATTGATATGAAGATAGTGACATATTTCCGCAATCCGCAGGCCGTAAGCTCCGTTAGCCAGCACCAGAAGTTTTCCGTTCGGGGGAATTACACTGCCTGCGGTGGCTTCTACACTGCCGGTGCCGCAGCCCTGCATCAGGACCGAGGTGTATCCGTGGGCGGAGGTTGCCAGTCGGGTTAACTGACGACGGATGCTTTGTACCCGGTGGTTGTAATCAACATCCCAGGTGCTCAGGTCCCGGTTCATGGCAGCGCGTACGCCGGGAGATGTTGTCAGGGGACCTGGCGTTAAAAGCAGGTAGTTATCGCTTGCTTTTGGGGCGGATATGAACATGTTTTTACCTTGACCTGCACTGTAAGCAGGTCGTCTGGTTTTTCTGGTCTATACCAGTTTGCAGAAAAGGTTAATGTTCCGGTATTCTTGCGTCAATGTCGTACCGTCTTTTTTAGAAGTGAAATTTTTATTACAGCTCCCTATCAGGAATTATCAGTGACAGAAACAGCGGTGCCGGTTACCCGTCCATTTCAGGCTATTTTGAGTGATCTGGAACATAGCATTCGTACAAGAAAGCTGACAACAGGAGAACGGTTGCCATCAGAACGGGAGTTACAGGAACACTTTGGCTGTACCCGGGTTACTGCCAGAGAGGCATTGATGCGTCTGGCTGGGAAAGGGCTTATTTATCGACAGCCCCGTCGGGGCTGGTTTGTTGCGCCGTCACGGTTTATCTGTAATCCGGCCCGGCGTATGCACTTTCTCCATGATGCGAAATCACAGGGGTTTATACCGTCAACACAGTTTATCTCATGCAGCAAAGCGCAAGCCCCTGCACAGGTTCAGGATATTCTTGGCTGTGAAACCGCATACATTTTGTGTCGTTTAAGAATGCTGGATGGACGCCCGGTTCTGCTGGAAAACCTCTACCTGATTGAACAGTGTTTTCCCCAGCTGGAAGATCAGGTGCTGGATGCTTCCCTGACAGAACTGCTGCGGGATAAATACAATATCTGGATTGCTGGCGAAGAGGCTCGCATTCGCTCAACTGCCCTTGATGATATTCAGGCCGAACAGTTGCAGGTTGCCCCGGGAACCCCTGCTATTAATATTGAACGCATTCGTTTTGACCGAAACAACCGGGCGGTGGAGTTTGATATTGATTACTGGCTCCATGACGCTATAGAGCTACACGCAAGATCATAAAATCTCTGCATGGATGTCACAGTTTCGTCACAAATCGCTCCTAATATCTCTTCTGGTATAGACCAATTTTAAAAATTGTTACCGGAAGCAGGAGCGATGGAGATGACAAAAAGCAAAACAGGAAAATGGATAAAAGCCGGTCTGGCTCTGGCTGCTGCAGTGAGTTTCAGCGCTGGCGTTGCTGCTAAAACTGAGTTGACTGTTTACACAGCCTTTGAAGCAGACCAGTTGAAGGAATACGAGAAGGCTTTTGAAAGTGCCAATCCGGATATTGATATTCGCTGGGTTCGTGATTCCACCGGTATTGTTACCGCCAAACTGCTGGCTGAAAAGAACAACACCAAGGCAGATGTCGTCTGGGGGCTGGCTGCCACAAGTCTGATGTTGCTCAAGAACGAAGGTATGCTGCAACCTTATAAGCCCAAGGGTGTTGAGCGTCTGCGCAAGAGCTTTGTTGATAATGCGGAAGTGCCTTCCTGGGTGGGCGCGGAAGCCTGGGTGGCCAGTCTCTGCTACAACACAGTGGAAGGTAAGAAGAACAATGTCCCCGCTCCTGCTTCCTGGCAGGATCTGACCAAGCCTGTTTATAAAGGCCACATCATTATGCCTAACCCCAACTCTTCCGGTACCGGATTCCTGGATGTATCCAGCTGGCTGCAGATGTTTGGCAAGGAAAAAGCCTGGGCTTACATGGATGACCTGCACAAGAATATCTCCCGTTATACCCACTCCGGTTCCAAGCCCTGTAAGCTGGCCGCCGCCGGTGAAACCACCATCGGTATTTCCTTCGCCTACCGTGGTGCCAAGTCCAAAAAGAAAGGCGCTCCCCTGGAGATTATTACTCCCAGGGAAGGTCTTGGCTGGGACCTGGAAGCTACTGCCATTATTAAAGGCACCAAGAAACTGGCCGCTGCTCAGAAACTGCTGGACTGGTCTGTCACCGAAGAAGCTAATCGTATGTACAACAAGTACTACGCAGTAATCGGTATTCCTGAAGTGACCAAGTCTGTGCCTTTTTACCCGGAAAGTATCGGTGAGAAGATGATCGATAATGACTTTGAGTGGGCCGCTGGCAACCGTCAGAGTATTCTGAAGGAATGGCAGAGCCGTTACGACGCGAAGTCTGATCCGAAGAAATAATAACTAAAAAATAACAACAGATCCTAGCCAGATTTTAAGGGTTTTTGTTCGGATGGATCAGGTTGGTCAGGAGGAAGAGTGATGGGCTATCTGCAGATTGAGAACTTAACTAAATTTTTTCCTACTTCAAAGGCAGAAAGCACCAAAGCACTGGATAATATTTCTCTGTCGGTAGAGGCTGGAGAGTTTATCTGTTTTCTTGGCCCGTCCGGCTGCGGAAAAACGACACTGTTACGAACAACCTGCGGGCTGGAAACACAAGACAGTGGAAGCCTTGTTCAGGGTGGGCAGGATATTTCGCGGCTACCTGCCAGTGACCGTGACTTTGGTATTGTTTTCCAGTCCTACGCGTTATTTCCCAATTTGACTGTTTTCGACAATATTGCCTTTGGTCTGGTAAACCAGCGCCGACCGATAAAAGAGATTCAGGGTCGTGTTCATGAACTGCTGACCCTGACCGGCCTTGCTGAGCACAGCCATAAATATCCTTCACAAATATCCGGTGGCCAGCAACAGCGTGTAGCCCTGGCCCGTGCTCTGGTCATGGAGCCGGGGCTTCTGCTGCTGGATGAACCTTTGTCTGCCCTGGACGCGAAAATCCGCGAGCACCTGCGACGTGAGATTCGCCGGATTCATAACAAACTTGGCCTGACCACAATTATGGTGACCCACGATCAGGCGGAAGCCATGGCCATGGCTGACCGAATAGTGGTTATGAACAAAGGTCGTATAGAACAGGTGGGCACCCCTGAACAGATTTACCTGCAGCCTGCCAGCGCATTTGTTGCGGATTTTGTTGGTACGTCCAATACACTGGATGCTCGCTTTGTTGAGCATATGCTCCATCTTCCCGGATGGAACCGGCCACTGTCGTGCTCGGAGTTATCCCGGTCTGGTAACGGTCATTCATCGTTGCTGGTACGACCTGAACATCTGCAGATTCACACGACTGCACCGGAACAGCCCAGCGCTGCCGGATATATTGGCGATATTGAATTCCTGGGATCACAGCTGCTTGTTGAACTGTTCCTTGAAAATAGAATGGAACAGCCGTTAAAGGCTGCGGTGCCACTCTCTGCGGCCCATGGCTTACAGCTTGCTCCCAATCAACCAGCATGGGTAACGATTAATGTAGTGAACTGTTGTCTTCTGCCAAAGGGAGTTGCGGCATGAGCAGTGTGGTTGAAAAAGGTTTTCTGCGGTCTGCTCTTCCTTCGCGGTTTTTTTCTGGACAGGCGCTGGGTATTGGTACGGCTATTTTGGGCTTTGTGTTGTTTCTGGTGTTGCCGGTCTGGTCTTTATTATCCCGCAGTGTGGAAAACAGTGACGGGGAATTTGTTGGTGCCGCTAATTTTCTTTATTACTTTGAAACACCGGCATTGCTTGAATCTGCGTTAAACTCTCTTTACTTGGCGGTTGTCTGCTCTGTGCTGGTGACTGTCACCGCTTTTCTTTATGCCTATGGGCTGAATCGCACCTGTATGCCGGGGAAATCCATCTTTCGGTTGCTGGCCCAACTTCCTCAACTGGCTCCGTCAATGATGCCTGCCATTGGGCTTATCTATCTGTTTGGCAATCAGGGCATAATTAAACAGTGGTTTCCTGGGGAATCCCTTTATGGTGGCACAGGTGTGATTATTGGCCTGAGCCTGTGGTGCTTTCCCCATGGGTTGATAATTTTAAATACTGCTCTGGGTATGTCCGACCAGCGCCTCCATGAAACTGCAAAGGTAATGGGAACCCCGGCCTGGCGTCGTTTTCTTGTGGTCACTCTTCCTTCTGCCCGTTATGGGCTGGTCAGTGCCGCACTGGTGGTGTTTACCCTGGTTCTGGCTGATTTTGGTGTGCCCAAGGTGATTGGCGGGCAGTTTAATGTGCTGGCGACGGATATTTATAAACAGGTTGCCGGTCAGCAGAATTTTCAGATGGGGGCCGTGGTTGGGGTACTGCTGTTGCTACCGTCTTTTTTGGCGTTTGGCATGGATCGTTTCTTCCAGTGCAGGCAGCAACAACTGTTCAGCAGCAGTGCGGTGCCTTATCAGCCGGAAGCGAAGCCTGTTCGGGATACAGCTTATTTTGTCTTCTGCCTGCTTGTGGCTGGCAGCCTGCTGGTTGTGATTGGTATGGCGGTGTATGCGTCCTTTGTCAGCTTCTGGCCCTATAATCTGGAATTCACCCTCGCCAACTATGATTTTGATACTATGGATGGCGGAGGCTGGGGTGCCTGGTATAACTCTTTGGAGATGGCTCTGCTAACGGCCTTCTGGGGTACTGTCGTGGTGTTTCTGGTGGCCTGGCTGGTGGAAAAAAGCGAAGGGTTCAAATCATCCCGGAATACACTTCACCTACTGACGTTTATTCCCCTTGCGGTGCCTGGTATGGTGCTTGGCCTTGGTTATATCTTCTTCTTTAACCATCCGGATAATCCGTTAAACCTGATATACGGCACTATTTTTATACTGGTGCTTTCAACAATCGCCCACTATTACACCGTGCCTCATCTGACGGCGGTTACGGCCCTTAAGCAGATTCCTGATGAATATACGGCGGTTGCACATTCCTTAAAGGTTTCGTCATTGCAATTGCTGCGACGGGTGACTATGCCTCTGTGTATTCCGGCGCTGCTGGATATCTCTGTCTACCTGTTCCTGGCGGCTATCACGACGGTGTCTGCGGTTGTCTTTCTTTATTCCACGGATACAACCTTGGCGGCAGTGGCCATTCTGAATATGGATGAAGCCGGGGATACGGCTCCCGCCGCAGCCATGGCAACTGTTATTCTGGTTACGGCCATCGTGGTCAGGCTGTTGTACAGTGGTTTGACCTGGGGGGTAAGGAAGAAAAGCAGGCTCTGGTTCGTTTAGGCCAAATTGATAATTAAACCCATTGAGGTAGAGTAACTTTCAAAGTCTAACAGGGGCATCAGTCCGCCTGACATATAGGGAATTTATGCCCTGCCTGGTACTCAAAATTATATTCACCGATCTGTCGGGGCAGGGGCATATACAGGGTTCAGGGAGAAAGAAGTATGCAACAGACAATTTCCCGTGACCGATGGCAGGGGTTTATGCGTGCAGGGCAGAGGCTTCCTCAAAGGAAAAGAAGTATTCGTGATGCCGGGTTGCCTGCTGCTTCCCCTGTTACGGCAACGAAAAAGATCAATTCTGGCCCTAATCGTGATCACACATGCAAGAAATCTCCGGAAAACCTTATTACTGACAGAGTCGTAGAAATTGTTGAGCAGGGAATAACCTGTTTAGCAAGCCTGAATAGTGCCCTGGATACGCACTACCGATATTTTTCCCATTGTGTAAGACATGTCGATATTAACGGTGAGTATTCCGGTGGTATCCATGACAGACATGCACTCCTGAATTATCACCTTCAGCTTGCCTCTCTTTATGAAAAAGTGATGTTGGGGGATACGCCTCTTCAATGTAAAAACAGACAGTCAGCCCGCCATATCCAGTTTGAATTGAGAAGGTTGTGCCAGACAGGGGTGTTTGGTGATACGGCAGATATGTTTCCCTGTTTCATTGCTATGCCTGCCACCACTGACGAAGAAAGCATATTTTATTCTTCAGATGTGATGGAGTTTCGTACCTGTGGAGCAGAAGTGTCCTGCTCTTTACCAGAAGACGAAAAGTTGCCGGACTACGCTGGTCTATCCCAAAAAGCGTCTGACTGTTTAAAGTTCCTTAAAAATGAATGCTCTGGTGATCCTGGTAGCGCCCATGATGCGCTTTCGGAATTAACAAGCCTTTTTGTAAAGGTTAATGAAGTTGAATCATTACGGAAATCACGGGGAGAGGAAATTCTGAAGAAGGAGAGTGCTGGTTTGATAATCCCAGTGTTGGATTTTTTGTTATGGAAAAGTTCCCATGAGCAAAAGATTCAAGACATGGAGTCAGAAATTCGTGATGGCATCTTATTTATGCATACGGCCATGGCGAAAAGTGTGTCCTTCATAAAAAGAAGTCTGTCTTTCTATCATCATCTGTTTGAAGGTCTGGCCCCTGATAACAGGCATGCCAGACAAGCGCTGGAGGTTATGGAAGAAAGACTTACAGCACTGAATGTGGGTGGTGAATACTGGATAGCTGAATAGAGCCTGCGCCCACAAGCTGCCGAGAAAACCGTGGTTTGCAGGGCTGGATTTTGCCCGCATTTAGATTTTCACGTCACAGGCCGTGTATTTGTTCATACGGCCGACTGTAGCCCCCATCCCAGGTCCATATAGCCCTCCCAGATTCGCGTAACCCACACCGCGCTTTGACTTTAATTCCATCAACCACACATGCTCGTAAAAGAGGAACTCGGCAAAATTGAGGGCAAAATTATTTTTATCTTTTACTATCTGGCATATAGTCTCCAGATCAATGCCCCCGGAGCCATGACCAGCACCAGCGGAAACCCCGGAAGAGAAACCCGCATATTGTAAAACCCCCCCGCTCCCGGGCCAGATAGAGCAATCATTCCCTCCAATCGGAAAAGTAATGCTGCCACAGGAAAAACTGGCACCAACCCAGCCATTGGCATCGTAAAAGCCACCCGCAGGTTGACCGTCTATAGACAGAAAAACAGGTGTGCTGCCGCCAGAAACCGAGAGGGTGTGCTGGTTCTGCTGGTCTTGCTGCTCTTGCTGGTCTTGATTGTGGCCAGGCATATATGTAAAGGGTTTTGTATGCCACCAGGTTTTGTTTTCCCCTGTTGTGCTGAGATACATCTGGTACTGCTTCCCTTCCTGCAGCTGTACCCTGTGTGTGACCGGTCGGGCATCTATGACGTTGTGGGTCGCCAGGAATACTGTCTCTTCAATATCTCCACTGTTGCTGGACGGAGAAGGGGAAAGTGGGGGAGAAGAAGGGACCTCGACAATCCGGAACTGGTGGAGATTCTGCACAGTCCCCAGGCTGGTTTTCAGTGGCAGATCGACAGTGACAGAAACCTCGCCGGACCAGGCGCTGAAAGCAGCAAGCCCGCAGACAGCCATAAGATATACGCGCATACACGACACCTATAAATTAAAGGTTCAGGCTGGCAAGTATAGATATCAAAACGGGAGCAGGTGCTTTTTCAGGCAGTTTCTCAGATTTGTTGAGTTAAAATGTAAAATATACCGGCCTCTGGTCGTTCGGTTTCTTTTGGTTTTCAGTTGGTATTCCGCTTATCGCAGGCCGTGTGTGCTTTCATATAACCCCACGTCGTCCCCAAACCAGGGGCAAATAGCCCTCCCAGATTCGCGTAACCAACGTTGTCCCGTTTTTTCCCTCCCTGCATCCACACATGTTCGTAAAACAGGAACTCGAGAAATACCATGTCATATTGATCTGAGATTTTGTGGCATATCTTATGCAAATCAATGGCCCCGGAGCCATGGCCTCCACCACCACCCATGCCGAGGGATCCACTTGCATATTGTAAAATCCCCCCGCTTCCGGGCCAGATAAAGCACCCCCATCCTCCACCAACAATATCCAGACCACCACAGGAGACCGTGGCACTAACCCAGCCATTGGCATCATAAAAACCACCCACGTGCTGACTCCCTACAGACAGAAAAACGGGCGTGCTGCCGCCAGAAACCGAGAGGGTGTACTGGTTCTGCTGGTCTTGCTGGTCTTGCTGGTCCTGCTGGTCTTGATTGTGGCCAGGCATGTATGTAAAAGGTTTTGTATGCCACCAGGTTTTATTTTCCCCTGTTGTGCTGAGATACATCTGGTACTGCTTCCCTTCCTGCAGCTGTACCCTGTGTGTGACCGGTCGGGCATCTATGACGTTGTGGGTCGCCATGAAGACTGTCTCTTCAATATCTCCACTGTTGCTGGAGGGAGAATGAGAAAGCAGGGGAGAAGAAGGGGTCTCGACAATCCGGAGCTGGTGGAGATTCTGCACAGTCCCCAGGCTGGTTTTCAGTGGCAGATCGACAGTGACAGAAACCTCGCCGGACCAGGCGCTGAAGGCAGCAAGCCCGCAGGCAGCCATAAGACATGCACGCATACACGACACCTACAATTTACAGGTTCGGGCTGGCAAGTATAGACATCAAAATGGGGGCAGGTGCTTTCTCATGCAGTTTCTCAGATTTGCTGAAAGGTAAAATATACCTGCCCCTGATGAGTCCGGTTTCTTCTGGTTTTCAGTTGGTATTCCGCTTATCGCAGGCTGTGTGTATTTTCATATAACCCCACGTCCCCCCCACGCCAATAAACAACCCTCCCATATCCGCGTTACCAATAATCAGAGCGTCCAGACCACCGAAGGACAAGTCTAGATGTGAATAAAAAAGTACCTGAATAAATGTTATGGAAAATTGTTTTGAGATGCTCCCGCATACAGTTTGCAGATCAAGGGATCCGGAGCCATGACCTCCACCAATAGAAATGCCGGCGGCTGTACTTGAATATTTTAAAAACCCCCCGCTTCCTGGCCAGATAGAGCATCCAAAGACTCCACCCCCAACAGCAAAGCCGCCACAGGAGAATGCGGCACCCACCCAGCCATTGGCATCATAAAAACCACCCACGTGTTGACTGTCTACAAACAGAAAAACAGGGGTGCTGCCGCCAGAAACCGAGATAGTGTGCTGGACCTGCTGGTTCTGCTGGTCTTGCTGCTCTTGCTGGTATTGATTGTGGCCAGGCATGTATGTAAAGGGTTTTGTATGCCACCAGGCTTTGTTTTCCCCTGTTGTGCTGAGATACATCTGGTACTGCTTCCCTTCCTGCAGTTGTACCCTGTGTGTCACCGGTCGGGCATCTATGATGTTGTGGGTCGCCAGGAAGACTGTCTCTCCGGTCGCTTCCGTAACGTCCTTCGCTTCAGAGTCGCTGGACGGAGAATGGGCCTCGACAATCCGGAGCTGGTGGAGATTCTGCACAGTCCCCTGGCTGGTTTCCAGTGGCAGATCGACGGTGACAGAAACCTCGCCGGCCCAGGCTCCGAAGGCAACAAGCCCGCAGGCAGCCATAAGACATGCACGCATACACGACACCTACAATTTACAGGTTCGGGCTGGCAAGTATAGACATCAAAATGGGGGCAGGTGCTTTCTCATGCAGTTTATCGCAGGCCGTGTGTGTAGTCATATAACCCCACGTAAACCCCCCGCCTAAACCTACCCCAAACATACTTGCTTTACCTAAACTGACCTTAAAGTCTGAGGTAAACAACGCCAGATCCAGGTAAATTATAACGTCGTCAAACTTCATGACCATTTCATCTCTGATTCTGCTGCATATAGCCTTTAGATCAAAGCTCCCTTCGCCATGACCACCACCAATAGCAAGGCCGGCAGTACCACTTGCAAATTGTAAAACCCCCCCGCTCCCTGGCCAGATAGAGCAGCCATAGCCTCCACCAAAAATAGCAACCCCGCCACAGGAGGCCGTGGCACCAACCAAGTCATTGGTATCATAAAAACCCCCCACGTGCTGACCTCCTACAGACAGAAAAACGGGCGTACTGCCGCCGGAAACCGAGATGGTGTGCTGCTCCTGCTGGTCTTGCTGCTCCTGCTGGTATTGATTGTGGCCAGGCATGTATGTAAAGGGTTTTGTATGCCACCAGGTTTTGTTTTCCCCTGTTGTGCTGAGATACATCTGGTACTGCTTCCCTTCCTGAAGCTGTACCCTGTGTGTGACCGGTCGGGGGTCCATGGTGGTATTGGTCGCCAGGAATACTGTCTCTTCAATACTTTCACTGTTGCTGGAGGGAGAATGAGAAAGGGAGGGGAAAGAGGGTGTCTCTACAATCCGGATCTGGTGGAGATTCTGCACCGTCCCCAGGCTGGTTTTCATGGGCAGATCGACGGTGACAGAAACCTCGCGGGCCCAGGCTCCGAAGGCAACAAGCCCACAGGCAGCCATAAGACATACACGCATAATACGACACCTGTGATTTATAGTTCCAGGCGCGTAATTATAGATATCAAAACGGGGACAGGTGCTTTTTCAGGCAGTTTTTCAGATTTTCTGAAATGGAAAATATACCTGTTTCCTGATGAGTCCGGTTTCTTCTGGTTTTCAGTTCGCATGCAGTTTATCGCAGGCTTCATATAACCCCACGTATACCCTCCGCCTACACCTAACCCCACCATATCTCCACCACCTAAATTGACCTTTAAATCCGAGGTATACAACTTCATCATGAAGTAAACAACAATTTCGACAAACCCCATGGCCATTTCATCTTTGATTCTGCTGCATATAGCCTGTAGATCAAAGCTCCCTGCGCCATGACCACCACCAATACCAAGGCCGGCAGTACCACTTGCAAATTGTAAACCCCCCCCCGCTCCCTGGCCAGATAGAGCAGCCATAGCCTCCACCACCAATAGCAACCCCGCCACACGAGATATTGGCACTAACCCAGCCATTAGAATCATAAAAACCACCTGCGGGCTGACCGTCTATGGACAGAAAAACAGGCGTACTGTCCCCAGAAACCGAGAGGGTGTTCTGGTTCTGATTGTGATCAGGGGTGTAGGTAAAGGGTTTTGTATGCCACCAGGTTTTGTTTTCCCCTGTTGTGCTGAGATACATCTGGTACTGCTTGCCCTCCTGCAGCTGTACCCTGTGTGTGACCGGTCGGGCATCTATGACGTTGCTGATTGTGGAGTTGGTCGCCAGGAAGACTGTCTCTCCGGTCGCTTCCGTAACGTCCTTAGCTTCCGAGTCGCTGGAGAGAGAATGGGAAAGCGGGGGAGAAGAAGGGGCCTCGACAATCCGGAGCTGGTGGAGATTCTGCACAGTCCCCTAGCTGGTTTTCAGTGGCAGATCGACGGTGACGGAAACCTCGCCGGACCAGGCGCTGAAGGCAGTAAGCCCGCAGACAGCTATAAGATATACGCGCATACACGACACCTATAAATTAAAGGTTCAGGCTGGTAAGTAGTATAGATACCAAAACGGGGCAGGTGCTTTTCAGGAAATCACTACTGTACGCCTGCTGACGTATTTTAAACGCTCCACTCATGTTAAACGCTCCACCCATGGGCCTATGGCGGCTATGGAAAACGAACAGCGGGGAGAGTGCGGATGAAAGCAGGAAGCAAACGGCGCAATCAATATAAGTCAGGAGCGCCTTTCAGCGTTGAGCAGTATTTTCTGAAAGTATTTATACTTCTTGTGCAGTGCGGAAAAGTTGGGTTTTGATCTGCCTTCCGGGACTGTCAGGGAGGGCAGCTCATACTCATACAGGCTGATATATTCCGCCAGGGTAAGATTGCTTTTCTGGCTGACAATGGTTTCCATTTGTTCAGAAGACAGTGTGTCCCGCTTACCCTGGTAGTTCTTCAATAATACAGCGGGCATGTCCTGAATCGGGATTTTGCAGCTCTCCGGAGGTTCTGCCTCTGGATTGTACCCGGCAGATCCCTGATCAACCCGATTCAGGAAACTGTCTGGTCGGGATTCATGAAGACTCCACAACCAGCTGTCCAGGTGAGGGCGCTTGCCAAATCCCCGAATGCTTTTCAGGGCCAGCACGCCACAACAGCTGGTATCTCTCTGTATGGCAAAGCCCGGTGTGAAGAAGCTGATATTATGATTCGGATAAACGTCAAGCACCGGAGAAATTACAGTATCCCGTATACCTTCAGCTATGGCGTGGGAAGCCCCCAGAGTTTCGTGAATATAAATAATAATATCCTGGTCTTTTCTCAGAATCCTTGCCATCACATAGTGATTGTTATGGACAGAGCCAACCATAAAACTGCGGGAGAAGGTTGTCTTGTTTTTTAAATACTTCATCTGGCACCTGATATTGCCCTGATTTGTAAAAATAGTCTGAAAGCAGTCACCGGCTTTTTTCTTCTGACTTAGCATCAGTTCTGCCATCATCTTTTCAGTAAGGAAGTATTCCCCTTCCGGAAGGGTGGACACAGAGACGGTGGGTGATTTTGAAGAAGAACTTTTAACTATGGGGTTGCCTCCATAGAAAAGGGGATTGGTATGAATGACTGCCCGTGTGAACTGGTATTTTCCTGCAAGTCTCCATGATGGGTTGGTATCCATACTGGCCGGTACAAAAAGTACGCCTTCATTCTTCTCCAGTTCGTAATATGGCGACTGTGCTGAAAAGCTGCTCGACAGACAAAGAGGATGGCCTTTCTCAGAATTGAAAATGGCAAGAACCCCATCCTGCTTGTCCGGTGTCGGAGACTCAAGGATATAGTAATGCGTATCCTGAGAAAGACTGGCTGGTCTTTTTGATTGTATGAATGAGCGGGTTTTCTTTTCCTGCACATAGAATAAAGAGTATGTATCTGGTGCTGTGGTTGTACTCTCCCAGTGTATGGCGGGTACGTGCTTCCCTGTACCACTTGTAAAAGCTTCCTCCATTGCCGGTTGCAGGCGGGAAACAGGCGGAGATGTATGGGACAGGGAAAAATACCAGTGATATCGGAGTCGTGGAACAACCAGTTGTTCCCTCAATGTTTGTGGAACTAACTGTCGTCTTATTTCAGGCTTTATATCGTAGCTGTAGCTCACAGCACAGCCTCCCGTACTGAATTTACGGGCGATATATATGTGTGGGTGAAGCGCTTTGGGATCACTGAAAAGCTGTTGGCCCAGTTCTGACAGTTCACTGGGGGGCGGAGGGTCAACTTCCATCTTTTCCGCTGTTTGTTGAGCTGCAGGGGGCAGTCGACTTTCTGTTTTGCCTGGAAATTGAGGCGTCTTCTTTAATTCAGAATTCACTGCCCGCTTAAGCCCAAAGGGGGCGAAACGGGGGGGGAGATTATGCCTGCGATGTCTTTTCTTCACCGCTTTTCCGGGGGGTGGAACAGGCTGTTCTTTCGGGTGATGGTATATTGCCGGGTTAAATTGAATATTTATCAGCCGGTTTTGCAGGTGTTGATCGCGGGCAGGGGCCATTCCCGGTGCAGGCGGAAAGAATATAGGGGCATTAATAAGTAACAGAATTACAGGCCGCGTCGCAGAGGTAGCTGGGGCGGCTGGTTGTTGATCGACGGTAGAGGTTGTCGGTTGTTGTGAAGAACCCTGTATATTATTCATGAAGGCCTGCCCTTGTTGCACAGCAGCCACTACACCAAAAAGGAAGGGGCCGCTCACTAACCAGGAGGTTAGTTGGCATAACAGGGAGAAAAGGGTTTAATTTATTTCCGGGTTGAAAATGGATTGAATGCCATCCACTTTGAGTGTGAAGCGTTCAGTTCTTGATTCGATAGTTCTTGATTCCATGCTTCATGCTCAATTCCTGACACAGACGAACCTGATCCGCTATTTTATAAGTAGTCAGGTTGGAATGGAATATTGTGGTGAAAGATCACATTTTCTTTATAACCCGTGCCATAGAGCTGGCGAAGCAGGCCGTAGAGCATGGGAATCAGCCTTTTGGCGCTCTTCTTGTTCACAACGGCGATATTATTCTGGAGGCGGAAAATACCATTCACTCGGAGCATGATATGACCCGACACGCTGAATTAAATCTGATCAGTAAAGCTTGTCGAAAATTGCCGGATGAGACACTTCAAAACGCTACGCTGTATACAAGTACCGAGCCATGTGCAATGTGTGCAGGGGCCATTTACTGGGCAGGTGTCAGGCATGTCGTATTCGGTACCAGTGCAGAGACTTTGGACAAAATTGCCGGGCAGGGCATTGGCTTGCATGGTGGGAGCATCTTTGCATCATGTCATGAGAGTGTTGAGGTAATCGGGCCGATGGAAGAAACGATGGCAGACGAGTTGCACTGGGAATATTGGTCGAAATCTGGATAAGCCGGCTATGTTTGAGGGGAGAACTGCGGACATTGTGCCCGCAATTATTAGAAGTTAGAAGAATTAGCTTTAGCTGATTTCTACAAGATTTCCCTTGGTCTCCAGCCAGCTCTTTCTGTCCGCCGCTCTTTTCTTTGCCAGCATCATATCCATCACCTGACGTGTAGCGGGTGCATCATCAACCGTCAGCTGAACCAGGCGACGGGTATCCACAGCCATAGTGGTTTCCCTGAGCTGCAGCGGGTTCATCTCGCCCAGCCCCTTAAAGCGCTGGACGTTAATCTTTCCTCTCTTCTTTTCTGCATGTAGTCGATCAAGAATGCCGTCTTTCTCGGCTTCATCCAGGGCGTAATACACCTCTTTACCGATATCGATACGGTACAGGGGCGGCATGGCAACATAGATATGCCCGCCTTCCACCAGGGGGCGGAAGTGCTGGATAAACAGGGCGCAGAGCAGGGTGGCGATATGCAGACCATCGGAGTCGGCATCGGCGAGAATACAGACTTTGCCGTAGCGCAGCTCGCTGATTTTGTCGGAACCAGGATCTACCCCCAGGGCTACAGAGATATCGTGAATCTCCTGGGAAGCCAGGACTTCGGATGAGTCCACCTCCCAGGTATTCAGGATCTTACCCCGCAGGGGCATGATGGCCTGATTCTCCCGGTCCCGTGCCTGTTTGGCGGAGCCGCCGGCGGAGTCCCCTTCCACAAAGAAGATTTCCGTGCGGTTCATATCCTGGCTGGAACAATCCGCCAGTTTGCCGGGCAGTGCCGGGCCTTGAGAGATTTTCTTGCGGACAACCTTTTTCGCCTTGCGCATACGGCGCTGGGCTGTACTGATGCAGAGTTCCGCCAGCAGTTCGGCAAGGTCCGTATGCTGGTTCAGCCACAGGCTGAAAGCGTCTTTTACCACACCGGAGACAAAGGCCGCACATTCACGGGAAGAAAGGCGTTCTTTGGTCTGCCCAGAGAACTGTGGGTCCGCCAGCTTGGCAGACAGCACATAGGAGCAGCGTTCCCAGATATCATCGGGAGCCAGCTTGATGCCCCGGGGCAGCAGGTTACGGAATTCACAGAACTCCCGCATGGCTTCCAGCAGGCCGGTACGCAGGCCGTTTACATGGGTTCCGCCCTGGGCGGTGGGGATCAGGTTTACGTAGGATTCCGTAATCAGCTCGCCACCTTCCGGCAGCCAGATAACAGCCCAGTCTACGGCTTCCTTCTCCCCAGCCAGACTGCCGGTAAAAGGTTCTTTAGGCAGAAGTTCAAAGCCTTCTACGGCACTGTACAGATAATCCCTCAGACCATCCTTATAGTGCCATGTTTCGGTTTCATTGCTGGACAGTTCGTGGAAGATGACCTTCAGTCCCGGGCAGAGTACAGCTTTAGCGCGCAGTACGTGCTTAAGACGGATAACAGAGAACTTGGCAGAATCAAAATAACTGGTATCGGGCCAGAAGCGTACAGTGGTGCCGGTATTGCGTTTACCGCAGGTATCAACCACCTCCAGCTCCGAGGCTTTGTAGCCATTGGCAAAACCGATGTTATACACCTGCCCGCCCCGGCGAATGGTGATATCCAGCTTGGTGGACAGGGCATTCACAACGGAGACGCCCACACCATGGAGACCACCGGAGAACTGGTAGTTTTTATTGGAGAATTTACCACCCGCATGCAGACGGGTCAGGATCAGTTCGACACCGGAGACTTTATGCTTGGGATGAATATCCACCGGCATGCCCCGGCCGTTATCGGTCACTTCCAGGGAGTTATCCGGGTGCAGCACCACTTTCAGTTCTGAGGCATGGCCTGCCAGAGCCTCATCGACACTGTTATCGATCACCTCCTGGGCCAGGTGGTTGGGACGTGTGGTGTCGGTGTACATGCCCGGGCGCTTGCGCACCGGGTCAAGACCGGACAGGACTTCAATGGCTTCAGCGTTATATTCGTTCTGCATGGTACGCGTGAACAGTTCCCTTTTATCGACAGATCGGGCTTCAGGTTACAGCGTCCTGAATATCCGTAAATGGTCAAGTGTAAAACGTCTTGGCGGTTTTGTTCAAAATGTATCTGTGAAATCTCAGAAACCCAGTTCCGTAGAGGAGTGGATTTGCCCCTTTTCCATCATGTCTGTTCCCCACTGTACAGGGCCTTCCGGTTCTTCATTGTTATAACTTGATTAATACGTCTGTCGAAGCCCCGACTCTGGATCTACACTACCAAGGCATTCCATATTGACTTGGCTAGGCGAACGGCTGGTCAAGCAATGGGCTATCAGGTCACCCGGAGAAAAACCCTATGCGACAATCCAGAATTCTGAATCTTAGCTGTCTGTCCTGTCTAGGTCTGGTGAGTTGCGCTTTTGGTAGCAACTGTATTGATGACTCAAACGCCATTTATGAACAAATTACAAAACCCGGTTTCACTCACGTATACGAGGCTTGCCCGGGCATCAAAGCTATAGGTGGCGCAACCAATTCACACGGAATATGCCATGCCATCTGTAGTTCATGGTCACCGGATGGGGGATATGAAACACAACATAAGTGCTCATGGAAATTGGGTGACTGGCAACACACTATACATTGCGATTAGTTCAAACAATCACTGCCTGCAAAGCAGGCAGTTGTCAGCCGCAACCGTCGGGCAGCATCAGGTACTGATTTGATCCAGCAGGGTGCGGACTTCATGCTGCTGAGCATCGTTACCTTCGAGCGCCATCTCATCAAGAATATCCTTAGCACCATTGTAATGCCGCCCAGTTCATCTCGGCTTTTCATCAAAAGCCTCCTCGAGAAGTCGCCGAAGAGTATGAGATCGGACTCCAGGTTACAGCGTCCTGAATATCCGCAAACGACCAAGTGTAAAACGTCTTGGCGGGTTTGTTCAAAATGTATCTGTGAAATCTCAGAAACCCAGTTCCGTAGAGGAATGGATTTGTCCCTTTTCCATCATGTCTTTTCCCCACTGTACAGGGCCTTCCGGTTCTTCATTGTTATAACTGATTAATACGTCTGCCGAAGCTCCGACTCTGAAATCAGACAGAAACTGTGTGACAAGAGGTTCCTGGCCAAGAGCCAGTAAGGTGTAATTGAGCAGCAGGCGCATGGTGCGGGTGTTGCCGTCCAGAAAAGGATGTAAAAGGGACAAGAGTTTCGTCTCCTGAATCAAATAATGCAGCAGTTGATCCTCGCTGAGCCATGTGGAGTTCAGAAGGGTTGTATTTAGTCTGGAGGTCACGGCTTCTGTAGCGCCGGGAACCAGGACGGAAGGTATTCCATATGCGGTCACCATTTTCATCTGGTTGAGCTTCTGTTCACTATAAGTGAAAAGGGGAAATGGTATGCGTTGACTGTGCCTGGCTATGTGTTTGGCTTGTTCTGTTTTGCATTCTGCAATGCGATCTAGCCTGAACTTTAGAAATGTATTCCCGAGATACTCTGGGTCTTCAGCCAACTCCAGAATTGCCTGAGCGGACTTTGGCTTCGGGCATTCCTGAAAGCCAAGCAGGGTGATATTTGAGTGCTGGTGCAGGTCGCGTGTTATAGAAATTAACTCTCTGGCTGCGTGGGCACTGTTGATAATCAGGCTGTACTCTGGCAGCAGGCTCGAAGGATTGCTTCGGAATTTGTCCTGGCCATTGAAAAAGGATGCATTTATATCTTTGAGGAGGTCTGGACTCGCTATTGCACTGTTACCGGTGCTGGCCAGTTGTTCAAGGTGGCTCTGTATAACCGAGACTGCTTTATGGCAGCTTTGTTTCTTGTCGTCTGAAGGGGGAATATAGTGATCTATATCCGTATGACAGAACACGGAAAAATAGTCATCTTCTGAAATACTGTTGAATATCTCGATTCCTTTCAGTGGGTTGATATAAACCGGTAGTGATTCTTCTGCCCATATGCATGGCTGAAAAATAACCAGAAAAACCATTAATAAAAGGGGGGAGGTACGATCCATAGCTCAACTTTCCCGATAGTCCGTTTGTAGATAATTGAGTGTCAGGAAAGGCGTTTGTTCCGCCTCTTTAAGCTATATAAGACAAAAGTCTTAGTCATGCAGAGGGGCGCATGGATGTGTACTGACCGGAAGGGTCAGGAGGCAGCAGGAATCAGCGCCGGGCTGAAAAAGCCCAGAATCAGTGGAATGGACTGGGCAAAGTTCTCAAAGCCGTGGTGTCCGTCTTCATCAATACGCTGGGGGCAGTCCTGATAAAAATTTTCAGCCAGGCGGTAGTCGAGGGTTTCATCACCCTTTTGGGCCAGGAGAAGGATGTTGTCGGGCCGGTGCAGGGCGGATACTTCAAGATGCTTGAGCTGCTCGATATGTTCCCGGGTCAGTTCATATTCCTGGCCGTTATAATAATTTCTCTGGGAGCCAAGGTATTCTTCAAACTTTTCCCCGGGGTTCACAGCCGGGTTGACAAGCACCAGTTTTACCGGGAATGAAACGTCCAGTTTCAGCAGTTTTTCCATCAACCATGTTCCGTAATATCCACCAAGGGAACTGCCGATAATATAGACCGGGTGTTGTTCCAGAGCTTCACTGGCCAGGGTTAAAAGGTTACGGGCATTTTGTCCGGGCCATTCAGAAAGTTCGGGTACCAGATAGTTACAATCAATTCCATGTCCCTTTATATAGTTGCCCAGTTCACGGGCTTTAAACGACATTGGTGAACTGTTAAAGCCATGTATATAAAGCAGCATGGGCTTTGAACTGGTGAAATCGGTCATGGTGATCTGTCGGAAATAAAAGCACCATGGTAGCAGCGAAAGTTCTGTTCCTGAACCGGATAGAGGATGGTTTCTGGCATGCGGGAACTGCTAACTGTAAAAAAACGCAGCCAGGGCAGAAGGAAACTTCCTTTTCTCCAATGCATATCTCACAACCGAGGAGAATGGTAAATACTTCATGGCTTTGCGAGCCTGACGGAATCCGTCTCCATAAACAGGGTCGGGTGATTCTGTAATCAGCTTCATTCGATAATGGGCATCGTCGTTTTTCTGGGTTTTGAGCCAGAGATATTCAATCAGTACACACAAGCCTTCTTCAACTTTAAGGGGGAGTTTTCTGCCCGTTGGGTTGTTGTAGAAAAACCAGGCGTGTCCAAGTTCATGAATGACTACCGTTCGAAAGTGGTTCTCCGGCAGATTATTTTGCACCAGTATTTCCTTGAACTCCCTTCCCACTATGCGTTTGCCAACATAGCTGGTACTCCAGATTGCCAGCCCAAGCAGAGGGTGGTCGTCGTGGTAATTGTGGCGACTGTTGCTGTGCAGTTCATCACGGTCGGCCAGGCGAATGGGGGTGCTGGCCTGGTAGAGATTCAGGCCAAGTGACTTGAGTGCTCCGCGCATTTCCATCATCAGTGTTTCTGCTCTGGCATCTGTGGTTACGCCTGTTCCTGTACACAGGTGGCAGATCATCAGGCCATCGGGGAAGCGTATGCCGCCATTGGTGATGGGGCCGCAGACGATTCGACCGCAACTTGTGCAGGTGGCGTATTTTCTATGGGAAAGGCAGAAACGGTTGCCCCAGTAATCCTGCAGGTGGCGGCTGGCCAGGGCTTTACCGCAGACTGTACAGTCGGGAATAAACGCTTTCTGGAAACAGTGGACGTGCCAGGCCCTGCCATGTTTTTTCAGGTATCGCCCTTGAATGGGTTTCTGGCACCCGGTGCAAAGAAAACATTCCCGGTGCCAGACCTTTTGAAAGGCCCGGACAAAATCCCCGGTAATGTTTTTTTTGCAATGGTGGCACTGCACAGGCAG
This sequence comes from Parendozoicomonas sp. 209JJ7-1, assembly GCF_058147085.1. Taxonomy (NCBI): domain Bacteria; kingdom Pseudomonadati; phylum Pseudomonadota; class Gammaproteobacteria; order Oceanospirillales; family Endozoicomonadaceae; genus Parendozoicomonas; species Parendozoicomonas sp. 209JJ7-1. The sequence goes on along the minus strand of NZ_JBYVJU010000020.1, from coordinate 30,314 downwards.
GACTTATCCCTGAGAGGTTCTGACTTATTCAGCATAGAACGTCTTCAGCATAGAACGTCTTGAACCCGAAGTTTCAGGGAGCGCCGTGATAGGAGTGTTACTGATACGCTGCCGGATGCCAGTTTGTCCAGTTATAAACCCCGTGCATTGAGGATTCTGGCAACATTTTTCCAGTGATGGGTTGTCCCGTCCGGCGCATTCACCTGAACCCGGGGAATCTGGGGGCTCCAGTCCCAGGTTCGGTTGGCTTCTGTGTTTCCGGTAAGAGCAAAGCGCTTTCCTTTGCTGGCTGCATTGCACAGGGAGTTGGAGAGCTTCTGGCCTTCAGGAGTATCGGGCATTGTTTCAACAAGTCGTCTTGCGGGTATTTCCGCACCGTGCCGGCTATCCCCGTGTACCAGATAACTGTTGTGGATAACTCCGGTTCGGCCAAAGGACGGGCCGGCGGGTATCCAGTGATGGATAACCTTTGTCGTAACCCATATGGTTGGCAGGAGGGGTGTTCTCCCTGGACGGAAAGCTGTCCCATGAAGTCCCGCCGGTGCTGGCGATAATGTGGGTTTTGATGACATTGTTCCTGTTGAAGATGGAGGGGCTGGAAGGTCTGGAGTCGCAGTCACCCGCAGCCGCGGAACAAGAATCTGTGTTTCGGAAAGTGCAGGTATCGCTTTGTTTATAGCCGCTTTAATCTGGTTATTGCACTGCTCCCGGCCGGCGGTGTGCAGGGGAGGGGTATTCTGGGCTATAGCGGAGCAGAAGTTATCAAAATGTGTTTTTAAAGGCCCTGTAAAAATCCGGGTAAGCCGTTCTTCCCGAAAGAGGTCGATAACAAGCTCTCGAACCCTGATGATGTGATCTTTCTGCTGAGTTTCTGCTGTGCTGGCTTTGCCGGAGCATCCTGATACAGAACACTCTTCATGGTTTTGTAACCATTTATCAGCGGTGGCTTTGTCCAGCCCGTGCCCACAGGGAAGAACAACCAGCCTTTGGGCAAAATTATTGGTGTCCTGGCAGATCAGCCTGTGCAGCATAACCGCCAGACGCCCGGTATTTACCATGTTAATACCGGCTGCGGCTGGCACTGTAAAAGTTCCCTTTGGCATTCCCTTTGGTATTGTCTTTGGTGTCTGGGTCGAAGTGGCTCTTCGGCGTTTGGCTGGTGGTGATGGCCGAATGGTTTGGGTCTGGGCTGATACAGCCACCGGGCGTTTACGTCCAGGAAAAAAAGTCTGTGTTCCGGGGAGCTGTTCCGGGGTTGCCTGTACAGAAGCTGCTGTTGTCGAGGGAGAAACAGAAACTGTCTGTACCGATACAGTATTTTTATCGTTGTTACCTTGAGGTGGGACCAAGCTCCAGCCTTCGGGTTCAGTTACCCGGGCTGGACGGGGAAAAAGGCAGTTGATAAAGCTGGCAAGCATAGTCCCTGACCCGGTTTGCACAGGAAAGTGAAGCAGGGTAGGTAAGGTGTTTTGAGAAAGCCATAACCGGGCAGACAGTGTAAATGACCGCTGCCCGGGTATGTGAATGTTGTCATGATGGGGGCTTATCTGCGCCACCCTGACGGGACAGATGCAGGCTTTTCAGAATATTCAGAGCCTGGTTCAGCTGGTAGTCGGTAACATCCAGGGGCTGGGCTTTTTCGGTTTTGCTGTCTGCAGCGGTTTTCTGCTTCTTGCTGGTGTTATCCAGGTGGCCCTGCAGGTCTGCTTCACGGTAGCTCTGGTCGTCTTTCACCCGGGTGACGCTGGCGTTATCCACTTCTATATCCGGCATAATGCCTTCCGCCTGAATGGACCTGCCCCTGGGGGTGTAATACAGGGCGGTGGTCAGCTTCAGGCCCCGTTCTGCATCGGTGGTCAGGGGCAGAACAGTCTGCACTGAGCCTTTACCGAAACTTTTGGTACCTACAACAATACCCCGGCGGTGATCCTGGAGTGCGCCGGCGACGATTTCAGAAGCGGATGCCGAGCCGCCATTAATCAGTACCACCACGGGAATACCTTTGGACGGGTCTTCCCTGTTAGCGCTGTAGCTCATGTCGGAATTGGGAATGCGACCTTTGGTATACACAATCAGGCCATCGGTCAGGAATGCGTCGGAAACATCAACCGCTGCCTGCAGAACGCCGCCGGGATTGTTGCGCAGGTCAAGAACCAGGCCATTCAGCTCCTGGCCTTTCTTCTGCTGTTTACGTAGTTTATCCATAGCCGCAACCACTTCCTTGCCGCTGTCCACCTGGAACTGGCTGATGCGGATATAACCAAAGCCGGGTTCCAGGGTGCGCTGACGTACGCTGTCTACCCGGATAATGTCCCGCACTACGGTAATGTTCAGAGGCTTGCTGGCTCCTTCCCGGATAATGGTCAGCTTAATGGGCTGACCGGCTTTTCCGCGCATCAGTTCAACGGATTTTTTCAGTCCGAGACCACGAATAGGCGTTTCATCGAGGCGGATAATCAAGTCGCCGGCCATTACGCCGGCACGCTTGGCAGGGGTGTCATCAATGGGGGTAATCACCTTGATCAGGCCATCTTCACTGCCCACTTCTATACCCAGACCGCCAAACTCACCGGATGTACTCTCTTCCAGATCCTGAAAGTCTTCCGGCTGAAGATAAGCGGAGTGGGGGTCGAGATTATCCAGCATGCCACGAATGGCATTTTCCAGAAGGGTTTTGTCATCAACCGGCTCAACGTATGAGCTTTTAATGCGCTGCATCACCTCGGTGAATGCTCGCAGATCGTCCAGAGGAAGCTGGCCTTTCTGTTCTTGTTTCTGTGCTTCAGCGGGGTTGGCAGGTTCCGCTGGCTTGACAGACTCTGCGGAGAGAGGGGCTGCCGGTGGAAGGCCCAGGAGCAGAGCGAGAGACCAGGAAAAGAACGATAATCGGGTGGGCATGCATAGCTCCTGCTGGAAATGGTTCCGATGTTTCAACATGGCTTTTTCATCTGAATAATGATCGCTGTTATATCTATAAAATTGCAAGGTTCAGCGGGAAGCCATAAGCCAGACTAAAGGATTTGACGGACGCCCTTTATAGCGCACTTCAAAGTACAGGCCATTCTCCGTCTGGCCCCCGCTGTTACCTGTGCGGGCAATGCTCTCTCCGGGTACAACCCAGTCACCCACTGTTTTCAGCAGTTCCTGGTTATGGGCATACAGAGTCATATAGCCGCCGCCGTGGTCAATAATCAGCAGCTGCCCGAAGCTTTTCATCCAGTCTGCGAATACCACCCGGCCATGGTGTGGGGCTTTCACCAGTGTTCCGGCTTTGGTTTTGATAAACACGCCTTTCCAGCTGACCTTGCTCTCTTTACGGCTTTCACCGTACTTATGGGTCACCTTGCCTTTTACCGGCCAGGGCATTCTTCCACGGTTCTGGCGGAAGGGTTTGTCGATATCGGTAATGTCGGAGATGGAGATAATGGATGCCAGCAGCTCCTGCAGTTCCTTCTGCTCTCTGGTCAGATTCCTGAGCTGGGAGCTGCTTTTGGATTCTTTGGTGTTCAGTCCGGCAAGAATCTGCTGACGTTTGCTGTTGCTGGCGTTCAGCTTCTGTTCCTGGGTTTTCAGGGTGTTCTGGCGTTTCTGAATCTGCAGGCGGGTACTGGTCAGGTTCTGTTCTGCGGCGGCGAGCCTGCGGGAAGACTCATTCAGTTCGGTAAGGGCTTCGGTCTGGACTTTGGCAAAGTGATCATAATAAGCCATTATCCGGCTGGCTTTGGCCGGGTCTTCCTGATTAAGAAGCACCTTCAGGCGTGGACTTTTGCCAGAGATATAGGCGGCTTTAATCGCTTCGACCGCTGTCTCTTCCCGGTTTTTTTTTTCCTGCTGCAGTTCCTTTCGCAGGATTTGCTGCTTTTTTTCGGTTTTCCTCGTTTCCCTGAGTTCCTGCTCTGTTTTTCTGAGGGAGGACTGTATGCGGCTGATCTCTTTTTCTGTGGTTTCCAGCCGGGTCTCAATGGAGCTGCGCTCTTTCCGGATACGCTCAAGAAGGCTTTTCAGCTCGCTGATATCCCTGTTGACCTGCTCAAGGCGCTTAGCGTCATCTTCGGCGAAAGCGGGTAAGGACGGCAGCGGGCAGGCAATTACAACCGCCAGCAGCGCATATCGTATGGGCTGGCGGAGTAAAAATAATAAATAATCAGTGCTTATGGTTTTCATGGGTATTGCATCACATCAGTGTGTCAATTATGCCCAAGGCTTATTTGTGCCGACAATCATTAATCGACTCTTCCCGGTTACTTCGGCAATATTTTTATTCTATTCAATGATTATGGACGCTTTCTGCCAGGAGTGGAGAGCTTAAGATTAATGGTCGGGTCTATCGGTGACTATACGACGAAGGACTTTCAGTGAAAAATAGCAGGAGTGAAAACGCCAGCCAGAAAGAACAGGCCGGCGTTACGCAAAACCCAGGTCAGATCAGGCTTTTGCCCGTCATCTCTTCAGGCTGAGCAATTCCCATCAGAGCCAGCAGCGTCGGGGCAATATCGGACAGGACACCGGGCTTAAGGGTAATGTCCCGGGGGCCGGAGTAGATCAGCGGTACCAGCTCACAGGTGTGGGCGGTATGGGGCTGGCCTGTATGATGATCCTGCATCTGTTCAGCGTTGCCGTGGTCAGCGGTGATCAGGCACTGACCGCCGTGCTTGTTCAGGGCTTCGGTGACCCGACCAACGCAGGTGTCGATACATTCCACTGCTTTTACCGCCGCGCTGAATATGCCCGTATGACCCACCATATCACCGTTGGCATAGTTGCAGATCACCAGGTCATATTCCCCGCTCTCAATGGCCTGCACCAGCTTGTCGGTCACTTCCGGGGCGCTCATCTCCGGCTGCAGGTCGTAGGTGGCCACCTTGGGGGACTCCACCAGAATACGGGTTTCGCCGCTATAGGGCTGTTCCCGTCCGCCACTGAAGAAGAAGGTGACGTGGGCATACTTTTCTGTTTCCGCGATACGCAGCTGGGTTTTGCCCTGGGCGGAGATATATTCCCCGAGAGTGTTTTCCAGAATCGCAGGCGGGAAAGCGCAGGGAGCGGGAATATCTTCGGCGTAACGGGTCAGCATGACAAAAGCAGCAAGCTCGGGACGCTGCTTACGCTCAAAACCGTGGAAGTGGTCTTCCGCAAATACCCGGGACAGCTGGCGGGCACGGTCGGCGCGGAAGTTCATAAAGATAACAGCGTCACCATCGTGAATAACGGCAGGTTTGCCACCTTCCGGTACGATAGCAGTGGCCTGAACAAACTCGTCGTTTTCGTTACGGGCGTAGGCAGCGGTGAGGCCTTCTATAGCCGTGGCTGCAGTAAACTCAGCGATGCCGGCGGTCATCAGGTTCCAGGCCAGTTCCACACGGTCCCAGCGCTGGTCACGGTCCATGGCGTAGTAACGGCCAATCAGACTGGCAATACGGCCAACCCCAAGCTTGTGCAGCAGGGCATCGGTTTTCTCAAGGGTGGGCTGGGCACTGCGGGGAGGGGTGTCCCGACCATCCAGGAATGCATGCACATACACTTCTTTGGCACCACGGGCCGCGGCCATCTCAATCATGGCGAGAATGTGGTTTTCGTGGGAGTGTACGCCCCCCGGAGACATCAGACCCATCAAATGTACGGCTTTGCCGGCGCTGACAGCAGCGTCAACGGCCTTGACCAGTTGCGGGTTTTTCTGGAACTCACCTTCATCAATGGCTTTGCTGATACGGGTCAGTTCCTGGTAAACCACCCGACCGGAACCCAGGTTCATATGGCCGACTTCACTGTTGCCCATCTGGCCTTCCGGCAGGCCGACATCAACGCCGGAGCCGGAGACAAGGGCGTGGGGATTGTTTTTCCAGAGTCGATCCATAACCGGAGTATTCGCGGCGAGAATGGCGTTGTGGTCGGCTTCTTCCCGATAGCCCCAGCCATCAAGGATAAGCAGTGCGGTAGTCGTGCGCTTGGTCATGCTGTCCTGGCATCGTATCTGCTGGTGAATTGCTGAGGGATTTTAGCGGCTTGTTTAAGGTAAAACCACGGAAACTGGTCAACAATATCTATCAATATCTGTTCAGTCAGCAATATCTATCCAGTCAACAATATCTATTCAGTCAGATAGTCCCTTCAGTCAGATAGCACCGAAGACTGCCTGAACAGATTAAACGCACATGGAAGCATGTGTCGGGATAAGGATGTTCCCCCGGTTGATCTTGATCTTGATATTGGCAAAGGCGAAAAGTGGTGCCTCCTTCCATAAGTGATGCCTTCTGCCATAAGCATGGAAATTTCCTTAAATGAGTCCAGCCATAAACCGGAAACGTGGCTCACTCCCCGTCGGTCGCGCTTACCGGAGGGTGGTGTGCTTTTACAGACTGGTGAAATACATCGGGCAGTCTGTATACTTGCCGACTTGTCGTATTTTCTGGTTGCCTGAATTCTCTAATGGAACAATTCATAGAATTTATAATCAATAACCCTGCACTCACAGGAACCTTCGCTGTACTGCTGGGGCTGCTGGCCTTCACCGAACTCCGCAAAGGCGGACAGACGGTTTCCACCCAGGAATTAACCCGCCTGAGCAATCACGAAGACGCTGTGGTTGTGGATATCCGGGATAAAAACGATTTTGCCAATGGCTCAATCACTGGCTCTCTTAATATTCCCCATGCCAGCGTGAAAAATCGTATTGGCGAGCTTGAAAAATATAAAGCCGTCCCAATTATTCTGGTAGATGCCATGGGGCAGCACAGCGGTATGGTCGGCAAACAGCTGAAAGACGCCGGCTTTGAAAAGGTCGTGCGCCTCAGTGGTGGCATCAGCACCTGGCAGAGCGAAAGCCTGCCTCTGGTGAAGAAATAAAATTTCAAGGCGGTAACAGCAGTGCAGGATGTCATTGTTTACAGCTCGGCGTGGTGCCCTTTCTGCCAGAGAGCTCTGGTTCTGCTGGGAAAAAAAGGCGTGCCGGTGAAGGTGATTTCTGTGGACGGAAAGCCTGAAGTGCGTCAGGCCATGGCTGAAAAGGCCGGCCAGACATCTGTTCCGCAGATATGGATTGGTTCGACCCATGTGGGCGGCTGTGATGATCTCTATGCGCTGGAATCCCAGGGCCAGCTTGATTCGTTGCTGTCCGCAGAGCAGGAATAGCTCAATTTACTTAACGGCCCCTGAAACCTTAACAGGTCGGGGGTTAATGAATTTCGTTAAAGGAAATAAAGATGTCTGAGACTGAAAGCCAGGATCAACAGCCCCAGTTCGCCCTGCAGCGCATTTACATCAAGGACCTGTCCTTTGAATCCCCCAAGGCTCCGGCCATCTTCAAGGGACAGTGGCAGCCTGAGGTGAAACTGGACCTGAATACCACCAATATTGCCCTGGACGAAGACGGTATGTATGAAGTGGTTCTGGCCCTGACCGCTACCGTCAACCATGGCGAAGAAGTGGCTTTTGTGGCTGAAATTCACCAGGCCGGCATCTTCATGGCGAAGAATCTGCCGGAAGCCGATCTGCACCGTACCCTGGGTGCTTTCTGCCCAAACCTGCTGTTTCCCTATGCCCGTGAAGCCATCGACAACCTGGTAACCCGTGGCAGTTTCCCGGCCCTGATGCTGGCACCTGTTAACTTCGATGCCCTGTATGCCCAGGCCCTGCAGCAGGCTGCTGAACAGACCCGGCAGTAATCGCTGCTGCAGAGAAGCCTTTAGCGAGAGCCTGTTGCAGATAGTCTGTTGCAGATAGCCTTTGGCGGGCTTGTCCAATAGCCTTTCGTAGAGTGAACTTTTTCTGCATCTGAAAAGCCGCCGTGTGGCGGTTTTTTTGTTTTCACCTATCCTGACAGCCCGGTCAGTTTAACTGACTGGTTGGGGAATCTTTTATCCCCTTTTTACATCCTATATTCATACTTTTGGTCGTTGATGACCGGATTCCGGCCGTGTGTTGGGATCTTCTGGTTTGGGAGTTGCTGTTATGGTGTCAGGAATTACCGCTTTTCGTCCTCTTCGCTGGGCTGGGTTTTGTGCCGCTTCGGCTGCGCTGACGTTTTCCGCCCTCACTCTGGCAAAGGTTCAGCCTTTTGAGGACCAGGAGAAGCAGAGCTGGGAAATTAGCCTGGATGTGTCTCTGAATTTTGGACGGATGATTAGTGTTGATTCCATGGACGGCACAAATGCCCTTCCACTGATCCATGACAAGGCGAGTGGCAAGGCTCTGGGAAGCAAGGGTTACTGCGTCAGGGCGAACTTCAGCGATGGTGGTGCCAACATGAGCATCAGGAGCTCGGAGGCCTTGAACAACTCCTTCCGTATGGTGAATAAGGATAACAAAGGAAAAAAACAGGAGTATTTGAACATTACTGTCAATATTCTTGATGCTATTGGCAGCAAGGATATGAGAAGTGTTGTTCCAGGAGCCTCCTATCCAATCACGACCGGGTTGGCAAGTGATACCTGCGCCAAGGCTACAACGGAAGTGCATGTAGAAACATCCAGTATCAAAATGCAGACTTCAGGTAATTACCAGGCCACTCTGAAGCTGCATTTTCAGGCAACATAAGAACAGGCGGGTGGCAATGATTTGTGTTGGGTAAGGCTTGTCAGGGTTTCACTGACAACATACCTGCCAGCCTGCTCTGTTTTCTTTCCTATCTACACTGAAAGTATTCAAAACCACTGTGTGCAATGGAATGCGCAATCTTTCTCTTATTATCTTGATCCTTATTGCTGTATCCGGACAGGCTGAAGAACCTGTTTCTGTCCGCCTGGCCGGCGATAGCATTCTGCCTCTGTTCTCTGTTAAAGAGGGGGGAGCAGGGGAGTATTGTGTCTGGCTGGAGCAATCCAGACAGCGTGACATTGACTGGAAAGTGGAAATCTCCCGCCCGGATGGAGGCATGTTCCTTCTCCCGCTGGGAGGGCAGAGGGTTCAGGTGCCGTTTGTCCTTGAGGCTGTGACCGGAGCCAGTGCCAAAGCGGTGGATATCCAGGTGCCGGGAGTTGTGTTGCAGGGCAAAAGCCTGACCAGCCATTGCGCCAGGGATAATTCGGTATTCTGGCTGCGGGTCCGTCCTCAGATGGATTCCGGAGAAATCCCGGGAGGTGTTTACCAGCAACGCCTTGAGCTGAAACTCACAGTCGCTGGTCTGCCATCCCGGGTTGTTCCCGTCAGGCTGTTTTTGAATGTGCAGGAGCAAATGGGTGTCCGGGTTCTCGGTAATCTTTCCCTCCCCCGGTTTGATGGTTACAGCGCTCCTCAGGGGGAAGTCCGCTTCTGTCTGTTTCGCAATGGCCGGGGAGGCTATGTGGTGAAGCTCCGGGGAGACGGGAAAAATGGAGGTTTTGCCTTGCGGGGAGGTGACCATAAGCAGAATCTGCTGCCTTATACAGTGTCCTGGAAGGGTAATGACCTGCCGCCGGAAGGGATGGAGTCAGGGGTAAGCAGCCGGGTGTATGAGGGGGCGTCCTCGCCGGATTGCCGGGGCAGTCATAATGCCAGTGTCAGGCTGGTTATTCCCCTGGCGACCGCACGCAGGGTAGCCAGCGGGCACTATTCGGGCAACTTGAGAATTACTGTCGAAGCCCGATAAACCTGAAGAACCCAGTCCTGTTCTTCGGCCTATGATACAGCTCTGTCTATCTATTATTTATCAGTTTGTTTTACCTGTTCTCGTCAGTGCTTCGCTGCTGACGGCTAGTGCTGTGGCTGGGGCAGCTGTTGATATGGAAGCAGATCCTGAGGATATTCCCGAAGGTTTTGAACACCTGGACGTGCCCAGGGAAACCCTGGTGGAAATCTGGTTTGCCGGTCGCAGGCAGGGGGCTGTTATGGCCCGGTTTACCTGGGACTGGATAGAGTTACAACAACCTGCATCTGTTGTGCGGCTATTGCCGGGGCTACTGAACACGGCCCGGGTTGAGAAAGCCCTGACCGGACATCTGGACACCCACCGGAACCTTGTATGTAACGCTCGGCTAAGCCAGGAGTGTACGTTACTGCGACCGGATGTGGCCGGGGTGATTTTTGATGAAAGCCGTTTCCGGGCGGAGATCTTTGTAAGCCCCGCAGAGCTGAAGCTTAAAACATTCCGTACGGACAAGTATCTCAGTGAGCCCAGCAGCGGCTTTTCCGCTGTTCAGGGGTTAAGCCTGAGTATGTCTGGCGCGCGTTCAAAAGATTCAGCAGATCACTACTCCTGGTATGGCCGGTCGGTGATGGCCATAAAGGAGAAACACGTTTTTTCTGACTGGAGTTATGACAAAACCGGGCATTTCAATATCTCCTCTCTTTTTATAGAGAGGGACTGGCAGGGGCAGGAGATAATGGGCGGCCTGTTTGCCGGCCGGAGTTTTGGATTGACCTTTTCTGCTGATCCTTTTCTGCTGGGAGCCAGGCTGGCTCATTCTTCCGATACGTTACATGATGATGCTTCTGTAAATAGTACGCCAGTTGTCGTGTTTTTGCCGATTCGTGGCCGGGTGGATATATACCGGGACGGCAAACTTCTGGAAGCCCGTTTTCTTGATGCTGGCCGACAGCAGTTGGATACCCGGGGGTTTCCCCACGGAGCCTATAATCTGACCCTGAAGATTTACGACGGTACACGTTTGCTGGAGGAGAAGCGTATTCTGTACGTGAAGAGTAACCGGCTGCCGGGAAAGAATGATCCCATTTACTTTCTGGAAGTGGGCCGGCCAATGGAGAATGTTAAGGATAAGTGGTGGCCGGAAACCGGAAATGGCTGGCTCCTGCGGGGAGGTTACAGCCACCTCCTGCTGGAAAGTACAGCTCTCACTCTGTCAGGGGTTATGGATAACAGCGATGGCCTGATAGAAGGCAGCCTGCTCTACCTGGGAAATAATATAGATGTCTCTGCTGGTGTTATGGCCTCAAGATATAAACGCTGGGGCATGTATGGTGATGTTTCCCTGTTCTGGAATGACTTTCAGCTGCAGGCTGGCTACAGAAAGCTTTCTCCCCGCAAGGCATCCAATAAAGCAGACAAAACCGGTTCTCTGCTGGGGGATGGCAGTCGTACAGGGCAGTTCAGCCTGTCCCGCCCGATCGGCACGGCTACAGTTGGTATTGGCCGGGACTGGCAGCGCAGTGATAAAGACGAAGTCACCCGCATAACAGACTATGCCCGCCTGAGCTGGGCGTTGTTCAATGGCAGCGATTATGACCTGCGCTTTTCTGTGGATGCTTCAAAGGTTTCCGGTGGCGGTGGCGGTGGAAAGGAGCAGAAGCAGGTTATGGCAACACTGTCGTTAACCCGGGTGATGGAAAACAGTGACTTTACCCTGAGCCAGTCCCGACAGGAGAGTCGTAGTCGCAGCTTTAATAAAAAGCAGCGGGATATTGCCCTGATCAGCCGCGTCAGTGCAAACAGGCAGAATATAGAGGTTTATGACCAGAATATTTCTGTGGGTGGTTTCGCTGAAAAAAAACGACAGAAGCGCACTGTTGGTGCCAATGCTCAGTTATCTGGCCGCTGGCTTGAAGGTATGGTGTCTGTCAGTCGATCTGTACCAGATAAAGGCCCGGGCACCACAAATTATATTGCCAGCCTCAATACCAGTTTTCTTGCCCGGAAAAATACTGTGAGCGTGGGGGGCGGCCGACTGAATGACAGCGCAGTGATGGTTGAATTAACTGGTGAAGGCAACAGCCTGTTCGAGATTCAGGTGGATGGCCGGAGCTTTGCCCTGGGAAGGGTGGGAGACACTGTTCCTGTAGTGCTTGAGCCGTTTCGGGAGTATGACATTTCCATAACCCCGGCAGCGGATAATTTCTCGGATTATGAAGACCAGGTTAAAACCGTCACTCTCTATCCCGGCAGTGTGGCTGAAGTAAATTTCCCGATTATTCAGGTTGACCCGGTTATCGGGCGGATTGTGGATGAAAACGGTCATGGGCTGGAAGGGGCTCTGCTGGAAAACAGCGAAGATCAGGCCCAGACAGATACAGGCGGGCTGTTCCAGGCCCGTATACGCCCTGATCTTAAAAGCCTGACAGTGAAAACCCGTGAGGGTCATACCTGTATAGTGCCACTGCCGGAGACAAGGCGAAAGCGGCGGGGGGTGGTTCTGATTGGGAAACTGGTTTGCCAGCCGGGTTAAAGTGCAGAGCTGCCGACCGGGTGTGCGTGCGTTAAAAGATTCTTTCTGGTCATGCTCAAGGTGCAGATGCCGGTGGGGGCGGAGCATCATCCGGCAGCCTGCCTTTACCGGTAAAGACCGTTGGTACAGATTGCTGGCCGTTATTCACTTGAAATGACACATCAGCAGCCCAGGGTAATTCAAACCTGACACTGGCTCCGGCATAGACTCTGGTTCCGGTAATGTCCCGGCATTCATCTTTCTTGTCGGGATTGCACTGACGGCCATTCTCCAGATAGACATTACTGTTACCAGCGTTATGGACAGTAAGGAGTTTACCCTTGCGCTGGTCAGCCAGGTTGAACTTTGGGCTGTCCGGCCGGACCACTACCAGTATTTCGTAGGAAATTAGCAGCCTGACCCCTTTCTGACCCTCTTTCAATCGGCCAGGCACCGGTTCCACCAGAACCCGGTAAATACGTTCCCGTTTCTGCTCCTCATCCAGGTTAAGAATCCGCACCTTGCCCGACTGTTCCCCCGCCAGAACCATACGGGTAGGGGTAGCCACCAGGGAGGCTTTGTCCGGATCAGTTAAAGGCAGGAGTGTTTCGCTGGACAGGCCGGGGTTAATGACTTCCTTTACGGATACCGCGATAAAGGCTTTGTGCCTGTCACTGTTGTAGATGGTGATATCAGTGAAGTATTCGCTGTCCGGGCGGAATTCGACTATGGCCCGGTCAATGGTGATATTGGCCTGAGATACAGGAATCCACATAGCTATTAAGCAGGCCGCTAATAAAGTGATATAGCGCATGAGAGTTATCCGGCATGTGTTGTTGTGAGTATTTACTAGAGAATAGAAGATTCTTTTAGAGCCTGTTCATGATCTTTCGTGGAAAGCGAAAATGTAGTTTTTATCCGGCATTTACAGCCTGGGTTTGTAGCCTGGGATCAGATTGTGAACAGACTCTTATAAGTTGAAGTCTGCTTTACAGGGATGTGCAAATATGATCGCAGGCAGACTTTGTGGGCTGAGCTTTATACAAAAAGTACAAAAAGGAGCCCTGTACAAAAAATACTGACTCTCTTATGTGTGACTATGTGTGACGTGAAAGGTAACCAGGGTGACTATATTCGTCATCTTTATTAGCATGGAATATCAATGGCCTTGTGTAAAATTTAATGTATATAATGTGACGCAGTCGCCTTTTTTCATGGATTGGCTGCTTTTTTTGATTAATGGCACAGTATCTGCCTTTAATTCAGGTAGTAGTTGTTGACTGTAGATGTAAGGTATAGGAGATATCCGGGAATGTGGGCGAGACTGACAATATCTTTCTTACTGTTGGTGTCGTTTGATGTATCAGCATTGCTTCCTGATACCCAGTGCCGTTTTTCTGGAGATGCTTTTTTTGGAGACAGGTTTTGTTATGATCTCTTGAATTTTGATGACCTTGCTCTGTCTTTAACTGCCAGTGATCTGATGACACCGGAGTTTATTAGTCGCCCAGAAGATTTTTGCAATATCTCCTATCAAGAACGGTATTTTTTGGGTTTCCTGCTTAGACGGTCTGCGTCAGCTTACCGGGCAGAAATGATCAGTGCTGACAGTAATCCCAATCAGTACAGACTTAAACGACAAGGGAGCAATGATTATCTTGATGTTACGTTTGAATGGAAAGTTGCAAGAAACAGCGGCTTTTCAGCATTCAGGCCTAATGAAACAAGAAGATTTTCCGGTGCTGTCGAGTGCAATGAGCCAGGGGCTGAGTCGGCTATAAGAGTCAGGGCTCAGAGCAGTGATATTTTAGCTGTGCCTCCTGGGGACTACCGAACCACGCTGACTTTTGAGTCTCCTAGGCTGCCCCGGGATAGAAAGAGTATTGATGTAACGATGAATATTCCAAAACTGGCACGGATAAGTCAGATAAGCCAGTTGGACCCTCTTGTTCCCGATGTTGAACAGAACAGCACCTTTTGCATTTTTGTCAGTGGCGGAGGGAAATACAGTATTTCTGTCAGTGGGGGAACGGGTGGCGCTGATCCATTTCTCCTGAGTAACGCTGGTACCACTATACCGTACACAGTAAAGCTGTCGGGTACTATCAATGGATCTCCGTCTCCAGTGTCTCCGGGGGGGAGGATCAGTAACCTGTCAGGCAGTAGTGATCTGGCGTGCGGAGGTAGAAAGAATGCGTACGCAAGGGTTGGAATCAGCGGGGCGAGTGTAGCTGACAAAATGACCGGGGTGTATACGGGGGCGCTGTATCTGACTGTTACACCTGAATAAGGTGTGTGGATTATTAAATAACAAAGACCATAAATGGAAGAGATAAGAAAATGAGAAAACTGTCCTGTAAAACAGTAGCGTTTGTAGCCATGATGGGTGTTTCTTATGCAGCTTCAGCTGCACTGGAGCAGGGGAGCCTTGGCAATCCGTCTAAAGGTAAATTTGACATTCAGTATATTAAGCCCCTGGAAGCACGGGTATGGGGTTTAGAGAATGTAACAATAACCACTCTGGGTGCGGATGCTACTGAAGTTGTGGAAGGCTGCCTTTATACGAGCGGTTCCACAGGTGTAAGTATTAATGTCGCAGGCTCTAATGACGCGGGTGGTAGTTTCAACCTCAAATCCGGAACTAATGTCATTCCATACGACCTGAAACTAAAGCTTGGTACTGGCTCTCCGGTAACCAAGTCTGTGAGTGTAACGGGAGCTGTTACGGCTACAAGGGCTGAGCTGGGTACGATGAAGGCTCCTACGGCTGCCTGTAGTTCAGGTGAGAACCTTGAAATTGTTGTGAATACTGCGGGGGTTAATGCAACTAATGTGATTCAGGGTACATATAAAGATGTAGTTACCTTGACTGTCACACCAAACTGAAGCAGTTTTCAAACGTTTTTATGGCTGCGGTACTTTGGCTAAGGATTATCCCGGTATTGCTGTTGCTAAAAGTGCCTGTTGTTTTTGCACAGGTGTTTATTGCAAACAACAAAGTGCCGTCAGGCTTTGAGTCAATATCCCGTCCTCAGCGATCCCTGGCAGATATATACTACGGGGATCGCTATATTACCTCCCAGATGGTGATCTATACCCCTGCCTCTGTAAAACTCAGTAACCCCGGGCAGATCATCCGCCGTGTCTCCGATATTACCGACCCGGAATTGCTTACCCGTTTAATGACCGGAGAGCTGGATAGTCATCCCCAGGATATATGTCCGCCCAGGCAAACCCGGAACTGTGGTCGATTAAACCCGGAAGTTATCGGAGTTATCTTTGATGAAAGCCGTTTCCGGTTGGATATTTTTATTAATCGCAATTATCTGAAAACACAGCAGGTAAGTATTCAACGTTATTTGCCGCCTTCAGATGGCGATATCGCATTTCTGCAGAATTTCTCAGTTGCTGCCAGCGGCAATACCGGAACAACCCGCAGCGGTGGCGGCAGTAATCGGAACTCAAACTCCGATTATACAATTAACGGCACAAGTCTTCTGTCGTGGAAAGAAAACAACCTCTATGCTCGCTGGGATTACACAAAGAAAAAGAAGTTTACCATCGACAGGCTCTACGCTCAGCGGGAATTTGAAGGCTTGGCCTGGCAGGGAGGTATTGTTTCCAGCAGAGGGTTTGGTTTTAATTTCAGCCCTGACCGTACCCTGCTGGGTGCTCGTGTAGCAACATCCGATAGCACCCGTCTGGACACTGCGTTTACCGGTGGTACTCCCCTGGATGTGTTTTTGCCGGTCCGTGGTCGTGTTGAACTGCGGCGGGATGGAAAACTGCTGGGTTCGGAGTTTTTTGAGGCTGGTAATCATCAGCTGAACACATCAGGCCTGCCTGATGGCGCATATGATCTGGAAATCCGTGTAATCGATGACCTGGGCAACCAGATCAGCAATGAGACCCGTTTTTTCGCCAAACAGAATAATCTGCCTGCTCCCGGTGAGTGGGAGTGGTTTGCCGAGGCCGGCAATATTCTTGAACGTACCGCCGGCAGACCATTGCCACGGACAACTGACCATAATCTTGTCCGTGCGGGTGTGGGCCGCAGGTTAGCGGATACTCTGTCTGGTACTTTAGCGATGGCGGCGGATAATGATGAAGCCTTGCTGGAGGCTGATTTATTCTATCTGGGGGAAAATTGGGATATATCACCCTATGCCATGATTGATAAGAATGGAGCCCATGGCGCTGGTTTTGATATTGGCAGCCGGTTTTGGGGTATTTCCCTTAATGGAAATTACCGAAGGTTATGGAAGAAGAGTTCACAGCCACTTCCGTCAGAATCCCAGCCAGACAACAGTAATAACCTGGCGCTGCTGGGAGAGGATTTTGAGCAGTTCAGCAGCTCCCTGAATTTCCCGTTTATTGGCGGCAGTGCCAGCTACCGATACAGCTCTAATAAACGACAAGAAAATAATACTGAGAACCACACTGTTAGCTGGCGCAGACAGCTATGGCGTACCAATGATTATGATCTGGATACGGAGATTTCCTGGAGTCAGTCGGGTGATAATCAGGTGGCATTGTTTTCATTGAATCTGCGTTACAGGCAGGAGCGTTGGAATTTCCGGGCTTCACCCACGGTAGAATGGCGGAAAAACCAGACGACACAACAGCGTACACAGCGTAAACAGAAAGCCAGATTTTTTACTGACTGGACCGATGGTGACCTGCTGGATGGTGATATGCGCTTGAGCGGCGGGTTAAGCCTGGGTTCCGGCGAGGAGCGTATTGACGGGCAGTTACGTTACAGTGATCACCGGGGCTCGGCCAATATCTATCTGGGTCATACCCGTACGGACAGTTCCCAGGTTACCAGCTACAGCCTCAACCTAAGCACCAGCCTTATAACAGATGGCAGTTATGTCTCTGTAGGAGGTAAAGACAGGGCAGACAGTGCGGTGGTTATTTCCATTGATGGCAGAAAAGGCGACAGGTTTGATGTGCTGGTGGATGGCCAGCGGGTAGCTTATGCCGTTGTCGGGCAGCCGACGCTTGTTCCCCTTTCCCCTTATCGTCAGTACCGCATTGGCCTGCGTCCGGCGGGTACAGCGATTTACCGGTTTGATGAGAAAAATCAGACAGTGACGCTTTATCCCGGGAATGTTGTGCGCTTTGATGTTGAAGCTGTGGCCCTGCAGCTGGCCTTTGGACGCATAATTTTTAACGGTGCGACCGGCGACAAAGCACGTATAACCGGTGGTATTACTCCGGTTTCAACAGATGAATATGGCCTGTTCCAGGTGGAAATGCCGGTGAATACGGAATCTATCCGGGTAGAACTGGATAATGGCTGGCTATGTGAAGTACCACTGCCGGAAGAGCGGGTGGATAATATTCTGCGGTTGGGAACGGTGAATCTTTCTGATGCCGACTGTCAGCCTGTTTTTGAAGGGCAGCTGGCCGTGGGGCAGAAGGAGTAAAAACGTAAAAGCGCGTAAAAGGGGTCGAGTATTATGTCCCAAGACCACGCCCAAGCATGAGCTTAAAAACCTTTATAAAAAGAGGTGGCATCAGGCTTGATGTGGCAAGGATTTCAAAGTCGTATCTTGACGGCAGATCCATTCAGGAAACGTCCTTTGATTGTCACAGGTTGATCAAGAACCTGTGTAAGCAGGGATATCTGTTTGCAGAAGCCGCTGAAGAGTTATGGGAGAATGAGGATCAGAGCTGTTTTATGGCCATGAATATAGGGTCACAGCACGGCGTTTTTTATCTGAAGAGCAGAATGTTTTCTTCTCCGGAGGAGGCCTGTGTGTTTTTGAAAAACTGGGTCAGAAAAACTGAGCACCCGGAAACAGCGGCATTGCCGGAGCAGATTGCTTCACGACATATTCACGATAAAGAAGGCTGGCTGCGTGTGTGAATTGCTGGTGGATGCTGAGCGCAATGGCTGGACGAAGTCGAAATATTATCGGTACCTTTTAAAATCACAAAAGCAGTAGGTTACTGAGTGCATTCAGGAGGAAGAAACGATGAATCCTTTTTTACAAGGTGAAGGTTTGGGTATTTTCTGTTCAGTTCCGTCCATGAATCTGCAAATTTCGTTTTAACATCATATGGTGTCAAACCTGCTTCTTTATCTTCGAGGCTGTAATATATATTGAGGTCTTCGTCTACGTGTACTTCGAACCCTTCTGCTGACGCACCTTCGGCCGATTCTTTTATACAATATTGATCATAGCAACCAATCATTGCGACATCTTTTATGTTTTGTTTTCTCAAGTAAGCACCAAGACGGCCTTCTATATTATCCTGAAGACCTTTTTGAGCTGATACGGCAGCGTCTGCATTGAACGCACCATCTGTTCGTTTCAAAAAAAATGTATAGTTTTTGTTTCTTTGAAGAATATAAGATAGCTCCTGGATACCTTCCTCTTCTTCTGGGTTTCCTGTCGAACTTGAGTATCGTACATCAACAAATGTGATCGACGGGTTGTCGCAGAAGTGTGCCAGTAACCTGCGTTGCATTCTTACAGTTTTATTGTTTCCAAACAAAAGAAAATCTCCTTTAAATTCCTTTTGCATATCAATTACTAATATGGCGACCTTGCGCTTCTGGGCCAAAAGCTGCTCTATATAAGCGATTGTGTCTTGAAGAGTTGCCTTTGACGCGGGCGCAAACGCTATGGCACAGATCAGCAGCCATCTTGTTTTCATGGTGTTCGTTTCCAAGCATAACTCCTCAAAGATAACCCAAAAAATGCAATCACATTCTATGGATAGCCAGCGTCGCGGAGTGCTGTGGCTGAACAATCCCTATGACATTTCAGACTGCGAACGGTCAAAGCCCAGACAGGGCCAGACTATCCAGCAGTGGCTGGATGAAAACGGCGGTATCGAGCGTCTGAACGTCAGGCCGACTGTCTGTGTGTACCGGGGCAGGCAGCTGATGCGGGCGGAGTATGGGGCAACTCCCATTAACGGCGCCGTCTGTTTTGTTGCGCTGCCACAATCTGGAGATGGCGGGTCTAACCCGCTGGTATGATCGCCATGGTGGCGCTGATGGTTGTGGTGCCGATTGAGGTCGATTTCAGGGATATGAAAACGACCATGGACATGGAGCCCTTGAGCTGCAAGTCTCCAGACATGATAAGAAAGGAAATTCAGGTTTACTTTCTGGCTTATAACCTGATACGTCTATTGATGCAGCAGTCTGCATTAATGGCTGATATCCTGCCTCGTCAGATCAGCTTTAAACACACACTCCAACTCTGGCAGCTTTGGAATGTGTGCCAGATGCTCAGTGAGCGCAGAGTAGAAGACGAAGTTGTGTTTAGGCTTATGGGCCAATGTCGTGTGGGGCAGCGCCCTGGGCGATTTGAGCCCAGGGCGCTAAAGCGAAGGCAAAAACCTTACCCGCTACTCATGACACCCAGGTTTGTGGCGCAGATGAAAATCAGAGTGCATGGGCACCCGAAAAAGCTTAAGTAAGTGCCATTCGGCTCCGACCCCTTTTACCCCGGACCCCTTTTACCCCGCTTTCACGCTTTTTGGATCTCAGTTCAGGGCAAAATCCTGGGCAACTTCATCCCGGCCATTAAACAGCCCGTAGCGGATAAATCCTTTTCCTTTATTCTGTAGAGCCTGCTCCGGCAGGTTAAGCGTCCAGCTCTGGCCTGCGTAAATCCGGTTGCCGTCGTTAAGCTTGGTGCAGCTTTCTTCTTCTTTATTCAGGCAGTAGCGGCCATTGCGAAGAACCACATTTATATTGCCGCTGTTGGTAAAGGTGATTTCTTTGCCTTCCACTTTGGAGGAAACATCAAAAAATGGGTTGTCCGGGCGGATAAATGCTAGAACCTGATAGGCGACAAGGATTTTGACCGCCGTCTGGGTTGCTTCCAGCTCGCCAACCACGGGGCGGAAAGTAACGCGATAAACCTCTTCCACCCTGGGTGCAGGGTTAAGGCTTACCAGGCGAACGGCTTTCCGACCGCCGGGGGCGATGATACTTTTACCCGGCGTAGCCAGTAGCTGCATTTTGTCCGGATCGGTAATTCTTATCCGTTCTTCGTTGGGGGCTCCGGGTTTTTCTACCTTGAAGATTTCTGTTTCCAGATAGAGCGGCTCTTTATCGGGGTTGGTAACCAGAATATCCTGCCGTGGCAGTTTATCCGCATCGAAATAGACGATCACCCTGTCCAGAGCAACACCGGCAGTCGCAAAGGGTGCAATTATGAGTGAGGTTGTAAAAATAATAAATTGGCAAAGCCTTTTGATAAGTGATGCAGTCATAATGCTGGTTTTTGTTCTGCTGAATTCTCCAGTGGTTATAACCGGATTCAGTCGTTGACTCAAGGAGAGTTGATTACTCAGGAGCAATCAGAATGGTTTGTGGATAACGGGAAGAATTGCCGGTGGAGCCTGCGGGAAGAACTGGTGCAGTGTCTTTAAAGCAGTGACTGCTCTTATTTGCACTGTTGAGGGTAAGAATCTGTCGGTTGCCTGGTTTGGCCGTGGAGTTGCGGGGGGGAAGCTCTGAGGTGGAGAAATGATTTACCCCCAGGCTGGAGATGCAGACTGTACCATCGTTTCTGCTGTCTGGGGTTGCAGTGGTTTGCAGGGAAAGTTTTGGTGGAATAACCAGCCGAATAGTGAATGAGCCGGTAGACGTTTTGCCAAGGCTGCCCTGAACCGCCGCCTGTGCCCCCAGTGGGGCTGAAATAAGCAGAAAGAAAAGAAGTCTGGTGATACGCATGGTTATATCCAGGGCAAACCATTGATAGCAGGGCTATCGACCTGTGGTTTCTGTAATTAAGAAAAATCCTTCCGTTATTTTTCAGACAGCTTCTCATCGCGTACTCTGGTGTTGAACTCCACTGCTACGGCCATGACTACTGGATGCTTTATGTTTCATATCGCCCTCTATGAACCCCGGATCGCTCAAAATACAGGCAATATCATCAGGCTTGTGGCCAATAACGGCTGTGCCCTGCATTTGATAGAGCCATTGGGGTTTGACCTGGATGAAAAAAAGGTGCGCAGGGCGGGGCTTGATTATCATGATCTGGCCAATGTCACAGTTCATCCGGATTATCTGGCCTTTGAAAAGGCCATGGCAGGTCGTCGCATTTTTGCCTGTACCACAAAAGGCAGCCGCCCCCATGACCAGCTGGAATACCGTGAAGGAGATGTTCTGCTGTTTGGCTCAGAAACCAGTGGCCTGCCCGATGATCTGCGCAATAGTTTCCCGGAAGAGCATCGGCTGCGTATTCCCATGGTGAAAACATCCCGCAGCCTGAACCTTTCCAATGCGGTGGCAATTGTCAGCTATGAAGCCTGGCGGCAGGTGGGCTTTTCCGGTGGAATTTAACAGGCATAAACAGAAAAAAAGGGCTATTGGCCAGAATTGTGTAACTAATAGGGCATTTATGTCAGTAAATGTTTGACCTGTGCCGTTTGCTTATGGATGATATTGACAGAATTTCCCAGACTGTACGGGAAATTCACAAAACAATTCTGGCTGGTTGCAGTACCAGACCATAACCGGGAACCCGCCGGAATAATAAAAATAATAAAGACAAGGGGTAACCCATGCCTAACACACACAAGGGGGTCCGGCCATTATTGCTGGCCGGCACGGTGGCTCTTGCCGTTTCTCAACATGCGGGGGCGATTGAGTTCAGCCATGGTGAACTCGAAGGAACCTTCAATTCCCAACTCTCTGTCGGTGCCAGCTGGGCACTGGAAGATGCCAGTTCCAAGACTATTGCCGTTTCTAACGGTGGTAAGGGCTACAGCAGCGCATCCGATGATGGCAAGCTGAACTTCAAAAAAGGGGAAACCTTCTCCGAGATTTTCAAAGGTGTTCACGAGCTGAACCTGAATTACCGGAATTATGGCGCATTTGTGCGTGGTAAATACTGGTATGACTACCGCCTGAAGAAAAAGAATGTAAAACACGGCCATGGTCCGACGGGCTATGGTGATTCCCGCACGTCAAAGCGTCTGGATGATTCTGATTTTGATGATTCCGCCAAGTTCTCTGGCGCGGAAATTCTTGATGCTTATGTTTATGGCTCTTTTGAACTGGGTGACAAACTGCTTGATCTGCGTTTGGGGCGCCAGGTCGTCAGCTGGGGTGAAAGCACCTTTATCCGCAATGGTATTAATGTTGTTAACCCTGTTGATGTGAGTGCATTCCGTCGCCCTGGTGCGGAGATTAAAGAAGGTTTGCTGCCGGTGAATATGGTATTTGCCAATCTGGCACTTACCGATAACCTCAGCCTGGAAGCTTTTTATCAGCTTGAGTGGAAAAAAACCGTTGTTGATGGTTGTGGAACCTTTTTCTCGAGTGGAGACCTTCTGGATAAAGGTTGTAATTATGCAACTATATTCGGTGGTTTGCCGAGATTCGGCGCTTTCACTCCCTCAGATGAGTTTGCCTCAAGTTCTCCTATAGGCTCCGGGTTGTTCAGGCTTCAGCGACTCAGGGATAAAGATGCAAAAGACAGCGGCCAGTTTGGTATTTCAGCCCGTTACTATGCGTCCGAACTGAATGATACAGAATTTGGTTTCTATTTTATTAACTACCATAGCCGCACACCAATACTGAGTGGTTTTTACAACCCGATTAACCCGCAGATTCCAGGTCCCAGTGGTTTTCGTGGAACCTACTTTTTTGAATATCCTGAGAATATCCGTCTCTATGGCTTGAGTTTTGCGACTCAGGTTGGGGATTATTCTGTTTCAGGGGAGATAAGCTATCGGCCCAACCAGCCGGTACAGGTGAACTCCGTGGAGAATCTGCTGGCAGGCCTTGGGTTTGGAGGTATTGAGCAGGCAAGAGCCAATGCGGCCGGTATAGGGGGTGAACTGAATGGTTATGATCGCCTGGAGGTGACTCAGGCACAGGTTACAGCGACACGCTTTATTGAGCAGGTGCTTGGTGCCAGTCGTCTGACGCTTGTGGGTGAGATTGGTTACTCCCATGTCGGCTCACTGCCTTCCCTGAGTAAAAACCGCTATGGAAGAGCCTTTGCCTATGGTGCTGGCTCAGACAGACCCGGAGGCTGTAATCCGGCTGCTGCGAATGTTTGCACCAAAGAGGGTTTTGTAACCACAGATTCCTGGGGCTACAAAATCCTCGGCAAGCTGGATTATCCCAATGTCATCGCGGGTATAAACCTGTCACCCAAAGTCGTTTATTCCCATGATGTAAACGGTACATCGGCCACAGGCACTTTCCTGGAAGGCCGTCAGGCGCTGAATATTGGCCTGAACGCGGAATATCTGAACAAATACACCGCCAGTATTTCCGCCACCAAGTTCTGGGGTGGTAAATACAACACAGCCAAAGACCGTGACTTTGCTTCCGTCAGTTTCGGTATGAGCTTCTAAGGGAGTTGTTAATAATGAAAATAAAAACACAACTGGCCGCCGCTGTTGCTCTTACATTGAGCGCCGGCCTTGCAATGGCCAAGGTTAGCCCGGAAGAGGCTGCCGAACTGGGCAAAAGCTTAACGCCAGTAGGCGCGGAAAAAGCCGGTAATGCTGCCGGCACCATACCCGCCTGGGATGGCGAGGCTGTGGTAACCCAGGGCGAAGATGGCTTTTTAATTAATCCTTTTAAAGATGATAAGCCCCTGTTCACAGTAACAGCAGCAAACATGGATCAGTATGCTGATCTGCTGACGGAAGGCCAGAAGCGCATGCTGAAGGACTTTCCGGATACCTACAAAATGCCGGTTTACAAAACCCGTCGTGCGACAGCTTACCCGGAGTTTATCTATGACCGTGCTAAACAGGATGCCACTGGTGTAACCCTGATCAATAACGGCAACGGCCTTTCCGGTATGGTGGGCAGTGTGCCTTTCCCCATTCCCAAGAGTGGTGTTGAGGTGTACTGGAACCATGTGAACCGCTACAAGGGCGGTTCCCTGCAGGCGATAACCGCTGCTGCTCCTGTTCAGACTAATGGTGATTTCACCCTGGTGCGCTTCCAGGATCAGTTGGTATTCTCTGACTATATGGTGGATTCCGATAAGGCCGATACTGATAACATCCTGTTCTATTTTACCCGCAAAGTACTGGCTCCGGCCCGTATGACCGGTAACGTACTGCTGGTTCACGAACCTCTCGATCAGGTAAAAGAACCCCGTCGTGCATGGAGTTATAACGCTGGTCAGCGTCGTGTGCGCCGTGCCCCCACCATTGCCTACGACGGCCCGGCGTTTGCGGCGGAAGGTATGCGGACTTCCGATAACGTGGATATCTTCAACGGCGCTCCCGACCGCTACGACTGGAAGCTGATTGGCAAGAGAGAGATGCTGGTGCCTTACAACAGCTATCAACTGGCCGACCGTAACCTGAAGTACAAGGACTTTATCAAGAAGAACCATATTGATCAGGATCAGACCCGCTACGAACTGCACCGGGTCTGGGTTGTGGAAGCCACTGTAAAAGAAGGCAGCCGCCATGTATATGGCAAGCGCACTCTCTATATAGATGAGGACACCTGGCAGATCGTACACGCGGATCACTACGATAACCGTGGTAACCTGTGGCGTGTGGGTGAAGGCCATACTGTGTATTACAGCAACCCGCAGATGACTTTCTACGCCATTACCACGCTGTATGACCTGACCTCCCGTCGTTACCTGGTAGATGGCCTGCTGAACGAAGAAACCAAGCCTCTGGACTTCTCTGTGAGCTCCAGAAGCCGTGACTTTACGCCGGGGGCATTGCGCCGGGCAGGGCGTTGAATGTGGTGTGAATGCTTGAGCTGACGTATTCTCAGCTCAAGGTTGTTGAGAAAGGGCTGTGGCTATTGTTTGATGGCTTCAGCCCTTTCCGTATTTATAATGAATGCATTGCCATTGAAAGATCAGGTTCCCAATTCTATGTCCTATCAGGATGATATCCGCTGGTTGCAGAGGTTTGATAACTATAAGCGTGCATTAAGCAGGCTGACAGAAGCTGTTGATTTGGCTCAGACCCGGCCTTTGTCTGATCTGGAAATGCAGGGGTTAATTCAGGGGTTTGAATTTACCCATGAACTGGCCTGGAATACCTTAAAAGATTTTCTTGTTTATCGTGGGGTTGGCCAAATTATAGGTTCCAGGGACGCGACTCGTGCAGCGTTTAAGGCCGATATACTGGACGATGGTGAAGTGTGGATGGAGATGATAAAAAGCCGGAATCTGACATCCCATACCTATCGCGAAGAGGTTGTACGAGAGATCGCTGGTCATATTCTGGAAAGATATTACCCGGCTTTTGTTGCCTTAAGGGGCGTGTTGCAGAACTGGGCGGAACAGTCCGGTGACTGATTCCCAAATGCCTCAGCAGTGGGGGCTGAAGCATGAAACCATTCAGAAGATTCGTGGTGTTTTCAGGGCATTTCCTGAGGTGGGGCAAGCGATTCTTTATGGCTCCCGTGCCAGGGGGAATTATCGTAAAGGGTCGGATATTGATCTTGCCCTTTTGCATGCAGAAGGTGAACAACTGGATCTTGAGATTTTGCGTCAGATCGATGAGGCTCTTGATGATTTGCTGCTGCCTTACTCTTTCGACCTGGCCATTCTTTCCGAGATTGATAACTCCAACCTAACAGAGCATATAGAGCGTGTTGGGGTTGTTTTTTATATGGCAAGTTAAGTGGGACGGGTTTATTTGAACGTGTGGTGTGACGCAGCAGGGCATGTTCTGCGAAAAAAGTGTTACTAAATTACACGCTCATTGTCGTTGAACGGGTATCCCCGCCCCTGTGGTTCCCATATTCAGGTATTTGTAGTGAACTTCACGAAACTGGCATGGTACTTGATTGGTATAAGGCGGACAGATTCCATTAATAAATTAATAACAGACAGAAAGGTATGAATATGGAAAAGCGTAACCAGGGTGGTTTTACCCTTATTGAATTGATGATCGTAGTGGCGATTATTGGTATTTTGGCGGCAGTGGCTATTCCGCAGTATCAGAATTATGTAGGGCGCTCCAATGTAGCATCTGCTGTTGCCAGTCTGACTGCTAACAGAACGTCTTTAGAAGATTATGTGCTTAACTTCGGAGAGTTTCCTGATGGAAGTACCGCCGAGCGAGCCGCGGACCCCTCTGCCACTCCGCCTGTCCTTTTCCTTCGTGGCGAACGTCCCCAGGATTTGGGAGTAGTTCAGCCTTCAAATGGCACTATTGCCTTCACAGATAGTAATAATGGTGCAGGCTATGTTGAGTTTACCTTCACCACAGGCAACGCGGCTGTCATCAATAACAGTGTTCGTCTCATTCGTGCCGAGAATGGTAACTGGACTTGCCAAACCAATATTGACTCTGATTTTGTCGGCCAAGGTTGCTCGCCTGTAAGCTCTTATTAAGGGTAAAAGTTCAGGTGATAAAAAAGCCGGCTTGCCGGCTTTTTTATCACCTGAAGAAAAGTGGTTTCATTCGCTTGACGATGCACTTGGCTTTAAAAGGATCGAATAATAATGACAAAGCCTCAAGGCGCGGGATTTACCCTGATAGAGTTAATAATAACAATTGCTATTGTTGGTTTGCTGGCTGCGATTGCAATCCCCAGCTACCAAAACTATATGGCCTACACCAAATTTAATGCTGCATTGACTGACCTATCCCAGCATAGCCTCCGTGTTGATACGGATATAGCCCATGGAGAAACCACCACCCTAGCCATTACCAGAGCAATGAATAGAAATCCAACATCACACTGCGCTTTCAGCGCAAACAGCAATAGTATGATATGTTCCATTCTATCTGCCCCTTATAAGGCTCGTGGAACAATTACCCTGACCTGGAACCTATTAGGATGGAGCTGCACAACATCAGTAACCGATGCCTATGTAAGAAGATATTGCCGCTAAAAGAATAAAAAAATAAGGCTCTTCAGGGATATCTGTGGGTGAAAATAAAGGACACCCATTGATTAGTCAGAGTGTCCATAATAAAAAATAAAGGACACCCATTGATTAGTCCCATCCAAAACACCCTCATTTACTGAGAAAACAAGAACTGCTCCGTCACCAAGAGCAAAATAAAACAAGGGGAACAATTAGCCGAACGGCAAGAGTGTCCACAACGGGGAATATCATCGCCATTCAGGTGAAAGCTGTTCGGCAGGGCGGAGCTCTTTTTTGCCGAAGTGATTCCTGTGGGTTTGATGGCCGTTAGAGGGCTCAATGGCAACGGTTGTCTACAGGAGCTTTCAGATATCCCTGGTAAATCAGGTAATGCTGTCCCTCGAAGATCACGTCATAAAAGAGTTTATCCCGGGAACCGGCGAAAAAACGTTCAGGCACACTGGAGTGCCGTTTGTACATATCCCCGGTAAACCTCAGAACCCCATTGTCTGACAGCTGAGGTGATGTTCTGTCGAGCGGGCCTATGGAAATAAAGCCCGTCAGTTCGTTCTTTTTGAGCATCCAGGCGTCCACGGAGTCGGAGCCTGGGTCAAAGATAATGATAAAAAACTTCCTGCCCAGCTCCTCAGGGGAGATGGTTCGCAGCTCTGAAACCCGCAGGGTGAAGGGTTTATGGCACTCTTTGATCTTCGCCATAGAGGGGTTTAGAAGCGCTAAGGCGGGTAAAGGTATGGCCAGCAGGGTTAACAGGCAGAGCAGAGCTGCCCATGTTCGACTACTGAATGCGTTCAAAAGCATAATTGTTCCTGATGTAAGTATTAAAATAACGGCCCTGTGATTCGGCGCTTTCCAACCCGTTTCGGGTTGACAGGCTGACGTTGCTATAGCGATATACACTGCCGCTGGCAAACTCAATATCAAGAAGATGGTTGATCGCAGAGTAACCAAAACCATTAAGAGCGGATGATGAGACGCTCTGTTGTGCATGCATGGGATAATGAAAATAAAGGACACCCATTGATTAGTCAGAGTGTCCATCACGAGGAATATCATCGCCATTCAGGTGAAAGCTGTTCGGCAGGGCGGAGCTCTTCTTTGCCGAGGAAATAAAGGACACCCATTGATTAGTCAGAGTGTCCATCACGGAGAATATCATCGCCATTCAGGTGAAAGCTGTTCGGCAGGGCGGAGTTCTTTTTTGCCGAAGTGATTCCTGTGGGTTTGATGGCCGTTAGAGGGCTCAATGGCAACGGTTGTCTACAGGAGCTTTCAGATTAAAAAATAAAGGACACCCATTGATTAGTCCCATCCAAAACACCCTCATTTACTGAGAAAACAAAAACTGCTCCGTCACCAAGAGCAAAATAAAACAAGGGGAACAATTAGCCGAACGTCAAGAGTGTCCACAACGGGGAATATCATCGCCATTCAGGTGAAAGCTGTTCGGCAGGGCGGAGCTCTTTTTTGCCGAAGTGATTCCTGTGGGTTTGATGGCCGTTAGAGGGCTCAAAAAAATAAAGGACACCCATTGATTAGTCAGAGTGTCCATCACGGGGAATATCATCGCCATTCAGGTGAAAGCTGTTCGGTAGGGCGGAGCTCTTCTTTGCCGAAGTGATTCCTGTGGGTTTGATGGCCGCTAAAGAACTCAATGGCAACGGTTGTGAAAAAATAAAGGACACCCATTGATTGGTCCCATCCAAAACACCCTCATTTACTGAGAAAACAAAAACTGCTCCGTCACCAAGAGCAAAATAAAACAAGGGGAACAATTAGCCGAACGTCAAGAGTGTCCATCACGGGGAATATCATCGCCATTCAGGTGAAAGCTGTTCGGCAGGGCGGAACTCTTCTTTATCAGAGTGATTCCTGTGGGTTTAATGGCCGTTAGAGGGCTCAATGGCAACGGTTGTCTACAGGAGCTTTCAGATATCCCTGGTAAATCAGGTAATGCTGTCCCTCGAAGATCACGTCATAAAAGAGTTTATCCCGGGAACCGGCGAAAAAACGTTCAGGCACACTGGAGTGCCGTTTGTACATATCCCCGGTAAACCTCAAAACCCCATTGTCTGACAGCTGAGGTGATGTTCTGTCGAGCGGGCCTATGGAAATAAAGCCCGTCAGTTCGTTCTTTTTGAGCATCCAGGCGTCCACGGAGTCGGAGCTTGGGTCAAAGATAATGATAAAAAACTTCCTGCCCAGCTCCTCAGGGGAGATGGTTCGCAGCTCTGAAACCCGCAGGGTGAAGGGTTTATGGCACTCTTTGATCTTCGCCATAGAGGGGTTTAGAAGCGCTAAGGCGGGTAAAGGTATGGCCAGCAGGGTTAACAGGCAGAGCAGAGCTGCCCATGTTCGACTACTGAATGCGTTCAAAAGCATAATTGTTCCTGATGTAAGTATTAAAATAACGGCCTTAAGATTCTGCGCTTTCCAGCCCGTTTCGGGTTGGCAGGCTGACGTTGCTGTAGCGATACACGCTGCCGCTGGAAAACTCAATATCCAGGAGCTGGTTGATGGCGGAGTAACCAAAACCATTGAGAGCAGATGATGAGGCTTGATGTTGTGCATGCATGAGATAGGGGGTCAGGTTTTGTGCGATACTCCGCATCTGTGACGCTATTTCCGCGCCC
The DNA here is from genome assembly GCF_058147085.1 of Parendozoicomonas sp. 209JJ7-1. Classification (NCBI taxonomy): domain Bacteria; kingdom Pseudomonadati; phylum Pseudomonadota; class Gammaproteobacteria; order Oceanospirillales; family Endozoicomonadaceae; genus Parendozoicomonas; species Parendozoicomonas sp. 209JJ7-1. Next base: position 788 of record NZ_JBYVJU010000020.1, on the reverse strand, counting down.
TGACCGCCTGGTGCCAAGTAGGACGCTTCCAGTCCATGACCGGTGGAATCTTCTGGATTACCGGGGCCGGAATAGTTTGCGGGCACGGATCCCAATACCCCACGTACCATCGACATAATAAGGTCATTATTATTGGTCAGATGGCCTATGATACCGGGGTGCAGATGGCCAATGGCACCTCCCGGGGTATAGACAGGGGAGGCAATCTGCATCATCCCCAGTATAGGGTAACTTGCGATACTGTAGCCGTTAGGGAAGGTGTAACTCGCGTAGATGGCGTTGATCACAGTATTACCATAAAAGTTTCCCTGGGAATGGGTGATCAAAATAGCCCGGCTGCAGGTGTCCAGAAGGTCTTTCACATTGGCGATGGCCTTCTTTGTATCCTGTTCGGCCAGGGTAACTGTATAAACTGTATTGACAGCGTTTAAAAAATCCTTCACCTGGGCTTCGGTGGTGACGGACCCCAGATATCCCGGGTCGTTGTTCAGGAACTGGATGATCGCCTCGCTTGCGCCATCTTCCGCTTTTTGGCGGGCGACTTCGAAAACCTGAAACAAAAAGAATTCATCATCGTTATACGATCCATCCACCCTTGTTGAAAAACCATCACTGGCCAGATGGGTATTCAGAAATTGTTGGATGACTATTTTATTGGCTTGATATTCACTGAAGTCAGTAAACATACCGTTGATGTAATGAGATTCTATATTATCAACACGCTGCTCACAGCTGGCGGTGGTTTTGGTGGAAACACCTGCCACTGTTAGTGCAACTAACAACATCCT
>NZ_JBYVJU010000019.1:0-84443 GCF_058147085.1 Parendozoicomonas sp. 209JJ7-1 | reverse complement strand
TTCCCCCGCCAGCAACCGATCAATAAAGCCTGAGAAGGAAAACCCGGTATTCACTTTCTGATCCAGCTTTTTGGCCCGCTCACGGAAAATCATCGGATTCACAATCTGCCGATGCTTGAACGCGGCCAGTAACACACTGTTCCCTTCCGGGCTTTCCCAGGCAAACACATGGGGAAAAGCGTCAATCACATGATCAATATCCTTCTCGGCTTTTCTCTGGCTGTTATTCAGCACCATAATCAATACACCGGTTTCATTCAGCCTCTCCCTGACCGCCTTCAGCACCGAACGGTCACGCATCATGGGTAACAGCCCCCGGCCTATATCACCCTCATCATCCGGAAAACCCTGATCCAAGTAAATCACATCATAGGAGCCTTTTGCCCTGCTGAGCAGATAGCCCAGATTATCATCCTGACGAATGGTAAGCCGGTCATCAGAATGGAGGGAGAAATAATTATCTGCCGCAGAGATCAGCACAGGGTCAGTATCAACAACATCAATAAACTGGGCCGGAGTAAAACTGCGCAGAAAACGTATCAAACCTATATTGCGCAGCCCCACAACCATGGAGTGTCCCTGCACTGGTGCCAGAAGAAAAGACGCCAGCAGCTCCCGGTGCTCTGACTGAACAGGCATTTCCGGCTGGAGCAGACTGATTTTACAGCCAAGGGTTTCCACTCCTGTAGCGCTACGATAAAACAGAGAACGGAATGGGCCATCATCGACAATTCGCAGACGGTATCCCTGGCTGTCCAGCATTACACCTTCAACCGGCAGGCTGCGAAAGCCATTCACACAGGCAGGCGCGGCATTAACAAGGTTTGCCCCGCAAAAGCTCCACAGGACAAGCGTTCCCACCCTTACAGCATTGGCCCACATAATATTCCCTGCTTACAACGCGCTACCGAAATACCCTGTATGACTGTAAATCTGAATATTAAGTTCCCGTTTTGGCCTAAGAACACTGCTGCTCCCCTTTGCCGGAGGATGCTGTTCTGGCACACTGGGCGAATTAAGTCATAAACACGTAAGATACTCCATACTCGGAGTCATTGGAGAACGGATGAAATTCTGCAGTGAATGCGGCTACCCTGTCAGTCTTGCGATACCGGAAGGCGATGACCGGGAAAGACATGTCTGCACCCACTGTCAGACCATCCATTACCAGAACCCCAAAATCATTGCCGGCACACTGCCTGTTTTTGAAGATAAAGTCCTGCTGTGCCTGCGGGCCATTGAACCCAGGAAAAACTACTGGACCCTGCCCGCCGGCTTTATGGAAAACAATGAATCGCTGCTGGAAGCTGCCCGCCGGGAAACCTGGGAAGAAGCCCTGGCAGAAACCTGCAATGAGCAACCCTATATCTCCCTGAGCGTACCCCATATCAGCCAGATCTACTTTTTCTATCTGGCAGAACTGGCCACACCGGAGTTTGCCCCCGGCCCGGAAAGCCTGGAAACACGTCTGTTTACGGAAGAAGAAATTCCCTGGGATGAGCTGGCGTTCCCCACCATTACCCGGGCGCTGGAGATGTACTTTAAGGATGTAAAAAAAGGAAGTTTTCCGCCCAAGGATGAAACCATCATCCTTCGAGCGAAAATGTAAACCGAAGGAAACTCAGGGCTGGCAGCGATCGTCCAGCCTCCACAGATCATAGGCGGGTGTTTCATAAGGATGGGCGGCACACAAAGCTTCAAGCGCTTTGTCCACCAGCTTATCCTCGCACACCATCTCTACCCGGTATTCCGCAACCTGCTCGACAATGCCATGATCGCCGATATGGGGACTGCTGCCATCTAGCGGTCGAAACTGGCCGGTGCCCAAAATCTGCCAGCAACAGCGATCATAATTGCCAATACGTCCGACATCAGCAGCAAACAATGCCTCCTTGACCTCTTCAAGGCTGGCTTCAGGAACAAAGAAGCAGAGTTTGTACATAATAAGACCTCAGAGCTGGTTAACGACCGGGTTAGCATAGATCCTCAGGAACCACTTCCAGGCCGCTTCCGGGCATTTTTGCAGGCGTTCGTTGAACAGCTGCTCGTGCTCGCGAATTTCCCCGGCTTCAAACTGACTATGCCAGTTATCTTTGTTACTTTCGCCAATCATCCGGTCATAGGCCAGCCAGTTGGACGGGCGCAACTTATAGAGACTGTGCAGCTGGCGATCCAGTTCATCCGCCACCGCCTGGGGGGAACCAAAAGAGCCGTCCGTCGTCAGGGGCTGGCCAAAGGCCACATGCACCCGACCTTTATAACCTTCAATACCGGTGACAATACTGCGCAGATCTTCGCCTTCTTCCTTGCTGTAATCCCCGGTCTCTGCCCGCTCCTGCAGCTCGACCGCCTTGGAAGTGTCGCAGGGATCATACTCGTAGGAAACACAGACCGGCACAATATTGAGATCATCCATCATCTCGTCAAAGCTGCGCTTCTGGCTGCGGTAACTCATATGGAGCATTTTCAGGATTGCGGTATCCGTACGATCATCGCCGTCTTTTGCGCGACCTTCCCGGTGGGCAATCCAGACATTCTCACCACTGGTCACCGAGTGGGCAATATAGCTGGAGAGTGTATGCAGAGCCTGCAGTTTCTCCCGGCGGCCGGAAATGGAGCGGCGCACGATAAAGCTTTTGTTCAGGCGCATCAGGTCACTGACATAAGGGCGCCCCAGCAGATTGTCGCCAATGGCGATGCGGGCAGTTTTTAAATTCTGTTTCCACAGGGCATAGTTCACCAGAGCCGGGTCCATCACAATATCCCGGTGGTTGCCAAGCAGCAGACAGGACTTTTTCGGGTCCAGGTTCTCGTGACCTGACCAGGTAAACTTCGCCGTGGTTCTTCCGATCACCTGATCGATCATCGGGGCCATACTTTGCTGAAGGCTGGCGACATCATGAACACCAGAAACGGCCTGGCGCAGACGAAATCCGATCACCGGGCGCATCATTTTACGGATAAACGCAGGCAGATCGGGATAGTAAAAATGCCCAAGCGCATCTCGCAGCTGGGTATTGCATACCAGCTGGTTTAACACCGGCACAACCTCATCATCGTGATAAGGCCGGATATCATCAAAAGAATCCATAGGAAGGATTGGCGTACCTGTTATAACCTGCCCGCATTATATGGCGGTGGGCGTACCAGTTCTGTTTCAGCCCGTTGCCTTTATCAGCTGCTTTGTAACGGAGTTTAATCCATAGCCTTTCTGATCAATCAGGAAGGTACAGGTATTATCCGCCGGAAACAATGGGAACAATAACCGCGATACAGACAGCCTGCGACAAAAAACCACACTGGAACAGTTAACAGACGCAGTCACAGCGTTATAATCACCGGGTACAATGATAACAGTCCGGAGCGACTCATGAATTTCACTGACAGGACTTCACCTGCAGCTACTTCTCTGAAAACCCTGCTGGCTTGTGTATGTACCGCCGCCGCGCTGTCTCTCTCCGTTCCGGTACTGGCCGAAGCCGCTGCAGAGCAGGTTACACCTGAAGTGGCGGCCCTGAAAAAAGCCTCCGCCGCAGGTGATATGGAAGCCACCCGCAAGCTGGGAGACGCTTACCTTGAGGGTTTCGGGGTTCCGAAAAACACGACTACGGCCTTCCAACTCTATGTTGAAGCCGCAAGAGCCGGTGATGCCGAAGCTCAGTTCCATGTCGGCCAGGCTTACCACCGTGGTGAAGGCACCGACAGCAACCAGATCGCGGCCTGGATCTGGCTGACCCTGGCGGGCAAAGAGGATTCCCCGGTTAAGGACCAGGCCATGACCTTGCGCAGCGATGTTGAAAAGTCCCTGTCCGAACCCCAGCGAGATCGTGCAAAAATGCTGGCAGAAAACCTCCACCGGATGTTTAGCTCATGATCAAGATCTACAGCCCACAGGATACTATGGAGGCCGAGTGTCTCCGTGATATGCTGACCAGCCATCATATTCATTGCCATATCAGCGGAAACTTCCTGCAGGGCGCGGTGGGCGAACTACCCGCCCACGACCTGCTGGGGTTGTATGCCGATATTGCCGACGCAGACCGCGCCCGGGAGCTGATTGATGAGTGGCTGGAAGCCCAGCCCGTTCTGGATAATTCAGCAGATGATTCAACACCTGAGTAAATACTCAGGTTATGCGGCTTTCGCCGGCGGCAGCTTAACTTTTAAAGCTTCCCGAATCAGGTTTCTGCGGCTGAAGTTATAGCGGGTAAACCGGGCCAGAAGATCTTCCTTGCCCAGCAGCTTACGGGTGATCTGCAGCAGGTTCATACCCTGGACTTCCAGTTGCTGAGCCTTACGGCACAGTTCCTCAAGGTTGGCCAACTTCTCCTGCAACGCTTCATAGCCATTCTCCACAATACCCCTGTGGGGGCAAAACAGCACCTCGAAATCCAGTGCCAGCACCTTGCGAATACTGTCTATCAGCAACCCCAGGTCTTCATCAATCCGCATCACCTTCAGGGATTTGGAGACATAGAGATCTCCGCTGAACAACCACTTCTGCCCGGGCAGAAAAAATACCGTAAGGTCCGGTGCATGCCCAGGAGTGTGCACCGGAACAATCGGACTGCCATCACTCAGGGTAAGATCATCAGTTAACGGCATGGTTTTCACCGGGATGGGCGAACCCCAGATATATCTCTGCAGCGGTGGCGTACGATAACCACTGGCCAGCTTGGCTTGCCCCTGCTTCGGCACCAGAGGAGTGACTCCGGTCAGCTCAGCAATACGGGCAGCATTGCCACTGTGATCTTCATGGTGATGGGTGATCAGCAGCTGCCGTATCGGTGCCTCTTCAATAAACTGGCGGGTCTCCTTCCACTGGTTGGATGGCCCCGCATCAAATACTGTGTCCCCAATGCGATAAATAATAAACGTGGTATTGATGCCGTTGCTGATGCGACCGATGCGAATCCCCTGCACCGCACCATCGGCAAACGAATACCGGCCTCTAACTGGCATATCTTTCATCCACTTATGGTTATAAACCGATAGTGGGCGATCTGCTTTACAAGAGCAATAACCCAAACAATAACCACTATTGTCCAAACTGCTCACAATCAGAAAGTTCTCCTGACATGACAGGGCAGCCGCAGAAAATCCTCTCATTCTTTTGCCCCTGCAGTTTGACGCCAGCCATCTATACTCCCGTGACGCTTTGGGGTCGAGGTTAAGCATAGATATGAAAGCAGTCTTCTCAGCCATAAGAGTTTTGGAGTTATTCGAATCGCTGCCGCGGCTGGCTGCAGCAATTTTAAGTAGCTGTCTGCTGATATCAGGTACGGCTCTCGCTGGGGTCGTCGCATTCCCCAAGAACTGGCTGAACAGCAGCTACTCTACACAGGATATCAACGGCTTCCGCACTCTGACTGGCCAGTGGGGAAATTATCTGCTGGTGAACCTTGAACCCAGCTATAAATCCAAGCTGTCCGGCCAGCTTGGGCGGATACCGACACTGTACAATCTGAAAACAGGTCAGTACGCCATGCTGGTCGATGGCCAGCCTCTGACATGGCTCAATTCAGCCTCCGCGCCAGAAGACCAGCTGTCAACCGCTGTGGTTGACCAGATCACCAAAGGCTTGATTTACGCTTTTGACTTTAAAGGCGGCGTAATCAGTGGTGTCAAGGCGACCTTTTCTGATACCGCCGGCACAAAACTGGAATCCATGGGCGCCTTTACCCTGACCCTGCCAGCCCAGAACAGTGACCCTGTCACCTACACCATGCTGCCCGGATCGAATAACCAGACAGAAACCCTCCAGGCCATCGCCATGCAGACGACGAGCGATGGCAAGCTGATGTTTGGCCTAGAACTCCAACCCAGCAGCACGCCATCCTATTCCACCAACAACAAAGTTTTGAAATCGCCACATCATCATTTCCTGAAAATTCCGGATGTTCGCAGAGGTGGGCCAACAGTACCAAAGCCAATTCATCCCATTCTCAGTACAGAAGATGATAGTAACTACTCGAATAAAAAATACCTGTTCTGGATCCAACAGAAGGATCAAAGCTACAAATCCGTAGTCGTTGACTTTTCCAGTGACCCGGATACTCAAACCATGATTGAACAGGGTAACGGCACACTGATGCTGGTGGCTACATCCAGTGATATGACCACTATTGCGGTCAACCGTGTCGTCAGGAATTTTGAATCACCAGCACAGAGCGTTGCCGGTATTATCAAGCTGAATCAAGGCAACGGTACAGCCAGCTGGTCACGCATGCCTATGGACAGCATCAGCCAGGTAATGGCTCTGGCCGCCAACGGAGAAACCTGCCTGATTCGTCGTGGTGAGAGTCTTTATGCAACCCCGGTAGATGAAGTTAACGAGAGTTTTTCACTTGAAAACAGCCATCAATATTACAAGGGTACGGCTAGCCAGTACGGGCTGAGTGGACTGTTTGGCGCAGGATCATCCCCCACCTGGAGCCCCTATGCGGCGCAACAGCTAAACAACACCAATAACCTGTTCAGTGGTCTTTTGGTAACACAAAATGGTACCGCTGTAGGGGTCACAGATAGCGGTGTTGAGTCCTTCTTCCCAACCCCTGCACTGTTCACCCTGGCACAAAATCAAACCCCGGATAATGCTGGTATTATCAAAGGCAGTGGTCAGTGGCCCAGCTTTACCGCCGCCTGCCCGGGTGAGAATGGTGTGGTTAACTACTTTGCCCTGAAAGATGACTCTGGAATGGGACTGGCCAGCGGCTTTTATATTGCTCCGCTAAAAACGCCTATTCCAGCACTGCCTGCCTGGCCTGATCAGCCAGCAAGCCTGGGACTGACAGCTATAAACGCCCAGAAAGCCAATAGCGGCTGGCTTCAGTTCTCCGAGCTGCCTGTTCAGGCAGTTGTCCAAAAGACTATCTATCCAAGTGCTGATTATCAGCCCGTGGACCCCCCGCCCCCTTACAACAAGCGGAGGGGCACCTTCTCTACGGATTCTCTATGGAGAGCGCTGCCTTGCTTTCGTGGGTCGGCAACCAAAGATTAATTAATATGGTTCTGACTTGAGCATGTCAATTTTACGCAAGCCTGATTCAGGGGAGTCCGGATCAGGCCTGCTGCTTTTAAGAACGTTTATCAGGCAATCTGCCGCTGATAAGGCGGAAGAGAGTTCAGAAGAGCCTGACCATAACGACGGGTCACCAGACGCCTGTCAAGGATGGTAATTCGGCCGGTATCCTGCTCAGTACGAAGTAAACGGCCACTGGACTGCACTAGTCGTATAGCAGCATCTGGCACAGATATATCCATAAACGGATTGCCTCCTCGAGCCTCAACCCACTCTGCCAGGGAGGCTTCTACCGGGTCATCGGGTACAGCAAAGGGAATTTTGGCGATCACTACGTGTTCACAGTACTCCCCGGGCAGGTCAATGCCTTCGGCCAGACTGGCCAGACCAAAGATAGCGCTCTCCTTGCCGGCATCAATACGTTCCCGGTGCAGGCGCAACAGTTCCTGCTTGCTGTAATCATCCTGTATCAGGATTTTTTCCCGCAGCTCCCGGTCTACGCCAAAGAACACATCTTTCATCTGCCGACGAGATGAAAACAGCACCAGAGTCCCTCGATTGAGCGCCAGCATCTCCGGAAGCATTTCAATCAATTCATCGGTGTGCTGGTCAGCCCGGCCCGGGTCACTGTTCATCGAAGGAATCACCAGAGTACCAGCTTCCGCGTGACGGAACGGGCTGGGCACACTTTCACAGGGACTGTCGGAAGGAACCCCGGAACGAATACGGTAGCGGTCAAATTTACCCAGCGCTGTTAGCGTGGCGGATGTTACCACCGCGCCCCAGGCGGTATTCCACAGATACTGTCGCAACAGGCCCCCTGCCAGAATCAGGCTACTGGCTACAGTAATATCCTGATGCCCGTTATGTTCCCGCCATTCAATCCACCGTGCGGCGGGTGGTTCGCCTTCACCATCAGGACGACTCCAGGACATCCACAAATCATGATTACCCTGCAATCGGGTGAGCAATGATCCTACGGAGGGAAGAATCTGTTCCGCCTGCAACCTGTCAACGCCCGGCACTTCACCATCAAGGGCACTTTTTAATTCGCTGACAACCCTGTCGGCCAGATCTGCGGCAGCACTGAATCCGGCTTTCATTTTTGCTGCCATTTCCCGAATATGATCCGGCACCACACCGCCGGGCAAACGATATACCAGGGTTCGGCCACTCTCACTTTCACGGGTCCTTTCCCGGACACTTTCACCAGCCTTGTGAAAGCCAGCAATCTGCAAAAGTGCTTCCCGAATATGAACCTGCTCTTCCTTCAGCTCACCAAAGCGCCTTTCCAGCTGTTCAAACCATTCGCCGATTTTTCCCGGCAAAGCGTGGGAACCCAGAATTCTGCCCAGAAGTTTTCCGGCCTGCTCCAGCCATCGACCTGTGTCATTAAGGCGGGTGTCATGGGAAAAATGGCTGATAGCTTTGTCCGGCAGGTGGTGGCCTTCATCAAACACATACAGGCAGTCTTTCGGCGGCGGCAGAATAGCACCACCACCCAGCAGCAGATCAGAGAGAACCAGATCATGGTTAGTGACAATAACATCAACCTTATCCAGGGATGCCCGCGCCTTATAAAACGGGCAACCATTAAAGTGCGGACACTTGGGGCCGGTACACTGGGCGTGGGTAGACGTCAGTGCCAGCCAGTCCATATCATCAATACTATCTGCCCAGCTGTCCCGGTCACCGTCCCAGGCTCCCGATGCCAGCCGTGAAACCATGGTTTCATAGACCCGGGTTGAGTCTTCGTTCAGGTCTATACTGAAACCTTCCTCGGCAAACAATTGGGCCGTAGCGGAATTTGCACTGGAACTTTGCAACAAAGTATCCAGTTTCTGTACGCACAGATAACGCCTGCGGCCCTTGGCCAGTGCTACGGTAAACTTCAGGCCGCTGTTATGGCTGATATCCGGCAGGTCTTTATTCAGAATCTGCTCCTGCAGAGCCACAGTTGCTGTCGCAATAACCAGAGTTTTGCCGGCATTCTGAGCCAGAGGAATACCCGCAAGGGTGTAGCCCACGGTTTTTCCCGTGCCAGTTCCCGCTTCCACCACACATACCGCCGGGTCGGAGGTACGCTTACCATCGTCGTCCATATCAATCACGCCAATCGTTTTAGCGATTTCGGCGATCATGATTTTCTGTCCAAGACGGGGCTTCAGCTCTCTTTTATCAAGAAACTGGCTGTAGGCTTTCTGGATTGTCTGGCGCAGTGCCGGAGCCAATTGAGACATAGGAAAAACCGCAAGAAAAATATCTCCACCAGTATACCGTCACTGTATGGGTATGCAGTAGTTACGAAAACAAATTCTTTACCGGTATTCTGTACTTTTTTCAATTCCGATTCACACTTCCTTTCCAGAAGCCTTTTCATCCCTCGATAATGTCACAGCTTCATGACTGAAAAACTGATTATCGATACAGACCCCGGCATTGATGACACCTTGGCCATAGCCTGTGCTCTGTCTTCCCCAGAACTCGATGTTCTGGCCCTGACCACGGTTTACGGCAATGCCTCTGTCGATCAGACTACAGAAAACGCCCTGCGCATTCTGGAGGTTCATGGCAGAGATATTCCCGTTTACCGGGGTTCCCACAAACCTCTTCTCTTGCCATCCAGAGGTTTTCCAGCCTTTGCCCATGGAAAAAATGGTTTGGGCAATATTCCCCAGCCCAAAGTGAAACGCCAGCCAGAAACCATCAGTGCATCACAGTTAATTGTAGATATGGCCAGACAGTATCCGGGAGAAATCACCCTGGTTTCTATTGGCCCCTTAACCAATATTGCCCTGGCACTGGCGCTGGACCCGAATACTGCCGACAAAATAAAAAAAGTGGTGCTGATGGGTGGCAACCTGCATGTACCAGGCAATATTTCAGCGGCTGCGGAAACCAATATTTATTGCGATCCTCATGCCGCAGACCAGGTATTTGCCGCCCACTGGCCGGTCACTGTCGTCGGACTTGATGTCACTCACCAGATCATCTCACCACCGGGTTATTTCCAGCGGCTGGAGCAGCGCCATCCGGATTCTGGAAAATTCCTCCATGACATTACCCGGCACTACCTGGAGTTTTACCAGGATCACTACGATATAAACGGATGCCACATCCACGACTCTTCCGCCATTGCCTGTGCCCTTCATCCAGAGTGGTTTGAAACGGAAAAAGGCCAGCTCAGGGTTTTATGTGATGACCTTTATCGGGGAAAGATGATCATGCACAAAGAGGATTCTCTCAACTACTGCCACAATCCCTGGGCAGGGTGCCCTTCTGTGGATGTAGCGGTCAACGTAGAGGCCGAAAAAGTACTGGAATGGCTTGAGCAGATTTAAACTCTTAGCCAGTGAACAGGCGCTAAGAGTTCCCTGAATTTTCCCTGCCATGGAGGGCATACATATGGAAAGCCCCGAAAATCAGCACCTGAATAACATCAACGGTCATATTCTCTGAAACCTGACGAATCCTGTTTCGCCAGAGCAGAGCCTCAAGACCGTGAGCCACCAGAACCAGCGCGCCAATACCGGGAATCACCGTACCCAGGGGTTCCGGCCAGACCATAAACAGTGACGTAATCACCGCTGTCCAGAACAGCAGCGTCAGCAGCCGCCCAATTATCAGAACATATTTCATCATTGCAACGCTGCCCACTTTTTCCTTACCCCTGTTACAATCAAATGATGACAAAGCCGACTTCCTCCGACAACACTTTCGATGCCATCGCACCCTGCCCCTGCGGTACCAAAAAAGCCTATGCCGGCTGCTGCCAACCCCTTCACGAAGAGAGGGCCTATGCGGCAACGGCGGAACAACTTATGCGCTCCCGCTACTGCGCCTGGTCTCTGGGTCTTATCGATTACCTGTATGACACCACTTGGAGCAAACAACAATCCGGCCTGAACAAACAGGAAATGCAGGACTGGGCAAACCGTACCCAATGGCAATCCCTGGAGATTCTGGACACCCTGGCCGGACAGGAAAGTGACCTGCAGGGAGAGGTAGAATTTTCCGCCCGATTCCTGCTTCCTCCCGTGAAAGAAGAGAAAGAACACCGGGAGAGGTCAAAATTTGTTAAGGAAAATGAACGCTGGTACTTTGTCGATCCGACCATACCCGCCCGTTCAGCAAAAAGTGTTGGCCGGAATGATCCCTGCCCCTGTGGCAGTGGCAAGAAATTCAAAAAATGCTGCGGTTAAGCTGACATTCACCAATATTTCAGAAAAAACTCGTGTTATTACCCGGTCGGGAGGGTTTACCCTTGCACCAGCATCCTGTGTGTGGCTGCACATGTGATAATTGGCAGAGTTTGCGGACAAAAACCAATAACCCCACCATAATCCCGCCCGCTTTTCAGACATCTTAAAATGTTCTGTTAAGGAAAACTTCACTTAGCCAACCCCCTCCATGTTAGGATTCGTAAACGGGTCATATAAGGCCTGCGATAAATTAGCGAAGAATTTTCTGTTTTCGGCACGCCTTTACTGCCCGTTCTTCGCCAGACAAATAAAGAGACAACTCTCAGAGCTTCCCGGCTCAATCTGTGGCATGAGGGACATCCGAACCTGATAAAGCACCATCAGGTTCGGATTAAAGGGTGAATCGGGAAGAACAATAATCATCAAAATCGGGGGACATTTATGTCTTTACTGAAAAAAATTTCATTTGCCGTTTTTGGCGCCGGCCTTGCCGCAGCAACCCTTAGCACATCTGCTGCTCCCGCAAGCCAGCAGTTTGTCACCATCGGAACCGGCGGTGTCACCGGCGTTTACTATCCCACCGGCGGAGCCATCTGCCGTCTGGTTAACAAGGGCCGCAAGAAGCACGGCATTCGCTGTTCCGTGGAAAGTACCGGTGGTTCCGTTTACAACCTGAACACCATCCGCGCCGGTGAAATGGATATGGGTATTGCCCAGTCCGACTGGCAGTATCACGCCTATAACGGCACCAGCAAGTTCGAGAAGATGGGTGCCAACAAAGACCTGCGCTCCGTATTCTCTATTCACGCAGAACCTTTCACCGTTGTTGCCCGCAAAGATTCCGGTATCAAGACCTTTGAAGACCTGAAGGGCAAGCGCGTTAACATCGGCAACCCCGGCTCTGGTCAGCGTGGCACCATTGAAGTGGTGATGGACGCCTATGGCTGGACCAAGAAAGACTTCAAACTGGCTACCGAGCTGAAAGCCGCTGAACAGTCCAAAGGCCTGTGCGATAACAAGTTTGACGCCATGGTTTATGTAGTCGGTCACCCCAATGGTTCCATCAAGGAAGCCACCACCTCTTGCGATACCGTACTGGTTGATGTGTCCGGACCGGTTATCGACAAGCTGATCAAGGACAACCCCTACTACCGTAGCGCTACCATTCCCGGCAATATGTACAGCGGTAATCCCGAAGATGTGAAAACCTTCGGTGTGGGTGCGACCTTTGTTTCTTCTACTAATACATCTGACGAAGCCATTTACCAGATCGTGAAGTCCGTGTTCGATAACTTCGACGACTTCCGCAAACTGCACCCGGCCTTCGCCAACCTCAAGAAGGAAGAAATGGTCAGCGGCGGTCTGTCTGCACCTCTCCACAGTGGCGCAGTCCGCTACTACAAGGAAGCCGGCCTGATCGAGTAATCCCTGGCATGGGTTCCGGGCTCGCCCCGGAACCACGTCACTCCTCATGCCCCCAACCTGCATGAAAGACTCACCAGCGGCCACCCGCCGCTGATGTCAACCTTGACTCCCTCCCTGTGATTGCACCCCGTGTGCAGTTGCTGGCTTTATGGAATCCCTGGCCAGGGTAACGAGATTATGTCCGAAATTTTACAAAACCAGCAGCCGGCAGGCACCGACGCCGCCGCACAGATCGTTAATGATGCCGATACCGGGGCCCGTAGCCCCCGGGGCTTATCTGCACGCATTCTGGCAGGTACCGCACTGTGCTGGTCCCTTTTCCAGCTGTGGTATGCCTCACCACTGCCGTTTGTTTTTAATGTCTTTATTCTTAACGACACCGAAGCCCGTGCCATCCATCTGGCTTTCGCTATATTCCTGGCGTTTACAGCCTTCCCTGCGCTGAAGCGCTCTCCGAAAACCCATATTCCGGTTCAGGACTGGATACTGGCGGCACTGGGCAGCTTTTCTGCGGCCTATATCTATATTTTTTATGAGTCCATGGCCGGGCGTGCCGGCGCACCGATAACTTCAGATATTGTCTTTGCCGTATGCGGCATGGTTCTGCTTCTGGAAGCCACCCGCCGGGCCCTTGGACCACCACTTATGGTTGTAGCCGGTGTTTTCCTGTTTTACACCTTTGCCGGCCCCTATATGCCGGATATTATCGCCCATAAGGGAGCCAGCCTGAACAAGGCCATGTCCCACTTCTGGCTGACGACAGAAGGCGTATTTGGCGTAGCCCTGGGAGTATCCACAAACTTTGTCTTCCTGTTTGTACTCTTTGGCGCACTGTTGGAGCAGGCAGGAGCCGGGCAATATTTTATCCGCCTCTCTTTCTCCCTGTTGGGACACCTGAAGGGCGGTCCTGCAAAAGCAGCGGTTGTTTCTTCCGGTTTAAGTGGTGTGATTTCCGGTTCCAGTATCGCTAACGTAGTGACTACCGGTACCTTTACCATTCCCCTGATGAAACGGGTTGGCTTCCCGGCCACCAAAGCCGGCGCAATTGAAGTGGCTGCGTCCACCAATGGTCAGCTGACACCACCGATTATGGGTGCCGCTGCTTTCCTGATGGTTGAATACGTCGGTATTCCCTATATCGATGTTATTCGCCATGCTATTCTGCCCGCTGCCATTTCCTATGTTGCGCTGTTCTATATTGTGCATCTGGAAGCAGTAAAAGCCGGTATGCAGGGCATGCCCCGGGAGCGTAACCTGACCATGGCCGAATGGCTTCTGGTGGCGGTTGGCAGCTTCCTGCTGATGTGTATTCTTGGGGCTCTGGTTTACTTCGGTATTGGCTGGATCAAAGATGTGGCCGGCGACTCTTCCCTGTGGGTTATTGGTGCTCTGGTCACTGCCGTTTATCTAGGCCTGCTGTGGCTGGCGGCGAAGTTCCCCGATAACCATGAGAATCATGAATTCACTGTTGCCCCCCGTATTCGTACGACAGCGTTAAGCGGCCTACACTTCCTGCTTCCAGTTGTGGTGCTGATCTGGTGTATCGGTAAAGAGCGCCTTTCTCCGGGTCTGTCCGCCTTCTGGGCCACCCTGTTTATGATCATTATTGTGCTGACCCAGCATCCGATCATGAGATTCTTCAGCGGTGAGTCCGATATTTTCGGCGGCACCCGTCGTGGCTTTATTGAACTGCTGAATGGAATGCTGTCCGGTGCCCGCAATATGATCGGTATCGGTGTTGCCACAGCTGCAGCCGGTATTGTGGTGGGTACAGTGACACTGACCGGTATCGGCCAGGTGATGACCGAGTTTGTGGAGTTTATCTCCGGCGGCAGCGTGATTCTGATGCTGATGTTTACCGCCCTGATCAGCCTGATCCTGGGTATGGGCCTGCCGACCACGGCCAACTACATTGTAGTATCCAGCCTGATGGCGCCTGTTATCGTCAGTCTGGGCGCAGCCCACGGCCTGATTGTTCCGCTGATTGCCGTGCACCTGTTTGTGTTCTACTTCGGCATACTGGCAGACGACACACCACCGGTAGGACTGGCGGCCTATGCGGCGGCAGCCATCGCCAAGACCAATCCTATCCAGACTGGTATTCAGGGCTTTACCTACGATATCCGTACCGCCATTCTGCCGTTTATGTTTATCTTCAACACGCAATTGTTGTTAATTGATATTGGCAGTGTCTGGGAACTGCTGCTGACCATCTTCAGCGCTCTTGGAGCCATGCTGGTATTTGCCGCAGCTACGCAAGGCTTCTGGCTTACCAAAACCAAGTGGTACGAAACCATTGGCCTGCTTCTGATCGCCTTTACTCTATTCCGCCCGGGTTTCTGGTGGGATATGGCCTGGCCGGAATATCTGGAAAAGCCCGGATACACCATCCAACAGGAAGTTATGGCTGTTGAACCGGGCGAACTTCTGCGCCTGCGGGTCAGCGGTGAGGACTTTACCGGCAAAGCTGTAAACAAAACCGTGATGTTGACCGTTGGCAATGAAGCCACCGGGGATGACCGCCTGATGGCCCTGGGGCTGGAGCTGGTGTTCGATAACCAGAAAGCGATTGTCGATAACATCGGCTTCTCCAGCCCGGCGGAAAAGGCGGGAGTCGATTTTGACTGGGAAATTGTTTCAGTGGAAACGCCCAATGACAGGCCTCCCCGACAGCTGATGTTTATTCCGGCATTGTTACTGCTGCTGGGTATCGGCTTCACCCAAAGACGCAGGGTGAAAACAGGTAGTTAAAACCTGTTATTGTTCTGCAGCTGAAGTGACATCAAGGCGACAGACAGTCTCGTTTCTATCGACTGTCAGCCTTGGTGTCACCACCACTCCGGTAATAAAAGCCCCTTTACCGACTTCTATTCTGTGGCGTCCCTGGTAATCCTTACAGGGAAAAATTGTGCTGATAAGGGTAACATTCACTGCCAGCCATTCACCGGATTCCACATCAATTCTCAGGATATCACCGGGGTAAACCCGCAATATAGCCTCTGATGACATATCCAGGGGTTTATCATACACCTGAATAAAGCCCCGGTATTTACTGTCATCATAATCACTCATATTCAGATAAACCGGTACTACGGCTCCATCCGCCCGGGCCATATTGCCCAGAAACATAAAGCAGAGAACAAACCCACAAAGGGTGAACAGGTAGGGGTGGCGTACTTCGCGTTCCACGGCAACTCCTCGACATCTTTCTGCCATTACCGGAGACAACGCAACACCGGAAACATATTTAAATGACGCTCGCCTGAATGGCGGCCTATTCCTACTGTAGACGGCTTTTCTCGGGGGTAAACCGGATACCTGAGGGAGGGTTTAATGAAGCCAGCCAAACTACTGTCCAGGCTGGTTTTTCTTATTTTTTAAAGGGGTAAAAGGGAGTGTCAGTGATTTAATCTTTCTGCCCGGTAAATAGGTCGAGTTGGGTGGCATCATGACTGTTTTTCAGATCCCGAAGCCGAACACCTGTGCCTAATAATCGAACAGGCTTACTGCCCCGCTCCCAGGCACTGCCGACCAGCCTTAGAAAGAGCTGGTAATCGAAAGAGTCCGGATCTCCCTGCGCTATGGGCTCTTCCATGGTGGTCTGGGTAAAATCCGCGAACTTCACCTTTACGAAACGCTTGGTGACAGCGTATTCCTCGCTGACTTTTTCATAACGCAGAACCAGTTCCGCCACCAACTCAGGAACCATTCTCTCCACCGCTGGCAGATCAGGAAGATCCGTATCATAGGTATGCTCAACAGAAAGGGACTTGCGCCTGTGACTGGTCACCACCGGGCGATGATCAATACCTCTGGAAAGCTGGTAAAGTCTGTCCCCGAACACCCCAAAGCGCTTGTTCAGGTCTATCTGGGACCAGGTCTGCAGGTCTGCGCAGGTTTCAATACCCAGCTTTGCCAGCTTGCCCGCTGTCGCCTTGCCCACACCGAAGATTTTTTTGACCGGCATTACCCGAACAAAATCGTCCACCTCATCCGGAGTGATGACCTTCAAACCATCGGGCTTATTCCAGTCTGAGGCGATTTTGGCGAGAAACTTATTAGGGGCCACACCGGCCGAGACCACAATGCCGGTTTTCTCCTTTGCCCAACGGCGTATCTCCCGGGCCATCAGGGTTGCACTGCCATGGCAGTTGGAACTGTCGCTGACATCCAGAAAGGCTTCATCTAGGGAGAGGGGTTCAATCTGGTGGGTGTAGGTGGCAAATATCTCGTGCAGGGCCCGGGAGACTTCCCGGTAGAGCTCAAACCTTGGCTTTACAATCACGAGGTCGGGACATAGCCGCTGGGCATAGGCAGACGCCATGGCAGACCGCACGCCATAATCCCTTGCCTCATAATTGCAGGTAGCAATAACACCACGCCTTTCGGGCGTTCCACCCACCGCTACGGGCCGCCCGCGCAACCGGGGATTTTCCCTTATTTCAACAGCGGCATAAAAACAATCACAATCTACATGAATGATTTTGCGTGGTGTCTGTTCCAAAAGTTACAGCTCCGTAAGTGTGGTCACTCCGATGGCTGAGTCTGCTGAGGCTGTTCCGGCACGCACATCGTTTCCCGACTAATGGTTCTTATTCTACCCCCGCCCCGGGTCTGGAAACACATATCATCTGGCGTTCTTCACTCCAGACCTTCAATTCCCGTTATCTGCCAGCTGGTGAGCGGTGACAAGGCCGGGGATATCGCCAATCTGCAGGCGTTTTACGCCCCCTTCAAAGAAAAACACCCCCAGGAACTGGCAACCGCAGTCGAGAACCTGGAAGCCGGAACCAGCTCTGCCCCTGAGCCGCTATAGTCAAAACAGTGATGCTGATTCAGAGCATCTGACCCCATGTATGGGGTTAACCTGCTCACGTACAGGGAAGAGAAGCGCCATGGATACTCGTATAATCATTGCCGAAGACCATCCTCTGTTTCGTGCCGCTCTGCAGTCTGCAGTAACCCAGGCCCTAGAACAGCCGGAAATCACCGAGACTGACTCCATCGCCTCCCTTCAGGATGCCCTTGAGATCCAGAGCAACCCCGACCTGGTGCTGCTGGACCTGAATATGCCCGGCGCCCACGGATTCTCCGGCCTGCTCTATATCCGTGGCCAGCACCCCAAGGTGCCCGTGGTGGTGATCTCCGCCCAGGATGACGAGGCGGTAATTCGCAAGGCCATTGGTTACGGCGCATCCGGTTTTATCCCCAAATCTTCTTCCATAGGGGTGATCAAATCCGCGATTCAGGATGTTATCCGTGGCGGCAACTGGATTCCCAGTAGCGTGGATATGAATCAGAAAATGGAAGATTCCAGCAGCGAGCTGGAAAAACGTATCGCCTCCCTGACGCCACAACAGTTCCGGGTTCTGGGTATGATCAGCGAAGGCCTGCTGAACAAGCAGATTGCCTGGGAGCTGAACATTTCCGAAGCCACCATCAAGGCGCATGTCACGGCTATTTTCCGCAAGCTGGGTGTCCGCAACAGAACACAGGCAGTCATCGCCCTGAAAGAGCTGAATCTGGAAGAGCCTGGCAAGCCAGATACATCTAACGAATAGTCGGTTCTTGCTCACTCTGCCCCGTGATATGATCATGATTCTTTAAGTTTCAAGCCATGATTATATGCACCGGGTAATGTCTGTATGACACTCCTTTCTCACGCGCTTCGCGTTTTTCCATTACTGTCCCTGACACTTCTTCTTTCCCTGCCCACTCAGGCCAACTGGCAGTACAAGAGTTTTAAAAGCGGCTCCCTGAAACACTACACAGCATCTGCCACCGCCTCAAAAAGCACAGCAGAACTGGAACTGTTCTGCAGTTCACGAGACCCGCGCATCTCCCTGGCTCTTTACCTTCCAAAACAACGTTTCCGCAAACGCAGCCCCGTAAAAATAAAAATCAGGATTGATAAGGAACAGATGTGGACCCTTAAAGCAAGCCAGCACACCATGGCAGTGGTTGCGGCTTCAGGAATCACGGAAGAATTGTTGCAGGAACTCTCGGCGGGAAATCGTGTAAGGGTTATTTATCCGGACGCTTCCAACAAGAACCGGGCAGGGACTTTTTCCTTAAGCCGCTCCGCCAGTGCTATCAGCAACCTCGAAAAAAACTGCCAATAGAGCCATCTCCGGTCGGGATAACCAATAGACAAAAGACTATTTAGTCAGCAGTTCTAACTGACCAGTTAGGATAATCAAGTACCAGCTTGTGCTGAAATAACCACAAACAGTCGTTGTGGTTATGGAGCAGAATATGGATATCAGCAGATTCTGGAGAACCTGGAGAACCCGGCCTCCCCCTTCTCAGGGTCTGCAGCCACAGCCTCGCTCCGCCGCCAGAAGGCAACCAAACATCCCCCGGAACCAGGGAAGCCCTGGTCCTTCCGGCACAATCCCTCTAAGTTCAGCCCGGCCACTTCCTTCCGGGCACCGAATGACCGCACAACAGGCCTGGACTTATTGCCAAAACATTTACAGCGAAAATTGTCGAGGGTTCGGCTTTTACCTTGGTCTGAGCCAGGAAGATCTGAAAACTGTAACGACATACCCGAAAAATCCTAAGGATATTATATTCTGGTCGCTTCAACAGGCTGAAGCCAAAAACATTCTGACCGCAGAACGGCTTGTACAGGCGCTGGCACAGGTATGCTCGAATCAATGCCAGCTGCTGAGGAACCAGTACCACCTGCCACCCACACTTCCAGTAATTGCAGGAGAGCCTGACAGCTTGTCCCAGAGCACACGGCTCTCCGCCCGGGAGGCGCTGCTTCTGATACGTCGGACAGGCAAAGACATAGACACCCTCAAACCGGAGCTGGGCATAGAAATGGGGCTACCCGTTAGCAGTCATACAGTTATCAAAGAAAGCAATTCCGTCGTTGAGAAAGAGCTCAAGTTGTTCTGGGAACTGGAACAGGAAGGATTATTAACACTGGGCAACCTGCAAACATCATTTGCCCACTGCCACGAGTTCAGCCCTCCCCTGACAGCTCTTTCCACCCAGCCACGCCAGCCGGATTACAGGGTTTACCCCGGTGATAAACAGCGTGCCATGATGCAGAAGCTCACCCTGCGGGATTTATTCTGTTTCATTCCAAAAGATATAAACCTGGACGTCCTGATTCATGAAACCGGTACCTCTATTCTGTTTCCTCACTGGGTAGACAGCACTGAAAAAAAAATACTCTATGTTCTGCAAAGCTGGCTTGAACATACTGAGAACAGAGTAACGGCAAATGATCTTGCCAGAATTCTATGCAGCCCCCATATAAATGACTTCAATAGTGCTCAGAAAATAATGGACACACTGACAGAGCGCGCCACAATTCCAAAACTCAAACCGCTTAACATTCTGGTACTTCTGAAAGTGCTCAATAAAATCAACGAGCCGGAACCTTTTGGCCGCTACCTGGGCATCCCCGAAGATGTTCTGCAACAGACCCTCTTTGAAAACCAGTTCGAGCAGACTTCTAGCCAAGTACAAAGTATCTGTACAGCCGCTCTCAGGCTTAATCGCCTGACCCATGAAAATTTTGTCTACGCCCTGGAACAGCTCAATCAGAAGTCACTGGTCAACCACTGTTCTGCCTTAACAGGGGTAACAGCCTGCCGGCTACCAGATAATAGCGAACTGCCCTACCTGACGGCCCAGGAACTCAGCGATACTCCCATGGATGTGGGGGAAAAACAGGTTCAGTCAGTACCATTAGACGCCAACCACTGCTTCCACCTCCACCTTGGCAATAACTGGTTCTGGCTGGGAATGACTATGGGATTAACCTGGCAAGAAGTCACCATTATCGAGAAAAACTGCAGGCACGATCTATCTCAGCTTCAGGCAGCCCTGTGGAAGAAACTACTGCCCCCAAGGTCAGGCTATGAGTCAGGCTATGAAACCGGGCATCTGTACCACGCCCTTAATTTTCTGGGGGCTCAACAAACACTGCAGCAATTACCTGCCTGGATGCACTGCGCACCAAATACTGCGCTGGCGCAAGTTGCCCGTGATGCTTACCGATCCTGTAGCTTTATCTACATCGCCAAATTGCTGGCCCATTGCCCTGCAGAATTTGGTCGTAAACTCGGAATAAAGGAAAGCACTATACAAATTGCCATTAAAAACCACCCTTTTGATCCCCGGCGGACCATTCTGGCGATGATCACCCACTACGTCAGCACTTCCAACGAAAACAATAATAATGTGATTAAGCGGTTAGTTGAGGCAACTGAAGAGCTGGTTCAATCCGGCAAAGAGGATATGGGCCAGTCAACAGAATGGCTGTTACTGCAGGAACAGAAGGATGGCCTCTATCCAGAGTTACTGCAGACAGAAACAGACTTTCGACGCAATCTGCAAAGAGTTATGCGCAGCTTTATCGCTATCCCTGACGCATATCGCTGCCCGATCACCCATGATCTTATCGAACATCCGGTCTGTGTCTGGGAGGGTAAACACAAATACGTGTTTGACCATGATGCCCTGAAAGAATGGCTGAAAATAAGTCCAAGCAACCCTCTGACCCGTAGGCCCCTGCAATGGGAGCAGGTGCAGGAAGACCCTGAACTGCGCCTGGACATCAGTCGCTGGGCCAGCCAGAAAGCGGCCTTGAAGACAGGCACATAAAGCGACCAACTCAATAGTGCAGTTCACCCCTCCCGCTCTGCAACTTCAAAAAACTGCCAATAGCTCAGGGCAGGCAACTCAGTTATGCACCCTGTTAATCTGGAACTGCCCGCATTCTGCAACCTGACCACTCAAAGAGTCCGGGCAAGCAGGAAAAGCAGCAAGTCAATACTGGCTGCCATGGCGGAAAATGTAATCTTTTATGCTCCCGGAGTTCTCCCAAAACACCAGGGTCAAAAGCCGATTTTTTCAAAGAAAACACAGGCTTTAAACATCTCCTGCCTATACTCATGCGCTCTCCTGGTTACCGGAGCTGATGCCGATATGTCGGACTTATCCATTATTCCCGTTTCACCTGAACTCGCCCAACAGGCATGGATTAATGCAGAGACATATAAAGAGATGTATCAGCATTCTATTGACCATCCGGAAGAGTTCTGGCGAAAACATGGACAACGCATTCACTGGTTTAAACCCTTTACTCAGGTAAAAGATGTCTCCTTTAATCTGGATGACCTTCATATTCGCTGGTATCAGGACGGCACCACTAATGTGTCGTACAACTGCCTGGACAGGCACCTGGAAAGAAGAGGGGAGCGGATAGCCATCCTCTGGGAAGGGGACGAACCCGAACAACAGCAACAGATTACCTACCGGGAACTGCACCAGCGGGTATGCCGCATGTCCAACGGCCTGTTGTCACTGGGTATTAACCAGGGAGATGTTGTCGCTGTTTACATGCCCATGGTGATTGAAGCGGTGATCGCCATGCTGGCCTGCACCCGCATTGGCGCTGTGCACTCAGTGATCTTTGCGGGTTTTTCACCAGAGGCTATCGCCGGGCGTATTATCGACAGCAAAGCGAAAATCGCAATTACCGCTGATGAAGGCATAAGAGGGGGAAAACACATACCTCTTAAAGCCAATATTGATGAGGCACTGACCCATCCAAAAATCACTTTTCTGGAGAAAGTGATTGTTTATCGCCAGACAGGAATAAATATTTCCTTCGATTCGCAGCGTGATATTTGGTGGCATGAACTTGAAGAAAATTCACAACCCGAATGCAAGGCAAAGGAGATAAACGCCGAGGCTCCTCTTTTTATTCTTTATACATCAGGCTCAACAGGAAAACCAAAAGGTATTCTTCATTCTACAGGGGGTTATCTTGTGTATGCCTCCATGACCCACCAGTATGTTTTTGACTATAAGGATGGTGACGTTTACTGGTGCAATGCGGATATTGGCTGGATTACCGGACACTCCTATGTGGTGTACGGACCACTGGCCAATGGTGCCACCATTGTTATGCATGAAGGATTACCGAATTACCCGGCTGTCTCCCGCATAAGTGAGATTATTGATAAATACCAGGTCAATATTTTCTACACAGCGCCAACAACCATACGCTCCCTGATGGCCTATGGCGATGCCGTTGTAAAAGGCACTTCCCGGACCAGCCTGAAAGTTCTCGGCAGTGTCGGGGAACCCATTAACCCGAGCGCCTGGCACTGGTATCGGGATGTCATTGGGCGGAGTGAGTGCCCGGTTGTCGATACCTGGTGGCAGACAGAGACCGGCGGCATCATGATTACTCCCTTACCCGGTGCCACAGCCCTGAAACCCGGCGCAGCTACCCGACCGTTCTTTGGTATTAAACCCGCCATTGTCAGCAATGAAGGTGAAATACTTGAAGGTGCATCCTTCGGTAATCTGGCCATATGTGATAGCTGGCCTGGGCAGGCTCGAACCATCTGCAATGATCATGTGCTTTTTTCTCAGACTTACTTCAGCACATTCCCCGGACTTTACTTTACCGAAGACGGTGCCTGCAGGGATGAAGACGGAGACTACTGGATGACCGGTCGTGTAGACGACGTTCTAAATGTGTCAGGTCACAGGCTGGCAACAGCTGAGATTGAGAGTGCCATGGTTGCCCATCCACTGGTTGCAGAAGCGGCAGTTGTCGGCGTTCCCCATGCCATCAAAGGCCAGGGCATCTATGTGTTTATCACTTTGAACCAGGGAGAGAAGTTTGCCCCTGAACTTGATGATGAACTCAAGCAGCAGGCCCGCAGAAAAATTGGAGCTATCGCTCTGCCGGATTATATCCAGCATGCACCCGGTTTACCTAAAACACGCTCAGGAAAAATTATGCGGCGTATTTTAAGAAAGATCGCCACAGGGGACTCTGAAAACCTTGGGGACATATCAACACTGGCGGATTCATCCGTTATTCAACAACTGCTCGAAAGCCGTGTATCAAATCTGGAAGAAGATAATTTCTGCTAAACAGCTGAGAAAAAACCGAAAGGATAATAATAATCAAAGTGTTGGTAGCG
Source organism: Parendozoicomonas sp. 209JJ7-1 (assembly GCF_058147085.1). Classification (NCBI taxonomy): domain Bacteria; kingdom Pseudomonadati; phylum Pseudomonadota; class Gammaproteobacteria; order Oceanospirillales; family Endozoicomonadaceae; genus Parendozoicomonas; species Parendozoicomonas sp. 209JJ7-1. The sequence goes on along the minus strand of NZ_JBYVJU010000019.1, from coordinate 60,828 downwards.
GGGGCCAGATTCGAACTGACGACCTTCGGGTTATGAGCCCGACGAGCTACCAGGCTGCTCCACCCCGCACCAGTCTGAATGCAATAATCAAATTTTCGATTCTCGTCGTTATCGAAAAGTGGTAGCGGGGGCCAGATTCGAACTGACGACCTTCGGGTTATGAGCCCGACGAGCTACCAGGCTGCTCCACCCCGCACCGATATTGCATATTCTATTGCAAGCTTTGAAAACGCTCACACACACCGTTCTTTGGTAGCGGGGGCCAGATTCGAACTGACGACCTTCGGGTTATGAGCCCGACGAGCTACCAGGCTGCTCCACCCCGCACCGAACGAGATGCGAATTATAAGGAGAGGTATCTGTAAGTCAATGAAATACTTTTATTATTTTCCGAGACGGAACTGCCTTCTTCCCTCGAATTAAGTTGCTGCCCCTAATCAAGTACGACAAATACTGTGCAAACCCAAATGGGAAACGAGGACTCCACTTAACATTAACAGGCATTCCACTAATACCCAGAACTTCTACCCGGAACGTCTACCCAGAACGTCATCATTTCAGCTCCCCATACAACAATAGTTGCAGAACCCAAAAAAGCTGGACAGAAACAAAAACACTTGATTTCGATGAGTGGCTTTGTGGCTACAGCCGTACTCACATTCTCTTCAGCGGTATTTATAAAAGCCCCCCGGAGTGACAAATCGGCGCCGCATCTACAAATACATGGTTTATACCTGCACTGTGTCAACAGAGTATGAATAAGGATATACACCTGCCAACTTCCACACCTCGGCGTTACACACTAAAAATGCCGGTTTTCAAATTTTGATCTATACATCCTTTCCACCATTTTCAAGATGTAAAACGAATGACTGCGGGAAGATTCACTTCTTATTTGCTTCTTCTGTTATTGAACATCCTGTTTCAGAGGGTTCTGGCGGCAGAATATCACTACAACATAATTATTGTTGTGCCAACTGACGCTACATCCTATCTGATAAACACCTGGTCTCAACAGGAACTGGAACTACAGCAGGCGGCCCTGGATTCAGAGGCTGTCTGGAACCCAGGCAGTCATACCTGGAAACTGATAAAGGAAAAATTGTCAGCGACAGAGAGTCATTTCCTCGCCACCCTGACCTGGAAAGGAAGCAAACAGGAAAACTATCTTTACCATATCTATTTAACGCAGAAGCCCGGCGCTCAATCAACTGAAACAGCGTTTGAACATACCCTCAAACCTCCTCAACCGGATCACTTCCGGGCTTATACATCTTTGGGGCTGTACCAAAATAACCGGCTCAATATCTTTTCAATGGTACCCTATTCAGGGGATATTGATTTGAAAAACACATCAACCCTGCTATGGAATCAACGCCTGATACTTGAGCATAGCCCCGCCATTGATATTCCCTCCATGTCGGGTTACTCCACTCTTTACAGCGGTCCTGTCTATTTCGACAAAGAGAAAAACGTACAGGTCTTCCAGTTTCAGGATCAAACCCTGTTCCCCAATGAAGCCATCACATGGCACAACGAACAGGATCCGGAGGCATCTATTCTGCTCAATATTCCTGCCAGTCAGCGAGCGAATATTTCAACCCTGAATATGCTTCAGCCTGCGGTTAACGCGCCTTTGGTTATCAAGCCAGCTAAAAAACTGGTTATTTTCCATCACCCTGACGAAAGTACCCAGGCACAAAGCCAGAATTTCATTGAATCCCTGGCCCAGTCAACCACAGGGATAACAGTTATTGACCCTTGGAAACAGGCCAGTCAGGAATTTCGCCGTTCAGCAGATCAATATCAGGCGTCAAACAATACTTGCTTTGTCTACCTTCAGCTCACACCCTATTACTTCACCCATTTCCATCAGAGCTTTCAGCACTATCAATATCCTACTGACTCAAAGTGGTATTTTTTACGCAACAATGAATCCCTCCATGCAGAAAAACCATCAGCCATGGCTTCTTCTACTGTCTGGAATATAGATAATTCTCAGGATCGGTTTTTTCTTTTACACAGCCTTCTGGATATTGCTTCTACCCGACCGGCTCCAGGCCCGGCTATTGTTTTACCTCAGAGAAAAAGATTCGGTTCCGGTTTAATACCGAGCAGCACACCACATTCCTTCTCGCCAGGTTATAGGTTACAACCAAATATGCATCACACTGCCAATCCACCTGGGCCTTATGCGACAATACAGAGAGCCACGCCTGCTCCTCCGGAACCCAAAGCAGCGACAGCACAGCCCCTTCCAGCATCTCCAGGAGTGTCATTACAGGCTTCCGCAACAATAAACACTCCAATAAATACTCCACCTCAACTCTTACGCATGTCTGACAGCGTATTCTGGACCAACGTAAAAGGAGGAGCTGATATACCCTCAGGACAATGCGTAATATGCAATAACAGTATTAAAAAGGCTGTTGCTCCCCAGTGCGGCCACCCTTTCTGTCTTTCATGCTTACGTGATTTTGCGCTACGGGGAACAGGCAGCACAAACAGCTGTCCGACCTGCCAGGAACCAGTACACCAGGTTAACCGTTATTATCTACCAGTCCAAATAACGGACGAAGAATCCCCTCCCCACGTTCCAGAGCTGCCTAAAAAAACATGCAAATTGATGTGAAAAGGGGAATATCAATAGATTATTTCAATGTGTCTGCAACTACTTTTTCCAGGTCTACATAAGGATCACGGGCATGTATGCGCTTACCATTTACGAAAAACGTCGGTGTACCGGTAACGCCATAACTGTTAGCAAATTCAGCGGACTGCTTAACATAGTTGGCAGCCTTGTCATCAAACATACATGCCTGGAAAGCTTCATTGTCCAGTTTCAGCATATCAGCAATTTTGGCAGGAGAATCCAAACCAAGATCTTTCTGCATATCGTAGGCAGCAGTATTGTATTCCCAGTATTTTCCCTGCTGACGGGCGCAGTAAGCACCAGCCATAACCGCCTGAGAAATGCCTGACGCCTTCTGAACAACGGGAAGGTCTACATAAACAAGCTGAATCTTGCCCTTGTGTTTCTTCATCAGTTCATCAACAGCCACCTTTGCCTTCTTACAATAGGGACAGCGATAATCAGCCACTTCAACAATTTTCACCTTGGCATCTTCCGCGCCTTTGAACGGGAAAGGTGTCAGATCCATGGTGAAGGTGGGGGGTTCCACTTCAGGAATTTTTGGTTCAAAGCCATTCTCTTTCTTGGCCTTCGCCACCAGCTCCAGAAAACGCTCCTGCGTACGCATACCGCTGATGCGCTGACGCAGGGGTTCTTTTACCTGCTCAAAGGGCATACCAATCTGGTCCTTATATTGGTTATACAGGGCTTCCACATCGGCATCAGTTACAGGAGCAACCTTCATTAATTCTGCGCGGGTTTCCGTGACGGAGCGATTCTGGCTTGCAGCCAGCTTATTCACATAAATATCCAGCACCGCCTGGTCGAGAATATTCAAGTTCTTCACCCGGGCTTCATTCAGATTCTCAAAGTAACGCTGTTGAAGATCGGGCTGCAGGTCCTTCAGTCGGTAATCTTTTCCGCCGTAAGTAAACAAGGGGGCACCCTTCGCAGCTATATTCTGCGCAGCTACATTCTGCACAGCTACAGCCGATGCGGACATGACCAGTGCCGCCGAAACATTAGCTATTTTTTTCAACATGGTTTTCAAAAAAGTCTCAGAATTCCAAAGAAACAGGGAAGGGAGTCAGTAAATCGCTCCCGCAAATCCATTATTGCTCTATTCTCGCCGGCTATTTCGCCGTAACAGCCGTAAAGCATTTAATGTTACCAGAGCAGTAGCTCCGCTATCGGCCATAACCGCCAGCATCAGGCCGGTTATTCCGAACAGACTGGTAACCAGGAACACCGCTTTCAGTCCAACAGCAAAAATCACATTCTGTCGCACAATCTTCAGTGTGGCCCGGGACAGATCAATCATAGCTGCAATATCGGTGATCCGCTCATGGGTCAGGGCCGCATCTGCGGTTTCCAGCGCCACATCTGTACCCTTGCCCATCGCGATGCCTACATGGGCCTGTTTCATTGCTGGCGCATCATTAATACCATCGCCGACCATGGCTACAGGAGCCTGCTTCTCCAACTCTGCCACTACCGTCATTTTGTCTTCCGGCAGCAGGCTGGCACGGAAATCCATGCCGGTACGGACAGCGATAGCAGCAGCGGCCCGGGGGTTATCTCCGGTCAGTATAATGCTGTTAACGCCCAGTGCTTTCAGGTCAGAAACAGCCTGAGCGGCATCTTCACGGAGGGTATCACTGAGAGCCAGCAGTCCCTGCAGCTGACCATCATAAACAACACCAACAACTGTACATCCCTGTTCTTCCAGTTCGGTAATGCGACTTTCAGCATTGGGGACTATTGCAATTTCTTTCTGCAGATGAACCGGAGAGCCTATAGTCACAATTCTATCGTGCACCCTGCCAGTAACACCTTTACCGGCCTGGACACTGACATCAGAAGCCTCACTGACGACAACGCCATCCTTTTCAGCCCGACGAACAACAGCCTGAGCCAGAGGGTGCCGGGAACCGGTCTCAACAGCAGCGGCCAGAGCTAACAAATGGTTGCTGTCGTTTTTGTAAGCGACAACTTCAACCACTTCCGGGCGACCTTCGGTCAGGGTACCGGTTTTATCAAAGGCCACCTGTCGTACAGAGCCCAGCTGTTCAAGGGCAATACCGCCTTTAATCAGAATCCCCTGTCGTGCCGCACGGGCCAGGCCGGAAGTGACTGCTGCTGGTGTAGAAATAACCAAAGCACAGGGACAGGCAATCAACAGCATGGCAAGGCCACGGTAAATCCAGGTACTCCATTCTCCCCCCAGAAACAAGGGCGGTATCAGTACAACCAGAGCCGATACCACCATCATCAGCGGGGTATACCAGCGGCTGAAGCGATCAATAAAACGTTCAATCGGAGCCTTGCGCTCTTCCGCTTCCTCAATCAACCGAACAATACGGTCAATGGCGCTGTTGCCCGGTTCGGAGACCACCTTCAGACGGGCCACACGGTCTGCGGAGAGACTGCCGGCCATTACTGTTTCACCGGCCATACGGTCAACGGGAACAGATTCCCCCGTCAGAGCACTTTCATCAAAGCTGACGCTTTCGGTAATCAGTTCACCGTCCACCGGCAGACGGTCACCGGGAAGAACTTCAATCACATCTCCCGGAACCAGCTTTGCGGCCAGGGTAGTCTTTTTAGTCTCTTCCCCATTAGTGCCAAAAAGGATTTTGACTGCCTTGTCCGGCGTCAGCGCCATCAGGCTTTCCACACCTTTACGGGCCCGTCTGGCTGCCAGTCCTTCCAGCTCTTCACCGATCAGAAACAACAGCAAAACCATACCGGCTTCCAGGGTTTCCCCCAAAGCCAGAGCACCGAGCGCAGCGACGGTCATAAGTGTTTCAATGCCGAAAGGTGTGCCTGAGCGCGCCTGGGTAAATGCCTTTTTCCCGATGGGAATCAGGCCCCAGACGGTTGCCATGGTCAAGGCAACTGAACCGGCCGCCGGGGAAAAGTAGTTAATCACTGCACCTGCCCCCATCAGGACGGCAAGTATCAGGAGGGTGCTGTATTTCTTAAAGAAACCCGGTTCTTTCTGGGCAGGCAGTTCTTCACCGGTCTCTGCAAGGTTATAACCCAGCCCATCGACAACCTCCTGAACAGCCTGCGGATTATCCTTCCCATTAGCAAACTGCACCTGCAAGCGCATGGTCGAGAAAGAAACATGGGCTTTCATGACATCGGGAATTTTGGAGAGCGCGTTTTCAACTTTGCGAACACAGGCGGGACAGTCCATGCCGGAAATATGCCAGACGTGAAGATTATTACCGGTTAAGGACTCCGACTCTCCGTCACCATCATCCCCCGACGAGCAGCAGTCATCATCGCTTTCACCGCTGCACTGCGCATTGCCGGCAGAAACAGAGGCCGTAGCGGTTGCCGCAGTCACCTCGTGGTTGTGGTCATGGAAGTGGGTGGTGTTGCATCCACGACTCGTGTCATGGGAACTCTTACAGCAGGAACTCATGGAAACCTCCGTCATCCAGCATATGAAAATCCATACATATGAATATAATTTCATGTGTTTGAATAAGCAAGCTTCAGAGGAAGAAATATCCTCAGATAACGTAAAAATCAGTAAAGGGAATCAGATGCAGCTATGGGGCTCACGTACGTGGGTGATCAGATCCTGCAATACATGGCGGATATGATCATCATCCAACTCATAAAACACCTGCCGGCCACGCCGGGTGGAGCGAAGAATACGCATGTCGCGCAAAGACCGCAGATGATGGCTGGTAAGAGACTGGGACAGGCCTGCCACTTCGGAAAGGCAGCAGACCGCCCGGGGCTCATCCATGCAGGCCAGCACCATGCGCAGGCGCCCCTCATCCCCCAGAACCTTGAATATTTTTGACAGTGTTGTGTATTCACTGTCATTCAAAGGCCGCATCTTGGGGGCTATCCCATCATCCATAAAATTCTCTCACTCGGGGGCAAATTCACAACGCCCGTATTCTGTACTGCGGGAGCGTCAGTTAAACCTACGGCTTGTGTTCCCGGGAAAGGTATTCCCGGGACTGCATCTCCTGTAAGCGACTCAGGGTGCGCTGGAACTCAAAGTTCAGCTTGCCCTCTGTATACAGTTCATGCAACGGCGTCTCACCGGACATAATCAGTTTAACGCCCCGGTCATAAAACTCATCAACAAGATTGATAAAACGGCGGGTCTGATCATCCACCGCAGCGCCCATCTGAGGAACGTCGGAGAGCAGTACTGTATGAAACTCCCGCCCCAGTTCAATGTAATCATTCTGGCTGCGGGGACCGTCACACAGGGCATCATAGGTAAACCAGGCCACATCTTCACACATCTTGTTGTAAGAAATGGGCCGTCCTTCAATATCGATAGTGCCGTCCAGTTCCACCTTGTGGTCCGTACCCGGCAGCAGGTCGACGAAGTTCTTTTCCATCCGGGCAAAAGCCACATCATCCAGGGGATGATGATACAGACTGGCCTGCTCCAGAACCCGCAACCGGTAGTCCACGCCGCTGTCTACATTCACCACATCGGTGTACCTTTCCAACAGCGCGATAGCCGGCAGGAACTTGCTGCGTTGCAGACCATCCCTGTATAAACCGGCGGGAACAATATTACTGGTAGCCACAAGTGTTACGCCGTTTTTAAACAGCTCTTCCAACAGCCCGGCGAGAATCATGGCATCGGTGATATCAGAAACAAAGAATTCATCAAAGCAGATAACCCGGGCCTCATCCGCCAGCCTCTGGGCTACGGTGACCAGCGGGTTTTTATGGCCTTCGAGGGTTTTCAGTTCGGCATGCACCCGCTTCATAAAACGGTGGAAGTGGGTACGCATTTTCTGCTTAAAAGGCAGGCAGTCGTAGAAAGTATCCACCAGATAGGTCTTGCCCCGGCCTACACCGCCCCAGAAATACAGCCCCTGGCAAGGCTCACGCTTCTTCCCCAAACGAAACAGGCTTCTCAGGCCACTGTTGTGGGATTCAGCTTCCAGCAGGTCATCAAACAGGCGCTGCAGATGGTTAACTGCGTTTTCCTGGGCCTTGTCGTGGACGAATCCTTCCTGCTGCAGATCCAGCCGGTAATGCTCACTCGGCGTCATAACTTTCTCGTTCTTATCCCGCACGGTTCAGGGGGCCATACTCTACCCTGAACCACTCCTGCTCTCCAGCCGAACAGCTCTCTACCCGAACCGAAGAACAACACTTGGTAACCCGGAACCGCTATACAGTGACAGGAAAAGATTATAAGTTAGGGCTGTTGGCCCATGGATTCTTGGCTATGTAAGCACATTACAGGCCGGGCCGGCACCCTGAGGGTATAACCCTATCGTAGACTGAATAACCTGAGGCTGGATTGTGGAGATATCGAACCTGCTTTGGATCACAGGTGGAGTGGCGTTTTTTACCGGTCTGGTCATCGGTGTTGTGCTGTATCATTTCCTGAGTGGTAACAGCCCTGTCGGTTCCCGTGGCCGGGTCGCCGAACTGGAAGCCGAACTGAAAGATTACAAAAACAAGGTGAGCGACCACTTCAGCACCAGCGCTCACCTTGTTAATCGCCTGACAGAAACCTACCGGGATGTCCATGAACATCTGGCCACCAGCGCCAATGAACTGTGCAATGATGAGCTGACCCGTCATCGCTTGAATGACTCCCTTCTGAGCACCCAGGCCCTGAATAGCAAAACCCAGGCTGCCAACCTTGAACAGCCTAAAGACTATGCTCCCAAAGCCGCGGCTGATGAAGGTACCCTGTCTGAAAACTTCCGGGTGGCCAGTGAGCATAAAGAAACCGGAACAGATTCAGCGTAAACGCCACCTGACCTGCTGCCAAAACACCTTTCCCGCAAAGAAAATCCACGTCACCGTGGGTTTTCTTTTTGCGAGCGATCTTTCAATCGCCACCGCAAAGCTATGCTAGCCTGTGTAATCCTCGCTTCGGTTTATCCTCAGGCAGTGTTCCCACCATGAAATACTTTACACACCACATACTTATGTCCTGTTGCCTGCCAGTGCTGGTTACCCTTGCCGCCAACAGCCTGGCCAAACAGCCTCCAGCACAATCCGGAAACAGGAAGGATGTTCTAAGTTGGGCCTCCCGCCAGCCATTTCCCTACAAACCGATATTTACGGAAACATTTAGCTCCCTGACAACCAAGCTTGATAAAGTCGACAACAACGGTGTATTGCCCTGGGATCATCAGGTTATCAACAAGTTAACGTATCAGATAAGCGGTTTTGATTCGAAAACAGTCGCCCGCCTCTGTGACCACTGCAAGTTCTGCATTGATTCAACCTGCAAAAAAATGGTGAGTTATAACGGAAAGGCACTGGGGCTTGGCGAAGCCGCAGGAATTACGACAACTGTCAGTGGGTTACCAGATGTTTTCTCCGGTACACCGGTGTTAGCCGTGGGATTTTCAACCATGGATGCCGGTGGCCTTGTGCCCAGAAAGGTTCATGCCACCATCACCCAGTTTAATGGCAAGACAGAGACTTTCTCAACCACAATCAGCCATTACCCTCCTTTGCGGCTGAACGATAATCTGAATGCCGGAACTTATTTATTCAATTCTGGATTTGCCATCAAGTCCGTCGCAATTTCAGTAGAAGGAAGTGGAGCAGCCTTCTTCCCAACGGTTGATGTTTACTCACCTCCCCCCTTAAACCGAGCCAATCGGCCCACCTTTCTTAAGCTGGCTCAAAATCACGGCATAACCTATGAGACATTACCTGTGCCAGCCGGAAATCCCGGCTTTGCCTTACTGAATATGCAGAATACGGAAGCGGTCATGGGTGTCGGCATAGGCCTTACGGGAACGCCAGGTGACGCGCCCTTCGAGCTGGATATTGTATTTACCCACGGTGAAACCCGACATCTGTCTATCAAAATACCGGACAAGAAAACATCACCTGATGGTTCCGTCTACAAGTTTTATGCCTTTGATTATCCAGTAGCGTCCATCAACTTTGTTGATGGTGGCAGAGCCCTCGGAGCGATATTCGCCCTTGATCGTTTTCTCGCACAATCTACGGACTAACCGGATTTACGGAATAACCGGAATCAGGACAACAGCACATCGGAACCCCTGGGAACAGACATTCCGATGTGCTGATTATCATTGACCAGGATACGCTCAAAGCCGGGGGCGTAAATCCCTTGCAGCCTCAACCATAGTCGAAAGCGCAGCTTCCACTTCCGGCCAATCCCTTGTTTTCAGGCCGCAGTCAGGATTCATCCACAGGCGTTCTGCCGGGATTTTTTCAGCAGCTTTTAAAATAAGCTGCTTCATCCACTCCTTCTCCGGGACATTTGGAGAATGAATGTCGTATACCCCCGGGCCAATGGCATTGGGATAGTCAAACCTTTCAAACACATCCAGCAAGGTCATATCAGAGCGAGATGTTTCGATAGTGATAACATCTGCATCCATCGACGCAATATATTCAATAATGTCGTTAAATTCGCTGTAGCACATATGGGTATGAATCTGGGTTTCATCCTTTACGCCACAGGCGGCTATTCGAAAGCTTTTTGTCGCCCAGTCCAGGTATTGAGGCCATTCCCTCTGTTTCAGTGGTAGACCTTCCCGAATGGCCGGCTCATCTATCTGAATAATGCCAATTCCAGCTGCTTCCAGATCCACCACTTCATCCCGAATAGCCAGCGCCAGCTGCAGGCAGGATTCACTGCGATCAATATCTTCACGGGGGAATGACCAGCACAAGATGGTAACCGGCCCTGTCAGCATGCCTTTCACTGGTTTTGGTGTCAGGCTCTGGGCATACCGGCTCCAGTCTACGGTCATGGTTTTGGGGCGGGAGATATCACCCACAATTACCGGCGGTTTTACACAGCGGCTACCATAACTCTGTACCCAGCCATTGGATGTGAACGCAAATCCATCCAGCTGCTCACCAAAATACTCGACCATATCATTTCGTTCTGCCTCACCATGGACCAGAACATCCAACCCCAACGCTTCCTGACGCTTAACAACCTGATTAATTTCCGCTTTCATCAACGCTTTATAAGCCTGCTCACTTATTTCCTGCCTGCGGAATCGCCGGCGGGCTTTTCTGATATCCGCAGTCTGGGGAAAAGAGCCAATGGTTGTCGTCGGATAAAGGGGCAGGTTATACAACTTCTGTTGCTTTTCAGCCCTTACTTTATAGGATGAGTGACGTTGATCCATGTTGGCATTGATGTCATTAACTCTTTGCTTAACGTCTGGATTATGAACCCGTGAAGAAGCCTGTTTACTGGCTACGGCTTTATCGGACGCAGCCAGCAGTTGTTGAGCCCGCTCATCTTCATCGCCATTAAACAGCGCAGAAAGTGCCGCGACTTCCTCACACTTCTGTCTGGAAAATGCCAGCCAGGACAGAATTTCACTGTTCAAATTCTGCTCCGAATCCAGATCAACAGGCGTATGCAGTAAAGAGCAACTGGGCGCAACCCAGAGCCTGTCACCCAGTCGCTGCTTGGCAAGCTGCAATTCTTCTACGATTTTTCCGAGATCCGCCCGCCAGATATTACGTCCGTTAACAGCACCAAGGGAGAGCACTTTATAAGGAGAAAGGGCAATAGCATCCACTGTTGGGATCAGCTGCTCTGGTGCTCGAACAACATCAATATGAACCCCCGCAACAGGCAAACTACCGACAAGTGCCGTATGCCCATTCAGACTGCCAAAGTAAGTCGCCAGTAGAATCTTGACCTTTGCGGACTGCAAACGGTTGTAAGCCGTTTCAAAGGCCTGCAACCACTGAGAAGGCAGATCAAGAACCAGTATGGGTTCATCCACCTGTACCCATTCCACGCCCTGCTCAGAAAGCCTGTGCAGTACTTCACCGTAAACATTGAGCACACTTTCCAGCAACTCAAGACGATCAAAGTCCTGCCCCTTGATTTTGCCCAGCCAAAGCCAGGTTAAAGGGCCAACCAGAACAGGCTTAATGTTATGCCCCAGTTCAAGGGCTTCCTGAACCTCGTTAAACAGAACATCCGTCGAGAGTTGGAAACTCTGCCCCATATGCAGTTCAGGAACGATGTAGTGATAGTTGGTATCAAACCACTTGGTCATTTCACAGGCAGCGGCGGGCTGGCCTGAAGGTGCCCGCCCCCGGGCCATACGGAACAGGGTATCTATATCACTGGCGCTGGTATCCTCCTGAAGAAAGCGCTCCGGTATCGCCCCAAGCATCAGGGAATGATTCAGAATCTGGTCGTACCAGGCAAAGTCACCAACCGGAATCAGGTCCAGTCCGCTTTCTTTCTGAATCTGCCAGTGCTCTGCCCTCAGGCGTTTTCCCTCAGCAAACAGCTGTTCCCGGGATAAATTTCCTTTCCAGTAACTTTCCTGTGCCTTTTTAAGTTCACGGTTTTTACCGATACGCGGAAAACCAAGACTGTGCGAAAGAGTCACTTTCCCTCCCTCCTGAAATGTAAGGTTATTGTCAGGAACGGAGTATTATAAAATCCATAAAGTGAATCAATCTCATTATTTTAAAGTTGATAATGAATAAAACTAATAATAGGATTTACCGAACACAAATATAAACAGAAGTCTCAGAGCCACATTTACATGAACAACCAGATTGGCCTTGAAGTTCGTCACCTGAAAACCCTCCATGCCCTCAAGCAGACCGGAAGTCTGGTAGAGTCCGCCCGCATTCTACACCTGACCCAGTCTGCCCTGTCTCATCAGATTAAAGAGCTGGAGTCCCGTATTGGCATGGAACTGTTCCTCCGTAAAACCCGGCCTCCACGCTTTACCAGCGCAGGTCTGCGCTTGCTTAAACTGGCAGAAGAGCTGCTCCCTCAGATACGGTTGGCGGAACAGGACTTGCTGAGACTGGCCGGTGGTGAGTCCGGCAGGCTGCATATGGCCATTGAGTGCCACAGCTGCTATCAATGGCTGATGCCCACCATTGACCAATACCGGGAGCACTGGCCGAAGGTGGAGATGGATTTTGCCAGCGGGTTTAATTTTGCCCCGCTGCCCGCACTGATGAGAGGTGAGCTGGATCTTGTGATAACCTCAGACCCTGTTTCCAGCCCTGAGATTGAATACATTTCCCTGTTTCAATATGAAATGCTGCTGGCCGTCAGTAAACGACACCCCCTGAGCGAAAAACCATGGCTGGAGCCGGCAAACCTGACACAGGAAACCCTGATTACTTACCCGGTAGAGCATGATCGGCTGGCCATTTATAAAGGCTTTCTTGACCCTGCCAATATGGAACCAGCAGCTACCCGCAATGTAGAACTCACTTTAATGATGCTACAACTGGTTGCCAGTCAGCGGGGTGTATCAGCATTACCTAACTGGGCCCTGAAGGAATACCTCGACAGGGAACATGTCAGCGCTGTAAAGCTGGGAGAGAACGGACTCTGGTGCACACTGTTTGCGGCGGTCAGAACAGAACACGTCGGGCAACCTTATATTCAGGATTTTATTGAGACAGCCAAGGAGACCTGTTTTTCCCGATTGGATAATATTAAACCGGTGTAGATGCTTCTGACGGCAAACAAACAGGAATCCACTTACAGAGAGCCAAAGTCATAATCCATATCGGGCTTGGGCTTCTGCAGAAAATACCCCTGAACATAATCCGAGCCTGTTCTCCATACACGGGTCATAACATTGGGATTTTCAATATGGGGAACAATAGTTTTTCTGCCCATTTCCTGCAGTTCTTCAATCATTTCCCGGACAGGTTTTTCCTGATCCGGGTTTCCGGCGACATCCGCCGTGATCTTGCCATCCAGCTTGACATAGTCACTCTCAAAATCCTTGGCAATTCGCATCGGGTTCAGGGTACTGCCAAACTGGTAGATACAGGTAAAACACCCAATTTTTTTCAACCCTGTCATCAGGTGCCGGGCTTCTTTCTGGTACCGAACAACATTCTCTTCTGAAAGCTGGAAAACCAGGAAACCGGGATTCACCTCAGACTTTTTCAGCAGCAGGAACACCCATGGCAGGAACTTATTATCCTGGATACTCGCGCTGCTCAGGTGAATAAATATGTGGATGTTGCTGTCGGTTTTCTTCTGCTCCAGCATTTTCTTAAAACTCTGGAGTATGACCCACTTATCTATTTTCTCTGCCAGGGCTGTTCGATCTATGGCTCCCATAAAATCCCCGGCTCGAACCTCTTTTCCTTCCGGATTCAACACCCTGAGCAACACATCGTAATGCTCATTCTCATCACCTTTTAAACTGGCGATTGGCTGATACATAAGCCGGAAACCGCTGTTATCCAGTGCATGCTGAACCAGAGCGTGGGCATCCCCTTCGCTGGCCTGACGCTCCTGTTCGCTGGCCGGGCAATAGATCACATATTTATCGTTTTCTTTACCCGCAGCCTGGGAGAGAAGATTACCGGCTCTAGCAAACAACTCTTCGCCATCAGAAACAGGATATTTCAGAGGAATGGCAACGATAGCCACGGAAATCTGAGTACTGCCATTATCGCTGTCGATAAATATTTTCTCAGCCCCAGCCATCATCTGTTTTACGACATTGTTAATTTCACTCTCAGTGATTTCATCAATAATAAAGAGAAACTGGTCATCACAACCGGAAAGTACATCTGCCTTTTGCAAACAACCCGATATTTCTGTCACCAAAGAAGATTTCATCGCCAGCAGGTTTTTATTGTCTGTCTGTAGTTTCAGTGATGAATAGCCCTGTATCTCTAGAGCAAACAACACCTGTTCCGTGTCACTTCCATCCAAGCCAGAGATAATACTTGCTAACTGCTCCTGCCTTTGTTTAGGGGTATCTTTTTCTTCAGGGTAATTTTGAACAGACTCACCGGATGTTCTGGGTAATTCTCTTTTACATACCAGTTGCAGGTGCTCTGAATCACCATCAGCAACAACATCAGAAGCGCCAGCTGACATCCACTTAACGACGTTATCATGACTTCTTTCTTTGGAAATTACGATAAGCGGTATGCCTGTTTTACTCTCTTTCAATTCCTTAAGAGCCAAACCGGTTTCAATAACCGCCCCTGAAACATCATAAACAATAATAATATTGGCAATTCCCTCAGAAAGGCTCTGCTTGAATTCATCCATCGTTTCTGGAAACAGGCAGGAACAGTGCATACCAGCCAAATCAGCTTCAAGAGAAGAATGCTGATCAGCCATCTGGCCATTTCCCAGGATAAGAACCGTACAGACAGAGTTATCAGACATCATAGATACTACTTACTGATAAATTGAGGACTCACCTCTGATTCTAGAACCGTGAGTCCATCACAGGCAGGCGGTTAATTATCACTTCTACCAACAGTCTTCAGGATTGGCCCGGGCTCCGGCAGAACCTTTGACACCCCGACTATCCATGGAAATGCAGGTGCATTCACCATCACTGGCCTGGGACTTGCCCGCGACCGGGTTTGCAAGGATTGTATAACCCGTAACATTTTCGAGTGGGGAACCTGCGCAGCTCCGCACATCTTTATAAACAGTGGCACTGTAATAGCCCTCATCGGAGGTTCCGCTGCCCAGGGAGGCGATGCTATCGGTATAAGCATTCTGAACCGCATATACCCGCTCCTGGGCCATCGCCAGCCGTTGAATCATAATATGTGCGTCAGAACGGCTGGCCCGTTCGATATAACCTTTGTAAGAGGGATAGGCAAATGCCAGAAGAATACTGAGTATCCCTATAACAATCAGGAGTTCAGTCAGCGTAAAGGCCCTGGCTTTTGGAGACATCCTGACCCGACTCATTCTAAAGCGTGTCATAATTCATTCCATCCATGGATTGAAATTACATCCTTTACAGCAGAAATGACTGAATTTTACCGCCTTTAATGCTGCTCCATTTCCTGTAGCAATGAGTATGGTCCATGAATAATTATTCGGGAAACTTTCACGCCATCCTCTGAATACAGACTAACCCTCAATCCGGGCATAATAAAAAGGCGACCACTGCTTTTATAGGATGACTCAACTACGACATCAGGCGTGAGTTTATACTGAGTATCATTCTTCTTGATCTGAACAATGCCGGTGCGACCATTCACACTTTCAATTTCGCCTTTGGCTATTCGGGTATCTCCGGCCAAGGCAAAGCATGACATAAGATAAATTATTACTGCTGCTATCCATTTCATAATCAATTCCCTTTTTGCTCAGTCCAGGACTGTCTGCCCAGGCTGGAGGCTCCCGGATTTTCATCAACCCTGTTGATATTGCCGCTGGAAACACTCAGGTATTTACATTCCCTGCCGGCTTCACAGTTAATAATGGTCGGAGCCTGAACAATACCATCACTCAAGATACCCGAAGGAGTAGGGCAAGCGCCGGAAGGGCACAGGTCCGTCAATGGATCTGTGGTCATCTTGGTAAAGTCCAGATCCTTATCATCAAACTTACCATCATTGTTAAAGTCAAAAGGTGGCTCAGACAAACGACTTCCGTCTACCGCTGCCAGCTCCATCAGCCAGCTCTGTCCGCCCTTATCGCATACTGAAGGGGATGGCTGGACGGTGGTGAAAATAATGCGTCCATTTCTTAATATTGGTTTGGTAACCTGCTTTTCCCCACGGTTATTTCCATTAAATATCAGGTCTATTTTCCAGCCTTCATGGGGGGTTACACCTGTTCCGCAATCCGACCAGCAGATATCGTTATTTGAGGTAAATCGCAGGGTTGATGGTTTATCCTGACTGTTGCGTACACCATCTCCGTTGGTGTCATTGGGATAGAGGGTAATTTCTGCCCCAATGGTCTGAGTAAGAAATCTTGACTCAACCAGAGAAGCGTTAAATTCACTGTCCGCAAGCCCTTGATCCCATATCCCATAAAAGCTTTGTGTTGGCTGTCCGGTACTCTGGTTGTCATTAATCTCGAAGTACTTCCCGGTACCAAAATACACCAGATATCCGGTTTCTGTCGGATGCCTGCCAACTTCAGGGGCAACAGTTATGGGCTTATTGGTTCCCGCCGCAAACAAGGGGATTTCGGTGCCGCCACTGGTATAAGCAACACGCCATTCTGAAGGGGTTGAAGAGCTGATATCAAACTTCCAGATATTGCCCTTTAAATCACCGGCATAGATATAATCAGCCGTACCATTCCGGTCAGTATCAACTGCCGTGGGACTTGATAAGCCATTTGTCCCTGTTACCTTTGTATCCAGTTTCCCACCAACAGACAAAGGCTCTCCGGTAGCCACATCCAGAATAAACAGCACAGCTTTGCCTGAGCTGCTGTCATAGCCATTTCCGACAATAACGCCCCAGTTTCCCGTCGCCAGTTTGACTATTAATGGCTTGCCAAAGCTGTATCCCATATCCGGATCACTTTCGGCATTGAACTCCCACATAAAAATCTCAGCGGCTTTCTCTGATTCCGCCGTTATATCAGAGGAGCCTGAGATAAAATCCTGGGGATCAGTGACATCCAGAGCATAAATACCCTTACCGCCGGCTCTTAACCCTCCAGCCAGAACGGTGCGCCATTCATCTTTTCCATCGCCAAAACCATAGGCATCAACCAGGGCTATCTGGCCATCCACATAATATTGGTGACTGTAATCCGGGTTCGCGAGATGGTAGAGATTATCGGTCACGGAATAGGGTATAAATCCGAGCACCTCATCCCCGGTAGAGGCATTAAATCCATGCAGCATACCGTCGTTGCCGCCTACATAAATAATATCCGGCCGGGAAGCTTTGGCGGTTTTAAATGCCTGATAATTTTCATCTGTGTCTGTATAAGCAGCAGAAAAAGCGGCGGGAGGCCGGGAATAAACAGGGTCGGAGTGAACCAGATCCCCCAACCTTGATGCACGGCTGCGGAAATTATAAGACGACAGACTACTGGCAGATGTTCCCCGAAGATAACGGACCAGGGCGGCAACAAATTCATTATCTTCCTGGGTCGCGCCTAACGCGGTTTTCCCGGCAATCAGTTTATTTCTAAGCTCCTCAGAAAGATTCCCGTCACCTGCCCGGAAAGACTTACCTTCCAGGGTTTTATCCCCCCCACCAACCTGATCCGCGACAATAATAAACCGCTCATTCATATCCCTGTTTTCAAGATCATCGGCCGCCTTCCATACCGGAGTCGCACCTACCGTGCCACTGCTGTCTATTGGCAGGGACCAAAGATCTCCAGTCCAGTTCGCGCTGTTAAAACGGGCCTGGTAAAGACGGCTGTTATCCTGCAGACGCCCGGAATTTGTAGCTACAGACGACGCTGAACCTACACGACGGTCAACTTCTGCCAGCGCCTCAGAAAGTCCTTCAGAAACCGCGCTGGGCGTAGCTGCGGAACTGAACTGTCCCTTACTGTTAAATGCTGCATGCCACAGATCATTGATTTTATGAGCGTTGACATTGGCTCCTGAAAACGGGTTTCCCCAATCACTGCTCTCCGTCAGGTTGGTGCCACCATTATCTGGCCAGCCATCATTGGTGCTGTCTGTCAGATTTCCATTCACACCAAATGCGACGGTAAATGTACTCATATGCTGATGGGTCGCGGGATCAACACTGGATGCTGGAACATTATTGGTCAGGGTTCTTAAATCCTGCTGGTAGTAATACCTTGCAATATCCGCAACAGTCTGGCCATCGGATGTATTAATGGGGTAAGGGTCTCCATCTTCATTGCCAATACCTGATACCGAATCACCATTCCAGAAACCATCTGTAAACAACACCGTAAAATTTTGCTGGCAGCTTTCTGTTATTGGAGCAGGCGCAGCAGTTTTCTTTAAATGCTTTCCAGCAAAATCAAGCCCTTCCCTTAATGGCGTACCTACAGCAGCCTGATCCTTACTGTACAGCTTGGTTAAAAGGGCACTGTTATGGGTTGTAAGGGCACTGTTATCTGCGGGGGAACCCTGTAAAAACGAGTCCTCATCCTCCTGATTTATCATCCCCAGAGCGTAACGATAGTTAGGGGTAGATTGAAGCAACTTGCCAACCGCGCCATTCACCACAAAAGAACGACGTCGGTAATACTGATACCAGTTGGCGAAATTCTGTTGAATTGTGGCAACCTGAACCGGGTCTGTAATATCCGATAACTGCGTAGCAGTTCTTTGAACAACGCTTCCAGAAGGCGCATAGGTGACCTGCCAGCGGGATATAGATGCAGAATTAATTTGGTAAATCGTATGATTATCCCAACCATCAATAACTCCACTGGCCCCAGCGGTATAGTCACTCACTACATTATTTGGCCTGTCACCTGCATACCCCGCAGTATCTTCTGCAACTACATAAAATGAACCGGCTAAATCTCTGCGTGTACTGTACCCGGCTTCTGTTGATACTGGGTGCGACCTTGCTGCGGTAAATGAAGCATTAGTATGGCCACCAGCCCATGGAGTGTATGTTTGGGCCGGATCAAAATACATAACATTTAATGCACTTGAAAAAACCCTCCAGTCTTTGCGTGGGTTACTTGGATCATAAGAATTTTCGAAAACGCCTCCATATATGCTAGAGGTTGGATACGCATTTGCGGTTGAATTGAAATATGTATACCCAGCAGGATATCGTTCCTCACCATAATAAGGGTAACCATCGGGATAAACTTCATCAGACTCAGTTAAACCACCCGTTTCCAAACCACCACAATCAGATACCTCAGTATATCCACAATAATCAAAATGAGATTTCGTCAGAATTTCCCAGTCCATGGAGCCAGAATCATCCAGCATCAAAATCACATTGGGAATAGAAGCATTCGTCAAAAATAAAGGCTTCTGGGCAAAGTTAAGCGCAGCGGTGTTACAGGATAAAAACACCAGAAAGCCAGTAAGAAAAGATTTAAAGAGTCGCATATCCCTGCTCTCCTTCAGAGACTGTTATTCATAACACCATCCATAACAGCCAGCCTGATTAATTATTATGTCTTACCGCATAAATACTCTGCAGCACTACAACCGAACGGACCTTTTTATAGTCTTCCGCGTTATCTTCCAGATACATTTCATACGCCTGATCCGTTCCCCTGGCTGTCACCCGGTAATACTGAATTCCCGTTGGCTCACCACCACTCAGAGCCAGGCTGTCCGGCACAAACTTCCATGGTTGCACAACAATCTTGCTGTTGTTTATGCCGTTGTATTCATGCCTTCCTGCCCAATAGCTGTAACTCTGGTAATTTCCACGGGTTGTTTCATAAGAGATTTTCTTTGCTGCCAGATTTCCCCCCACAGCTGAAGGATTTGCTGCATTTTCAATAATCTCTTCAGCAATACGCAGTCCTGTTTCTGCGGATTGAAAGGCATGACTGTAATCCTGGAAACCTTTGCTCAGGTGCATATCCAGCATGGAGTTTTTCATGCTGTCTGTACCTAATAAAGTCAGCAGGAGCAAAAGTATCAGTGCGACAATCAGCGCGGCTCCATTCTGTCTTTGTCTGTTGCAATTGTTCATATCAGTCCCCAGCTTCCGTACTGGAAACAACCAGCCCCAGGGAGCGGTTTCTTAAAGTAACCGTGGTCGTGTACTGCCTGCGTATTCGCCTGTCATCTGAATTCTCAGGAGTATGATTTTCACCGAAATAATAAAAATTCTGCCCTTTGGGTATAACATTATTATTTTCTGTCTCCACCAGCAGATAGATACGGACACTCACCACCCTGGACCAGTCGCTTACATCCTGAGCTGTAACATAACGTTCAACATCGGAGGCGCTGTCAGTGGTTTCTCCATATAAGAATTGAAGATTCAAAACCCCGGGCAGAACTTCAACCTTATTCTTTGTACTTCCATCCGCCTTAATCTCTTTTCTGTACAGGCTTGGCCTGGCCGCATCTACACGGAGAGCAAGAAAATAAGTAACTCCCTGAATAATTACCGCCTGGGGCTGCACCATTGACTCCAACAGCGCCACCCGAGTATTACTGTTAGTCACATCTACTGTGATAACCCCAGAAGTTTCATTCAATGCGCTCGCTTTTATCAACAGGTTTCTTGAACAGTCACTGACCATCAGGATTTCTCCAGGGCTCCCATTCAGAACATCAGAGATGCCTGCAGTAGTTGCTGTATTCGTATTCATAGTCATCACCCCACCGGAAGGTGGAGGGATATTGGTAATATCCATCACATAAGGTTGAGCCATCCACAGTTCGATCACATCACTCTCTTCCAGCATATTAATACTGGTACTTTTCCCGGTCTCACCCCCGCCACCGGCCCAGGAAGATGAAGAGAAAGCAGATTCTTCTATGGCAAAGAGATCAAGGGATGTGGTCGTATAATTCCACCCCCGCACGCCAAGCTCCGGCTTCATCCATGCGGGCAGGCCACTGACGGTATTTACTACTGGCTGGCTGCCGCCGGAAACACAGCCCTGGTAACCGGACATACGAATATCTTCCGCGATAATTTCCAGGGCCAGACGACCACGCTCTTCTATACGGGATAATCCATCCCTGGCCAGGTAAGTTATGCGGCTGTTAAGCATGATAGACATGGCTCCATAGAGCATCAGCGTGCCGATCAAAGCGGAGACCATCACTTCAATCATCACTGCGCCCCTGGATTTTATTCCCTGAAAACTGCCTCTCACACGCATATCCTCCTGATAACCCGGCTCAGGGTTCAAAAACCAGCATCAAATGGCCATCGGATGTTTCTGGTGACGATGTCAGAGTCACAACGCCATCCCGGGACGGGTCCATATCCCAGACGATATGAATAATGTAGATATCACCATTACCGTCACAGCTGGTTGGCATCACAGTCTGTGGATTACCGGCATAGGTCGAAGGATCAAGGCTGGGTACACTGTCCCGGCAGATATAGGCCTGACCGCCAGGCAGGCTGCGCTTCACTGACTGGCTCCACTCCCACATATCATGGCCAGCCATATCCGCTGCAGAGCATCCGCCAGCTGAAAAGCAGTTACCGTTTTCGTCATGGGAAACTGGAGAATTTTCAAGCTTCATATCGTAATAACCCAGCACTGCACCATCCATATTGGCCCGCACCCTGTCCGCCATTTCCTGGGCCAGAGACAGCGCCTGGTCATAGTGATGGCTGTTTTGATGGGTTTTCAGCGCAACGGCCTGCATACCCGCCACACCCAGCAGGCCGACTGTCAGAATAAAGAGAGTGACCAGGTTTTCGATAAGGTTAAAACCTGATTGCTTAGCTCTGAAGATTCCCATTACGAACACCCATCCTCTTCCGTTCGTACACGCCCGTTCATCACCACCAGGCGTTTTGAATAAATATCTTCCCCCCCCTTATCCACGGAAAAATGTACCGAGAAGCTATTGGGTTCACTGCCCCCTCTGGAATTGAAAGTGATTGAAGTCAGGTAACTGCTACCGCAACTGTTTATGGTCAGGCCATCATCCGCCGCTTCATAAACCTTAAGAATAAGATCCCCTTCATCATCATCGATAGATGTCGGTGTATTCCCCCAGTCAACAAATAGCAACCAGCCCTGTTTCCAGACTGTGGACTCTTGAGACGCGGAGGATATACCGCCGGAATAACACAGAAGTTCATCGACTTTAGCAGGGCACAGCACAACGTCCCTTCTGCGAATCAGCGCTTCAGCCCGGGCATAGGAGACAACATTACGAAAAGTACTGAAATCAGAATCGGCTTTATATTTGGCCATCATCCCGTTCATGCTTGGAATCGCTGCAGTCACAAGAATTCCAAACAGGGCAATAGTCCATAACAGCTCAATAATTGTAAAACCCCGGGCAGGCATGGGCACCTCCATGTACCAGTGCTGCTACAGGTACAAGCCTAGGTGTCAGGGGTTCAAAAGAAGGGCATTTCAGCGGCAGAGCCGACAGGCGGCCCTGCTATCAGGACAAGTGGTTATTCAGATAGTTAAATGGCCGATTCCGCAACAGCTTCATTGACAGATACGGACAGGATTTCCACCTCAAAAGTCAGGGTTTCACCCGCCAGAGGATGGTTGAAATCCACAGTTACAGTCTGCTCATCATACTCACTGACAACTCCGGGAAGCTCACCGCCTGCGGGGTCCGCAAAGGACATAACCAGTCCCTCCGCCAGCTCCATATCCGGTGCAAACCTATCCCGGGCCACAACCTGGATATTACTCTCATTGTGCTGGCCAAAAGCCTCTTCCGGAGGAACGGTAAAGACCTGCCGGACTCCAGCGGACATACCCAGAAGATGTCGTTCAAACCCTTCCGGAAGATTGCCATCCCCAACCACCAGCTCAGCCGGCTGGGTATCAAATGTACTGTCTACAGTTTCGCCGCTGGACAGGCGCAGGGCGAAATTCAACTTCACCCGGCTTCCCGGTCTCACCATAACCGGTGTTCCGGCGGCGGTACTACTCATATCTGTCATTCTTATTGCCTACCTTTATTCAGAGCCTTTTTCGGATTTCGGTTCCGGGTTAATAAACATATCCAGAATCATTAAACCTGCGCCTGCAGTAATGCCCATATCAGCGATATTAAAGGCCGGAAAAAACCAGCTCTGCTGATAATGGACAAGGATAAAATCCACAACATGGCCCAGCACCGCACGATCCCAGAGATTCCCCAGAGCGCCCCCCAGAACTAACGCCAGAGCTATTCCCTGTAGCTTCTGGTCATTCTTCAGCCTTGCCATCCAGACCATCAGTATCAGGCTGACAGCCACAGCAATCCCGATAAAAAACCAGCGCTGCCAGCCACCGGCACTGCTGAGGAAACTGAAAGCCGCCCCGGTGTTATAGGCCAGGGTAAAGCTGAAAAAATCAGGAATTATCGGCCACTGCTGATACATGGAAAAATTGGCATTAAACCAATACTTGGTTGCCTGATCCGCCAGAATGATCAAAAGACTGACTGTTAAGCAGGAATAAAACAGTCGTTTACCACGAATCATAGCCATCTATTAGTACTATCCCTTATCGAACAATTGGCCGAATATTCTAACCATCCAGCTCTCTGGCATCACCCTCTGTGATGCCCTCTTTTTATCTCAGTCTGCACCATACTATAAAAAGCACTCTCAGGCAGACCTGCGCGCTATGGATGGCACCGGCAGAATTCGACAATCCCCTTCCGGAACCGGAAGCATCCTCCCTTCCCGGAAGCCGGCGAACTCCATTGGCCTGACCTCGAATAAACGTTCGGTTCAGCAGGTTCCTGTCCGCCCCCGTTTTACCCGCCACCCGGTGATTCTGCAGCTTGAACTGCGACAACAGCTTGGCGGTCGCATAATCAACCGAATAAAAGACCTTGCGCGAAACAACAGAATAAGCACCCGGCACCAGGAACATATTGAAGATACAGATATTATCCAGCAGGCTGAACACTTGGCCGAGCAGCTTACACGCTCTGGTGACCTGTCTGATGACGCCCTGGTTCAGTTTATAGAAACACAACAAAAACAGGGCAAAGACCCATCATCCTTTAATGAACTACTCCATGTTCTGACGACCACCAGCGGGGGCAGAGAACACACGCCCCTTTATCTCGAGGAACTGCACAGCTTTCACGAAAATTTTGGCTCCCGGGCGGTTTCCATCTTCCTGAACACGGATTTCGGCCAGGTCATGTTTGAAAACATGGACCGTAACCAGATACCCAGTCCTGAAGACAAAGATACAGCCCTTCTTGGCCTTACCCAGATTCAGGCTCGCCTGACGGCACGGCCGGCCTATCTGTCAGATGTTCCTCTGGTTGAATACGCCAACCTGTACATGGGAAAAAATATTGATCTGGAAGATCCCCGCCAGACACTTTCCATTACCTGGTATACCCTGGAGAAGCTCACGGCCAGAGCAGAACAGCAGCTGCACGCTGATGAAGCACTGGCGGCACGACTTACAAGAATCATACATCTCCCCCGCTTTATGTCACGCCTTCCCATGCCTAGCCCAGAGCTGAGAAAACTGCCGGCAACCGACCCACTGGCGGAAGTACACCTGATGCTGAAGAATGATCCTGAACTGCGGGACCTGCTGGAAGACGGACAGTTATCCATACAGGATATACGTCACTCCCTCACCCACATGGTGACCCGGATTAACCGGACAAAGCTCAATGCGCAATCGTTGCAGGCCCAATACCAGCTCAGCCTTGGGTGCGAAATGTCCCCAGAGAAGTTTTCCAGCAGCGACCTCAAAAGCCTGAGTAAAATACTAAAGACATCCGCCGCTTACTGCAGTAACGACATTGAGCGCCAGACCCTTGAACTGCTGCAAGATCACCTTGATTTCCAGGTAATTGATCACACCCGCAAAGAGTTTGAACGGGAACTTTATCGACAAATGCGGTTTCTCGAAAAACCCGGAGCGGAAAAATCCTTCACTCTCTCCGTTGATGTGGGCCTCGCCCTTTCCGCAGCCTCTGTTCGAGGATTGACACTGGGGGGAAAACTGGAATACACCTTTAAAGTCACCGGCAGCGATGACACAAAAATCAGAGAATATCATATTGCCAAGCCATGCCTGAAAATCACTGGTGGCGATTCACGGATTGCCTCTGCGAGTACGGGCATAGGCAGCAAAAACTCAAAAGGGAGGGTATTTCGTAACCTCGAAGATTTCGTCAGCTATCACAGTAATGATTTTGTTCCTGCCCTGTTGGGATCACTAAGCAACCTGCCGGGAAACCTCAAGGGAACCCTGGACGTAAAAAGGGCACAGAATTTACAGAAAAGCATTACCGCTGATCGTCACCTGTTGTCTATGCGACTGACTGAGCTTGGTGTTCTGAAGCCAGGGGACAAAATCCGTGTACAACAGAGAAAACCCTCCAACTACGCGACTTTCAAACAGCATCATGTAGAAGCATCCGGCACAGTCGATGCCCTTGGTGGTTTGGTAGAAGGCTCCCTGTCCAGAAGTAACTCAGCCTTCCATTTCACAACTCAGACCAATCTGCTGTTTATGCTTCGTAATAACCCTGATAAGGCCGACCCTCCCCACAGGAAGTACCTCTCCTTCTGGACTCAGGCATCACCGGAAGAAGAAAAACGTTATCGAAAACTGGTTGCCCAGATTTATGTTGACCCTTCTGAAGAGCTGATGGATCAGCTTGATAATTATCGGGAGGAAGACGGACATATCACCATTCGCCGTTCCGGAGAAGACGCAAAGGAATGGCTTGATAACACTGAAAAACTATTGTCTGACCTCCACTACAAGCCCCCTGAAACCACACAGGAGTTGAGACAGTGGGACACAAAGCGTTTAGCCCTGCGGGAACAAATTAAAAAAGCGATTGTCGACCAGTACATTGAAAGGGACATGTACTATTTCACGGTTAATGCCATGGAAGGCCATATTGGGGAAGGTGCCCCACAGGAGCATTTTCACCACGCCAAGCACAGTATGCAGAAGCCCTATGGTGCCACTCACCGTGGCCAGTATATAGCCGCTCATATTTATTCCTTTCATCATTTGTACCAGCTTTATGAACTCACTTTCCAGCCCGGTGAAAGCCCAGTCATCAACGATACCATCTTTCATCAGGTACTCCAGAAACATATTGAACCGTCACTGGAAACGCCCCAAGTTCACCTGAAAGACGACAAACATGTCCGGGGCCACCTGACGGCCTCATCTGTGGCAAAAAGCACAGAAGTCACCCATGCCGGAGAGCTGGGATTCAAAATCCCATACACGGACATTGGCCTGAAGGCCGATTTCAAACACGCCATTATCGGTAAACACGTTAACCCGGATAACGACGGTACCTATTTTAATATCGGCCTTAATCTTCAAGCTGGCAGCAGTCCGGCCCTGGTACTCAAAGGGCTGGAAATGGCTTTGAAAAAAGTCAGAATGCGAGATTCCAATTTTCCGGAAATCAGCCTGGCGGAACTAGCGCCAGATATTCTGGGAGCCTCCATTGAAGCCGGAATACGACTGGAATTTAACTTTGTAAAACGTCACAAGGGCTGGAGGCTGCAATACACAAGGGTCTGTGGCAGTCATGGAATTGGCCTGTCAACGCCGGACATCGGCATCCCCACTGGTCCTATCGGAGAACTCAAACTAGGCCTGGCCGGAAAAGTGTCCAATATTCATAACTGGTGGGAACAGCCAGGCAATAACACCCTGACGTATATCTACGCCAAATTTAACGGCTGGAAAGCCGGGCAAATGATAAAAACACCCTCCTGGAAAAAACTTTCAGAAGAGGAGAATCCTTTTCTTCACTACGCCCTACGACATAAGTCGTCCATATCCAGGCTTCTGGCCAATATGGGCAACCCCGACCAGAGCGCGTTCCGGGAAGTGATGGAAATGCTCGGGCAAATCGATACCACAGACCCTGAACACACCTCCGGGTTTATCAGTCAGTTCCCGGCCATGCTCCGTTCCCATCGGGAAAACCCCAAAGATGAGAATTTCATTCCCCTGATACAGGCATTTGAACGATTCCTGACCCTTCAGCATAAGGTCTACCTGAAAGAGGCCAGAAGCCGTTATCGTCCTTCTTATCGTAAGGGCCGGATTATCTGAATACTGTCTGTCTTTTATTTTCATCATCTATCAGAGGAAAGTGCGGGTACTTGCTAGACTGAATTCGTCCCTATGGGATAAGAACAAGCCACGCTGCGCTTGTTATAGAAACCAGCCTGAAAACGGCTGCCTGCCCTGAATCTTATCTGTATACAAGCGTTTCCCTCCATAATTTTATTCTGGTGAAGTGTTATGAATGTTTTACTGTGCGCATCACAGATAACAACGTTAACTCTCTTCTACCTGCTCCGGAAAAAGCAAAACCTGACCATCCCGCTGATATTTGTGCTTTTGACTTACACGCTCCCTTCGATGGGAACGCCTCCCAGGGGGGAACCTCCTGTTGCGTGCAATTCAGCGTCTAAGTTCAACATCCTGAACAATGCGAGGGAGCCTGTGAATGTCTGGTCCGCGACCAAGTCAACAGATGATAAGGGCCATATCCATTATGTTAAGAATGGCCCGCCGCTGTGTTCAAACTGTGCTCAAACTTACAATTGTTGCGCTGATCTCACGAAAGGGCCCTATCTGATAGAAGGCACCAGTCATCAGACAAAGGATCTGATTATTGGCAGTCAATCCATAAAGAAATCGGGATGGTGTTATATCAAAGGAGATTCTGAACTCCTGTCACTCTACAATTGTGGTAGCTATGAGCAGGTGAAATGTGATGGAAAACACCCTGAATTTATTCTTATCAATGCCTACCTCACCGATATTGATTTAAAGCTCAAAGGTGTCAGTGAGGATGAACAGCCGTTCTTTTCCGTTCTTTACAGATATGATTGCGTAGAAGCAAACCACTCCATCACAGCATCCTATACCGATGAGAGCGGAAAGCATCAGGAATTAGAACTAGGCACCCCTCCTGCAGGTGTGCCCTATTGTTTTATTCTTCCGGATGAAAAATACAGACAGAAAACAGGCAAAAACCATCCTCATCTGGTGTGTTATAAATCCCTGGATTTAAATGCATCCCCTATAGAGGTTCCACACCCCGAACAACTCCATGAGTGGTAATTATCAACTCAAACAAAAACGCCCGTTTATTATGACGGGCGTTTTTATTCTGGCTAAAGGGTGCTGAATCAGGCGTAGTGGCGCACCTCACCTTCACCGTCCACATTGGTCACACACCGGCCACACAGGTCGGCATGGGTAACCACTGCGCCAACATCTTCACGGTGGTGCCAGCAGCGCTCGCACTTCTTGTGGGCAGACTTGGCTACGGCAATCTTCAGGCCGTCCACATCTGTGGAAGCAGCGTCAGACGCATCCGCGAGCGATGCCAGGTCAGCACGGGAAGTAATCAGCACAAAACGAAGTTCATCACCCAGCTTTTCCAGGTCTGCTTTCAGAGCATCAGAAGCATACAGAGTCACTTCTGCCTGCAGGCTGCCACCGATGGTGCCAACGTTACGGGCATCTTCCATCGCCTTGTTTACAGCTGTCTTCACAGCCATAACCTGCTCCCAGTACTCTCTATTAAAAGAATCTCTATTAAAAGAGTCCCTATTAAAAGAGCCTCGGGGGAACTGGCTGTTATCCAGAGCTACAAGACCGGTGTACCACTCTTCGGTATGCACGGTCTCGCTGCGCTTGCCGGGCATCACCTGCCAGAGTTCATCAGCGGTATAGCTCAGGATCGGTGCTATCCAGCGCACAAAGGCTTCCATTATATGGAACATGGCGGTCTGGCAGCTGCGACGGGGCAGGCTGTCGGCCTGAGTCGTATACTGGCGATCCTTGATGATATCCAGGTAGAAACCACCCAGATCCAGGGAGCAGAAGTTATGAACTTTCTGATAGATATTCAGAAAGTTGTACTCTTCATAACTGGCCAGGATCTCTTCCTGCAGCTGCAGGGCACGGTCAACGGCCCAGCGATCCAGGGGCAGCATCTTGTCCCAGTCCACAACATCCGTC
Organism: Parendozoicomonas sp. 209JJ7-1; assembly: GCF_058147085.1. Classification (NCBI taxonomy): domain Bacteria; kingdom Pseudomonadati; phylum Pseudomonadota; class Gammaproteobacteria; order Oceanospirillales; family Endozoicomonadaceae; genus Parendozoicomonas; species Parendozoicomonas sp. 209JJ7-1. The sequence continues at coordinate 31,867 of NZ_JBYVJU010000019.1, read as the reverse complement.
GCAGGCTCAAAACCGTTCAGGTTGGAAAGCAGGAAACGGGCTGTATTACGAATACGACGATAGCTGTCTGCTGAACGCTTGAGAATATCGTCAGAAACAGTCATCTCACCGCTGTAATCGTTGGAAGAGACCCACAGACGCAGAATATCCGCCCCCAGGCTGTTCACGACCTTCTGGGGCGGAATCACGTTACCCAGGGATTTGGACATCTTGCGACCGTTGGCATCCACGGTAAAGCCGTGGGTCAGCAGCTGCTTGTAGGGAGGTTCACCATTCATGGCGATACCTGTTTTCAGGGAAGACTGGAACCAGCCACGATGCTGGTCAGAACCTTCCAGGTACAGGTCCGCAGAATCACCCAGTTCTTCGCGACGCTTCACTACAGAATAATGAGTTACACCAGAATCAAACCATACATCCAGGGTATCGGTGGTCTTCACATAGTGCTCAGCATCACCGGCGGGCAGAATATCTTCCGGCTTCAGGTCAAACCAGGCGTCTATCCCTTCTTTTTCCACTAGCACAGCCACTTTTTCGATCAGCTCTGCGGTCTGGGGATGCAGCTCTTCGGTATCCGTGTGGATAAAAAGGGTAATGGGCACACCCCAGGTGCGCTGACGGGACACGCACCAGTCCGGGCTCTGGCCCAGCATGGATTCCATGCGGTTACGGCCCCAGTCCGGCGTGAACTTCACGTCCTTCAGGGAAGCCATGGCCGTATCCAGAAGACCTTCTTTATTCATACTGATAAACCACTGGGGTGTGGCGCGGAAGATCAGCGGCGTTTTGGTGCGCCAGCAGTGGGGGTAGCTGTGGGTCATCCTGGACTCAGCCAGTACACGACCATGTTCTTGCAGTACGGCAACCACTTTAGGATCAACCTTGTAAACATGCTCGCCGGCGAACAGCTCCACCTGGGGGCGATAAATACCATTGTCGTCCAGATAGTTCAAAGTGCCAATGCCGTACTTTTTGCCGACATTAAAGTCATCCACACCATGGTCAGGTGCCGTATGTACACAGCCAGTACCGGCATCCAGGGTCACATGGTCACCCAGAATGACCGGCAGCTCTTTGCCATAAAAAGGATGGGTAACCCTGATATTTTCCAGAGCCGTGCCCTTGGTACGGCCAATAATCCTGTAATCCTCTACGCCATAGCGGGACATGGCGCTTTCCACCAGGGCTTCAGCCATTACCAGACGTGCAGGCGTACCATTGATGTCACACTGCACCAGAGCGTAATCAATACCTTCCCCCACAGTGACAGCCTGGGAAGACGGCAGAGTCCAGGGGGTTGTGGTCCAGATAACCACTGCCACTTCGCCTTCACCCTGCTCTTCCCGGTCAAACACTGCCAGAAGCCCGTTCTGATCCGCAGCGGCATAGCGCACGTCAATCTGAGTAGAGGTTTTGTCCTGGTATTCCACTTCCGCTTCCGCCAGTGCGGAAGCGCCGACAACACTCCAGTAAACCGGCTTGTAACCTTTGACCAGATGGCCATTCTCGGCAATCTTGCCCAGGGCACGGATGGTGTCGGCTTCGGTCTGGAAGTCCATGGTCAGGTAAGGCTTGAACCAGTCACCCTGAATACCCAGGCGAATAAAGTCCTGACGCTGGCCATCAACCTGGCCTGCGGCGTACTCACGACACTTCCGGCGGAAGGTTTTGTAATCCACCCTGGTGCCGGCCTTGCCGATCTGGGTTTCCACCTTGTGCTCAATGGGCAGACCGTGGCAGTCCCAGCCGGGAATATAGGGGGCGTCAAAACCGCTCATGTTTTTTGACTTGATGATGATATCTTTCAGAATCTTGTTAACGGCGTGGCCGATATGAATATCACCATTGGCATAGGGAGGGCCATCATGAAGAATAAACTTGTCACGACCGGAGCGAACCTGACGGATTTTTCCATAGAGATCCATCTCCTGCCAGCGCCTGAGCATATCAGGTTCACGTTTGGCCAGATTGCCGCGCATGGGAAACGCGGTTTCCGGCAGGTTCAGCGTATGCTTATAATCGCTCATCAGTCGTTTACCAGAATTAACTTCCTACTATGGACAGGCTTTCAACCCATACCGGACCGAAAGCCTGTCCAACATATAATTGTTTCACATTGATACCAGCCGGTCTTCTCAGGGATTTTCAGCCAGAATAGCCCTTGCCCGGACCATATCACTGTTGATCGCCGCTTTCAGGGCATTGAGGTTTTCAAACTTCTCCTCGTCGCGAATCCAGCCGACAAACTCCACTTCGATACGGCGACCGTACAGGTCACCGTCAAAAGCCAGAAGGTGCACTTCCAGCCTGTCGACGTTGCCTTCCACAGTTGGTCGACGGCCAACATTGGCCACGCCGTTATATACCTGATCCAGCCCGCGAACCCTGACCGCATACACTCCCCGCACCGGGCTGTGGCGACGGCCAAGGCGGAGGTTAGCAGTGGGCACACCCAACTGCCGACCCAGCTTCTGCCCGTGGAGAACCCGGCCACTGATCATAAAGGGCCTGCCGAGGAACCGTTCCGCCTGTGCAAATTCACCTTCTTTCAGGCAGTCCCGAATCAGGGTGCTGCTGACCCGCTTGCCATCCATAATCACGGAATGGGTATTGGCGACAGTAAAGCCATACTCACGGCCAGCAGCCTCCAGCGTGGCATAGGTTCCAGTACGCCCCTGGCCAAAGCGGAAATCGTCCCCGACAATCAGGTGACGAATAGCCAGCCCATCCACCAGTATCTGCTTGATAAACTCATCGGCGGTCAGCCCCCGCAGGGCCCGGTTAAAGTGCAGGCATATCAGCTGGTCTACACCCAGCCCTGAGAGGGTTTCCAGTTTTTCACGGAAAGTCTGCAGCCGGGAAGGATAGTTGCTCTGTACACAGAAATATTCCCTGGGCAGGGGTTCAAAGACCATAACAGCACTCGCTGTATTATGGGCAGCAGCCTGCCTGCGCACTTCGGCCAGAATATCCTGGTGACCTTTGTGCACACCGTCAAAGTTTCCTATAGTCAGGACGCAGCCTTGGTGACGCTTCCTGATGGCGCTCAGACCTCGAATCAACTGCATCCCGTCTCGCTCGCAGTTAGCAGAATGAAACGCCCGATTATATAGAGGAACACACCGAAAAGTCAGCGACCAAAACCGTCAGATTCAAAATACCTTCCAATTCCTGTTCTATTTTTCAACCTGTGCTCCGTAATCAGTGGGTTTTCATCATGTTGAAATCACTTTCCCTTGCTGCTGCCTTTACCCTTGCCAGCCTGTCCACGGGTCTTCAGGCGAACGACTGCAATTACCCCCAGTGGCTGGACAGTCTTAAACTGACCAATCAGCAATGTACAAAATACCGTGCTATAGAAAGAGATTTTTATAACAAGAATAACGAGCTGGCAGAGAAAAAGCGCAGCAGTGGCATTGCCCTGCAAAAGCTGATGTACCAAAACACCCTTAAGGATACGGATATAAAACAACAGGCAGAAGAGTGGGGAGACCTGAGCGAGAAGCAAACCCTTTTAGCGCTGAAATCTATTCAAACGTTTAAGAAAATGCTAACCGAGACCCAGCGTAAAGAACTGCAGAAACAGGATGACTGGATTTACGCCTGGTACAATCAAGCATCCTGGTAAATACAGTCTTCCTGATAAGTGTTCCTGCACTTTGCCAGGCACTTAAACAAGTCGGCGCTTTCTTACCCGGCAAAGGGTACTGGCGAAATCCGCTGCGGTTTCTACACTCACCCCATATCCACCAGCCCAGCCTATCCCATGACTGCCCGTAAGACGCTTGTCCACTGCCTGCTGCTGGCATGCCTGTTGGTTTCCCCTGCAGAGTCTTTTTCCAGACAAACCGCAGCCAGCATCCTGAATGTCACCCGGATTTCCGTTAACCAACAGACTGTCACTCTCTCCTTTACCTACCAGGACAAAACAGGTGACACAGCCCTGTTTCAGGCCGTTACCGGCTCAGGACCAGACCCTCTGTCCGGTAACGGAGCAATACTGAAGATAAAGGAGACCTCCAAATCACCGGGAAGCTCCAGCTACACAGTCACCTTCCATGGCAGCAGCGAAAACCCCAACCTTGATTACTCAAATAATCGCTATAACCTCGCTGTTTTTCCTGTCAGTACTGGGCATACCGTTGTGGATGCGACACTGCTCTATCAGGGAAAACCCGTTCGGGGAGGGCAATATATTGATCTGATATTCGGCCATATTTCCACCAACCATGGCTCTGACGATTACATTATCAGCAGTGGTAAAGACGTTCGGGAGTATATGAACCGGGCATTTGTCCGAGGCGGAGAGTGCAGCAATCTCTATGGCGACCTGATTATCAAAGCCTGTGATACCCCCGGAGACTGCTACAGCAATCTGGGCAAACTTTCAGATTCAGACGCATACGGCCTGTTTTGCCTGGTACATATTCACGGCTCTGTACGGATAGAACCCAACAATAACCTCGTAACCTTAGGCGGGCTGGACACCCTTCACTCCATTTCCGGAGATCTCATAATAGATAACGCCGCAGCACTGGTCAGTCTGGACGATCTGCCATCACTACTCACCATTGGGGGCAGCCTGACTATTCAGGGAGCCAACCAGCTAACCAGCCTTGGAGGGCCAAAAGTACTCAACACCATTGAAGGAAACCTGACCATCCAAAGCACACCACAACTTCGCAGTGCAGGCGGCCTGAGCAGCCTGAACCAGGTTGGCGGGGACATTCAAATCAGCAATAACAGAGTGCTGTCAGACTGCAGCGGCCTATGCCCTGTTCTGTTGACCCACGGGAAATCCGGACAGGCCACAATTACCAACAACCCCCGCCACTGCAGTTCTCTACGGGACGCGCTTAATCAGTGCCGTTAACCTCTTTGGAAACACCTATAAAAACGACAGCAGGGGCTATAACCCCTGCTATATTATTCGATGACGAAAATGCTGTGGCCTTAAGCCGGATGCCGCAAGAGTCACCCCGTAAGCCGCCAGTCCAGCCACCACCAGAACCACCAGATTTTCAATCCGTTGCAACAGCGTCCAGTCCAGCCAAACCTCATCGGCGGCACAAAGATAGAACAGCACTCCGCCCATCACACCGTTAGCCAGAAGAATCCGTAAACCATACAGTCCCCAACCCGGTTGTAATTTAAACACGCCAGTACGCCACAAGCCGTAAAACAGCATACCCGCATTCAGCGCCGCGGAAAGTGATGTTGCCAAAGCCAACCCGGCATGGTGCAGAGGCCACACCAGCACCAGGTTAAATACCATATTGGCAATCATGGCCATGATCGCGATTTTTACCGGGGTTTTCGTATCCTGCCGGGCGAAATAACCAGGCGCCAGAATCTTCACCAGCATAAAAGCGAGCAAGCCGGCTGAGTAAGCTCTCAAGCTCATAGCCGCCATCAGCACATCCCTGTCTTCCATACGACCATGGTAAAACAGTGTTGCAATTAAAGGTTCCGCCAGCAGGAACAGGGCCACTGCCGCCGGTACGCCGATAAGCAGTACCAGTCTTACAGCCCAGTCCAGGGTGGCAGAAAATTCTTTTGGGCTTTCACTGGAATGCTGGCGGGACAGACTTGGCAGAATCACCGTAGCAATCGCAATACCAAAAATCCCCAGGGGCAGCTCCATCAAACGATCCGAATAATAGAGCCAGGAGATGCTGCCGGTTTGGAGAAACGACGCCAGTACAGTATCCAGCAAAAGGTTAATCTGCCCGACGGACACACCAAACATCGCCGGAGCCATTAATTTCAGAATGCGCTGAACACCTTCATCCTTCCATCCCCACCGGGGTTTGGGCAGCAGCTGAATCTGTTTCAGGAACGGCACCTGCAACAGCAACTGGGAAATACCGGCAATCACCACTCCCCAGGCCAGGGCCATAACCGGCTTTTCAAAATAAGGAGTTAAAAGAATGGTTGAACCAATCAGGCTGATATTCAAAAGCACAGGTGTAAAAGCCGGAACCGCGAACTTGCCGTAACTGTTCAGAACAGAACCGGCAAAAGCCGTTAAAGAAATCAGCAATAAATAAGGAAAGGTAATCCGCAGCATATCACCGGCCAAAACCAGCTTGGCAGCATCCTGGTAAAAACCGGGAGCAAATACCAGAATCAACCAGTTCGAAGCCAGCATGGCAACGACTGTTACCAGGGCCAGAGTTAAACCCAGTGTACCAGCCACCCTATTAACAAGGGCCTGAATCCTCTCCCTCGGATGCTTGGTACGGTACTCCGATAGCACAGGTACAAATGCCTGAGAAAAAGCCCCTTCAGCAAACAGGCGACGCAGAAAGTTGGGGATTTTAAAGGCAACAAAAAAAGCATCGGCCTCCGCCTGAGAGCCAAAATACATAGCCACAACAACATCACGTACAAGGCCAAGTACGCGGGAGAGCATGGTCATAAACCCGACCACAAGGGAAGAACGTAAAAGGCCACCACCCGATTGTTTCTCAGGCGGTGACTGGATATCAGTTGACATAAAAGACCAGCAACCAAAAGACTCTTAATTTTTGAAAGTTTAACCGCTGGCCGACCGGTTAGGCTACTAAAGCGCCCGCAGCAAAATCTCCCGGGAGACATCGGGCGTAATACTCCTGCTCTCACCCAGGGCCACCATATCGTGCCTTTCTAACTGTTCCACCAGAAGATCAATATCGCCTTCGCCGATATTGTAATCCCCCAGCCGGGTACGAACCCCCAGACTTTCAAAGAACCCACGGGTTTGGTGAATGGCCTGATTAATACGTTCCTGCTCACTGCCCTCGGTAATATTCCAGACCCGCTCCCCGTACTGAATAATCTTTGCAGCCTTATAGTCCCGCACCACATCCATAACCGCAGGCAAAACAATGGCCAGGGTCTGGGCATGATCCAGCCTATGTATAGCCGTCAGCTCATGGCCAATCATATGGGTTGCCCAGTCCTGGGGAACGCCTTGCCCTATCAAACCATTCAGGGCCTGGTTGGCCGTCCACATAACCGTGGAACGGGCATCGTAGTCTTTGGGGCTCTGCAGAACTTTCGGGCCTTCCTCGATCAGGGTCAGCAGCAAGCCTTCCGCATAACGATCCTGCACTTGAGCATTGTCCCGGCAGGTCAGGTACTGCTCCATAATATGCACATAGGCATCCACAACTCCGTTGGCGCTCTGGCCCGCAGGCAGTGTGTAGGTGGTTTCCGGATCAAGAATCGCAAATACCGGAAAAACCAGCGGATTCATAAAGGCCAGTTTGTCTTTGGTGGCCCTTTTTGTAACCACGGAACCACTGTTACTTTCCGAGCCTGTTGCCGGCAAAGTCAGCACATTACCGGCGGGAACCGCACTCTTTATCTCTGCGCCTTCACTGAGAATGGTCCAGGGATCTCCCTCAAAAGGAATGGCCGCGGCAATAAACTTAGTGCCATCAATTACGGAGCCGCCCCCTACTGCCAGCAGATAGTCAACTTTTTCCGCCCGGGCTGTAACAACCGCCTCCATCAGGGTTTCGTAAGAAGGGTTGGGCTCAATGCCCCCGAAGGCTATAACCTTATGGTTTTTCAGGGCTGCCATCACCTGATCATAGGTGCCGTTCTTTTTAATACTTCCGCCACCGTAAGTGATCAGTACATGGGCATCGGCGGGAATCTCTTCCGCGATTTTGGCAATCTGGCCCTTCCCGAAGTGAATACGGGTCGGGTTCTGGTAACTGAAATTATTCACAACAGACTCCAAACAACAAAAAAACAGGGCAACTGACAGGCCCCATACCGGCCACCGGCTCCACTTTCAATCAGAACGTTCCACACAGAGCTACAACTCAGAACCGTTTAATCCGCATTTTCCGCTATTCCTGCCGGGAAACAATCCGGATAAATCTTGGTAATTCTCACCATCCGGTCGGGAATTGCCCGCTTCCAGCCCCGGATAACTTGACCTAACCCCACTCCGGTGACAGAATCCGCGCACCCGTTTAAACTCTCCCGAAATGTGTCATCGGGATGCAATAAAAGCTGGTTCGGTCTGATAATTGTTCAATACATACACTGGCGCGGCTGCCAGTTATTGACAATATTCGGCCTGCCCGGCATATTTGCGCGTTTTTTCATATAAACCGAATTTTCGAGGAGCAACCCAGATGGCCAACTCTCCCTCCGCCAGGAAGCGTGCACGCACTCAAGAAAAGCGTCGTCAGCACAACGCCAGCCAGCGTTCCATGGTTCGTACCTACATTAAGAAGGTAATCGCCGCTATAGAAGCCAAGGACATTGAAGCTGCCAAGGCTACTTACGCTGCTGCTGTTCCGGTTATCGACCGCATGGCTGATAAGGGCCTGATCCACAAGAACAAGGCTGCTCGCCATAAGAGCCGTCTGAACGCCAGGGTAAAAGCTCTGGCTGCTTAATAGCCACTGCCAGCTTTACCAAAAAGGAGCCGAAAGGCTCCTTTTTATTGTTTCCCTACTACCATCACTCCCCTGCCACCAAGACCCAGCAGGCAATGCGGCAACACCCGTACACAAACTACGACACTCTGGCCATATTACTCCACCCGTCCTGTTTATCGCCATACAATCTTTCAACCACAAATGACATCACAGACCACTGACTTCACAAGAATCGTTGTGTAATTGACACTCCAGTTCGTGCTGCTTTGGCCAACAGTGCCAGTAACACAATGAGGAATACCTTTAGGACAGGGGCCACTACTATCAGGCTCCGTCGTATAAAGCACCACACTCTTGGTATCAACAAAAGACAATGTTGGCACGGAAAACATACCACTCACGTTATCCCGAGCATCCGGTTCACGCCAGCGACACTCCTGCTCCAACCGTTTAAATCCAGCTGAATCTCTATTGCCTATACAGGTAGCGCTGACCCAAAAGGTATTCAGACCGGTATAATTGAGACGGCTGTCCTTTATGTTATAGGTGCATGTATGTCTATAAACAGTATCCCTTTCAGGATAAGGATTAGTGATGTCAGGGTTAGCCGGTATATCAAACGCGCAGGTAAAATTAACACCGGTTGGTGTACTGTACGGGCGTGAATAATCTCCGGTACCTGCATGAACCTGTACAGAGATAAACAAGGTTGCCGCCAAAAAGACAGAGACACGCTGCACTATCATCTGCCTTTCCTGCCTTTCACCCTTCTGCATATTATTACGCATAATACCAATACCTCCACAACAGACCAAACAGGTTGGGAGTATAACCCTCATCTCCGGACTTTCACTCTGCCGCTCTCACTCTCACTCTGCACACTGCCAGCGGATTACAATTCATGCTCCTCTAAACCAGCACCATATTATCCCGGTGAACCAGCTCTGGCTCACCGGCAAAACCAAGAATCAAGGCCATTTGATGACTGGGCTGCCCCAGCACCTTTCCAACATCCGGAGAGGAATAATTGACCAGCCCACGGGCCACCTCCCTGCCGGAATCATCCACACAGGCCACCATTTCCCCACGCTGGAAATGCCCTTCGACTTTACGGACACCTACGGGCAGCAAACTGGAACCACTTTTCTGCAGCGCCCGCACAGCGCCGGCATCCAGCACCAGACGGCCTTTCATCTGCAAATGACCCGCCAGCCAGCGCTTGCGGGCCAGGGTACGCTCCTCATCGGGCAGCAGCAGGGTTCCCAAAGTCTCCTCAGCATGCAGACGCTCAATTACGCCATCGATAGCCCCGCCAACAATCACGGTGGAAGCACCGGAACGGGCTGCCAGACGGGCCGCCCGCAGCTTGGTAAACATACCACCACGTCCCAGGCTGCCTTTTCCTTCACTGGCCATATCATCCAGTGAAGGATCAGAAGCCTGACGCTCATCAATCAAGGTGGCATCGGGGTTTGTACGGGGGTCGGCGGTAAACAGGCCATCCTGGTCTGTCAGCAGCACCAGCACATCAGCGTCCACCAGGTTGGCCGCCAAGGCGCCAAGGGTATCGTTATCACCAAAACGAATTTCGTCGGTCACAACGGTATCGTTCTCATTGATAATGGGCACCACGCCCAGACCCAGCATGGTGGTCAGGGCGCTGCGGGCATTGAGGTAACGCTGGCGGTTAGATAAATCCGCATGGGTCAACAAAACCTGGGCGGTCTCCATATCATGCGCAGCAAAAGCACTCTGCCAGGTCTGGGCCAAACCCATCTGACCAACGGCAGCGGCAACCTGCAGCTCATGCATGGCCGACGGGCGGGCTTTCCAGCCCAGGCGGCTCATACCGGCGGCCACAGCACCGGAGGACACCAGCACCAGTTCAATACCCGCGGTCCGCAGGGCAGCCATCTGGGCCACCCAGTTGCGAATGCCGGTTTCATTCAGCCCGCGACCATTATCGGTCAACAGAGCACTGCCGATTTTCACCACCCAGCGCCGGCCTTTGGACAGACGGGCTCTTTCCGAAGATTTATCCTGAGAACTCAAACCCTTTCCCTCTCCCGATCAGGGCACGTAAAACACTTCTACATCGTGATCGTCATCATCATCGTCATCTTCCATCGCTGCCAGTTTTTCAGCCTGGCGACGGGCACGGCGGGCTTCCGCCAGCTCCTGAATACGAACCCGGGCTTCTTCTTCCATACGCTCCCGCTGCTCGGCTTCCGCCTCGGCAAAGCTCTCGTCCCGGGATTCCTGAAGATTGCGCTCTTCAATATACGTCATAATGTTCTGGCACAGCTTCATGGTGCCATCACTGCTGATTGCGGAAATATGGTAAACCGGCCCTTCCCAGTCCAACTCATCGACAATACTCTGACAGAGGGCTTCCCGCTCGTCTTCCGGAATCAGATCCAGCTTGTTCAGCACCAGCCAGCGCTCACGCTGGGCCAGAGCATCACTGAACTCTTCCAGCTCACGGATAATGGCTTTCGCTGATTCCACCGGATCACTCTCATCCACCGGTGCCACATCCACCAGGTGCAACAGAATACGGCAGCGAGCCAGATGCTTAAGGAAGCGAATCCCCAGGCCGGCACCTTCCGCGGCACCCTCAATCAGGCCGGGAATATCCGCCACCACAAAGCTGCGGTGTTTCTGCACACTCACCACACCCAGGTTCGGCACCAGGGTGGTAAAGGGATAATCCGCCACCTTGGGCTTGGCATGGGACACTGAGCGAATAAAGGTTGATTTACCGGCATTGGGCATGCCCAGCAGACCGACATCGGCAATGACCTTCAGCTCCAGCTTGATATTGCGAATCTCACCAGGTTTACCCGGAGTACAGACACGGGGGGCACGGTTAGTACTGGATTTAAAGCAGGTGTTACCAATACCGTTATGCCCCCCCTTGGCCACCAGCAGCTTCTGGCCAACCCTGGTCAGATCGCCAATCACTTCCTGGGTGTCTTCATCCACCACAGTTGTGCCCACAGGAACACGAAGAATTGTGTCTTCACCTTTAGCACCGCTGCAGTTGCCGCCACGGCCCTGTTCGCCGTTCTTGGCTTTGTAATGACGGGTGTAGCGGTAATCCACCAGAGTATTCAGGTCATTATCTGCAACCATATACAGGCTGCCGCCAACACCACCATTGCCACCATCAGGGCCGCCCTTGGGAATGTATTTCTCCCGGCGGAAACTGACGCAACCGTTACCGCCCTTGCCGGCTTCGACACGGATATGGGCTTCATCAACAAACTTCATCTCTACCTCCACGAGGAAGTTTTAAAACCCCCTTATAAACAGAAAAGCCCCGCAAGCGGGGCTTTTTTTTAAAGCTATGTGCCTTTAGGCCGCTTCGATGCGAACATACTTGCGATTTTTCGGGCCCTTCACTTCAAAAACAACCTTGCCGTCAGCCTTGGCGAACAGGGTATGATCCCTGCCAATACCAACGTTTTCACCTGCGTGGAATTTGGTGCCACGCTGACGAACCAGGATGTTACCAGCCAGAACGGCCTGACCACCGAAACGCTTAACGCCAAGACGTTTACTTTCCGAGTCGCGACCGTTACGAGTACTACCGCCAGCTTTTTTGTGAGCCATGAGTCAATCTCCCCTTAAGGAACCAAACAGTATCAGGCGCTGATGCCAGTGATCTTGATTTCAGTGAACCACTGACGGTGGCCCATCTGCTTGCGGTGGTGCTTCCGGCGACGGAACTTAACGATAGTTACCTTCTTGCCACGACCATGAGCAACGACTTCAGCGTTAACCTTGGCACCTTCAACAACAGGAACACCAATCTTGACGTCTTCACCGTTAGCAACCATCAGCACTTCGTCGAAGTTGATGGTTTCGCCGGTAGCAAGTTCCAGTTTCTCGACCTTCAGGGTTTCACCCTCGGTCACACGGTACTGCTTGCCACCAGTTTTAATAACTGCGTACATTTTTCTCTCCGAAAATCCTGGCCTTTTTGTCAAAGGCATCCGCTAGTGCGGAGTTTTCTGTTAACCGACTGTATTCCTGTTGATAGCACCCATGGCCGGAACCTTCAGGGTCTGGGGATACCTGCCCCTTGTACCCGACCATAACAAAATGGCAACTATCAGGACTTTCAGAACGGGCCGCATATTGTAGAGAATGCAAGCCCATGAAACAAGCCATCCGCCCCCCTCATACTCCTGCCCAAGGGGATAAGTCACCATAAATCCGTACCCTGGCTCCCTCGATAGGGGATTTCCTTGACACCCCTGTGACCACCCCATACGATTCGCCCGAAGTTAGTGATTTCGCCCAACTCGCCAATAAGTACACTCAATAATGCCCCAGAACGACGCTGTCCGACGTATCTACGATACGGTCAAAAAGGATTTCCAAGCCGTAAACGTATGCATTATGGATCAACTGCACTCAGACGTCGCGCTGGTTGAAAAGATCGGCCACTATATTATCGACGCCGGGGGCAAGCGTCTGCGCCCCCTGCTGGTACTGCTAAGTGCCGGCGCCTGTGGCTACTCACTGGACAGTGGGAACAGGAAACAGATCCCTCTGGCTGCCATTATTGAGTTCCTCCATACTGCGACCCTGCTACATGACGATGTTGTGGACTCTTCAGACCTGCGTCGTGGCCGCGATACAGCCAATGCCAAGTGGGGCAATGCCCCCAGCATTCTGGTGGGAGACTTCCTTTATTCCCGCGCTTTCCAGATGATGGTGGATATCGGTGATATGGGCGTTATGTCTGTGCTGGCCAACGCCACCAACGTAATTGCGGAGGGCGAAGTCATGCAGCTGATGAATATTCGGGACCCGAATCTCAGCGAAGAGCGTTATATGGAAGTGATTCGCTGCAAAACCGCCATGCTGTTTGAAGCCTCAACCCATACCGCTGCTCTGCTGGCCAAAGCATCAGAAGAGCAAACCGAAGCCCTGCAGGTTTACGGTAACCATCTGGGGTTGGCCTTCCAGCTGGTTGATGACCTGCTGGACTACACCGGCGACAGCGAGACCATGGGCAAAAATGTCGGCGATGATCTGGCGGAAGGCAAAGCCACCCTGCCGCTTATTTATACAATGGCAAACGGAACCAAAGAGCAGACTGCACTGGTTCGCACAGCCATCCGCAAAGGTGGCCTGAATGTCATTGATGACGTAATGGCGGCCGTTAAAGATTCCGGTGCCCTTGATTACACTTCAAAACGTGCCAGAGAAGAAGCAGACAAGGCCATTACCGTTGCCCAGATTCTGCCCGACTCCGCTCACCGTCAGGCACTGATTGATCTGGCTGAATACTCTGTGACCCGCCTGTCCTGACTCTTATTTTGCGCGAAATACCACATTATGCAATGAATGAAAACAATAGAATAGATAAAAAACTAATCAAGATCACAGGCCAGAGGGTAGGTGGCATATGGCCCCTGTGAATTTTTTATAACTGTCAGTTCAGGGTAGTCCTTTGCAAGAGACTCCCAGTCTTCTCGCGACTCTTTCATGCGTTTAGGCACAGGGGTTTTTCTCCTGACATCAAAAACAGTCTGAGAAATATTGAGCTCCGGGTCAGCATAAATATGTCTTCCGCTTTGATCGAAGATGAGTGCATCCACTGCAACAGAGCGGCATGCACTATCCGAGCACCCCATCAGAACTATATCCTTCAAATCCTTTGGCACAAGAACATCGTCCAGTTTCACTTCCATGTCTGAACCTTTCGGTAAGTGCCCGTGCTCAGTCAGAACATCAGTAAAAATTTCAGTATAGTTATTAATTTCATAACCCCGGGTAAACAAAATTCTGGCGGTATCTATTTTCTTGAGCCACTTTCCAACAGATGACAGAGGTGGCTCCTCTCCTATGGGAGCAGGCTTGGCATTAACATTAATAAACTGCACATGAGGGTTGTCATGAAAAGCTTCAATCAGGTGCACTTGGGCCTGAAGCATTCGCTGATTAATCTCGCTGTTTTCATAAAGGCCGGGAGGGTATCGAAGCATATTGATTGTCATAATGGCGACATTTTTTCCGTCTGCAATCAACCCTCTGATGACCTCAGCCATTTTCTCCCAAGACGCATAAGAACAAGACGAAAAACCCAGAAAAACCACAAGAGCAATAGAAGAAAAAAACCTCATATCAATTAACTCAGAGGCTAAGTGATAAGGCATACATAGTAGCTGGTGTGTAAAAGAGCCAGATAACAGCACCTATAGGGGACACATAAAAAAAGGCACCAAGCTCACTGGCACCTGTTGTACTGAATAAAGACCCGCCGCGTTCAGGAAGTCATGGAATCAATAAACTGCTTCACCCCATCAAAGAAGCTGCGTTTCTTCGGTGAGTGCCTGTCATCGTTTTTATCGAAAGTGCCCTGTAGCTCCTTGAGAAGCTTTTTCTGGTGCTCAGTCAGCTTCACAGGCGTTTCCACAACCACCTTGCAGATCAGGTCACCCTGGCTGCTACAGGTCGCACAACGAACCCTTCCACTCTTGCATAACGCTTTACTTTCTATACGACAGACCGCATCAAAGTCACACAAAAAGCGTCAGGATAAAAAATTCGTGAAATACTAAGAATTCCACGCTACCAACTCCCGGCGAGGTCGTTATAATGTCGCGCCTCGAGTTCCTCCGCTCGCGTCTCTCTGTCAGTTAAAACGGGTTGCTGCCTCTTGATTATCTTCACCGTCACCAACACTGTTACCAACCAGGTTTATGTCGGCTCCACCCGCAATGACCTGGATGTCCAATGGGAAAAAATGTTGGCTGCTGCCGAACAGAATCTTGATTACCCGCTGTACTGTGATATTCGCATCAACGGCGAAGATTCCTTTACCCGGGAAATCTATGATATGGCTGAAAGCCGTGCCGAGCTTGCAGAGCTCGAGCAGGATGCCATTCAGACCCTGAACGCCATCAGCCTGCGCGGCCATAAAACCAGTACCGTTGTTATTAAAAAGAAAAAACCGGTACGCCGTCGTAAATCCGATAGCGAAAAAGAGCTGCTGTCTCTACTGGATGGTTTTGCCTCTGACAACGATGTTGATGATGACTCCATTATCGACACGCCAACCTCTTCCCCCCAGAGTAAACCGGAAGAGTCAACTGAAAAGAACGAGAAAAGGGGTGAAAAAGGCCAGGTTATCAAGGCAGAGTCCAGGCCTCAGACCGCCGTTCCCAAGCCAGCGACACCGAAGCCTGCCGATAAGACCACCACGAAAATCCATGCAGCTGCCGCAGCCAACGCCAATCTGACTGCTGCTACAAAAGAGGAAAAACAAAAAAGCATTGAGAAGGTCACTTCCTATGATCGTAAACGAGCTTCCCGCACAACCGGTACTGTCAAACTGGAACTGAGCATTGATGACACTATTAATGCCCAGCTGGCCGCCATCACAGCAGCTGTTGATGGTGTCCTTGCCGGCGATGCAGATGCTGCCAGCCAGCTGGAAGCCCAACCCCACCAGGTAAAACAGCCTGCTAAAGAGCAAAAGGCAGCATCCAAAGCCAACAGCACTCACAACACAAGCCTGTCGGAGCTGGGTGAAGTCAAACCAACCCTCAGTGAAGTATCCCGAGCTATTTCAGGAAAAGAGCTCCGTATTATGAAAGCCGTTGAGCGTCACCGGCAGGCCCGTGCCAACCGCACCAGCGATATTATTAATGCTGAGAAAGTCCGTATTCAGAAGCTTCTTAGTGAATTGAACAACCGGGTGTCCGCTATGCCGGTACAAACCCAGCCCAACTACCACTAATCAGCCCTGCCTTTTCTATATTGTCAGGCTGCCAGATATTACTCTTCAGCCTGATAGTTCAGTCCCTTCCTTTAACCCGCAATATCCAATCCCGGTCTAAGCTGTAATAACTGCCAGAGAAAAAGGGTTCAGCTATGGAACCGGGTATGGATGCTCCGCTGACTTCTACAGAAAAGATAAAATGCGCACTAAAAGAGCTTGGGCGACTCAACGCCCAAATGGTTAAGCTTGAAGAAAACCTGGCCAGACAGAATGCCCGCTGCCAGAAAGTCGTTTCCGATATGAAACAGCTTCAAGAGTCACTCCCGGCTCGCAAGCCCCGGCAAATATAAATCTCCCCTCAATTTAAAAAAGCGAGCTTTATTCTTGAAGCCCGCTTTTTTCTGTTCACCCGACATGTCTTTTAACGACTACACCATCTAACGACTACACCATCCCCATTTGATAATGATCTACCGCGCTCCAGGTATGAGTTGCAACTGGAACAAAATCTTTGAAACCATTCATGGTTTCGCTGACACTTTTATAGATACAGTCCCTTAGCCAACGGTGGGAACGATTGGCATTCCAGTATTCCGGCCAAACCATTCGACAGTCCACTTCCGGGGCATAATCCGGCACCTGACGCAAAACCAGTCTCTCATCTATCAAATGCTTAAAGGACCAGTGCAAACAAATATAGTCACTGTTCGCCAGAATTGATCTGGCCGAAGTCATACTGGGGCTGATCAACCTGGGAGAGATTCCCCAGCGATCAAGAAAATCCTGAATCTGGGGAGCCATCATACAACCGGATGTCAGCATCAGGAACGGGAACTCTTTCAGCTCCTCCATGGTAAATACCCGGTCCGCCAGGGGATGATCTTTACCCATCAGGCAAGCCACCCGATAGCGGAAAAATTCCTGACTGCGCAACCCCAAAGGTGGTATACCGGCATACCCCAGAGCCAGATCAACCTCTCCGCTATGGAGCTTGTCAATCACATGTTCATTCAGCAGCTCAATCTCAAATGTGAAGTTCGGTGCCTGCCGGTGCAGATCACATATCGCATCCGAGAAAATATTTTCTACCGAGCCGTAGTTTCCGGCCAGACGAAAATGCCTGTGGGTGGTCGCAGGATCAAAAGTGGCATTTTCAAAAATAGTGGCGGCTTCTATAACCAGCCGGTTAATTCGAGGCTGAATATGAGTAGCCATTTCAGAAAGGGTTGTGCGATTTCCGGTACGGACTAATAAAGGATCGCACAGGCTCTCCCGCAGTTGAGCCAGGTTCCTGCTCATGGTTGGCTGGGTTACACACAACAGTTTTGCAGCCTCTGTCACACTGCGGGTATCAAGTAACGCCTTAAGGCTTGGGAGCAGGTTCAGGTTCAGACGATTCAAACTTATGGTGTCGTCTGTTGGGGGCATTCGACCACCCATTGCGTCCCTGTGTGCAGTTTTCATAAAAAATTCCGTCATCGTACATCAATATGGCGTATACCCTCATTCTATTCATCAATAAGGACACCGTACTATCCGTATAAGTATCAGTTCTACGCATAGTGACACTCTCCCAAATGATGTGAGCATATAAACATGTAGGTGAATAATCCGGAATCAGGCGCACAAGCTGAAGTTATGACTTTCGAATCCACCCTGAAACTGCCCCAAAAAACCTCTGATGATAATGCCTCCCACAGTGTGTTCACTGACCCCTGTACGCCAACGGACAATAAATTTCCCCGTCAGGCAGGCACTTTCTTCAGCGGCCACTATCTTACACGATCAGATAACAGAAAATCCTCATTACCGGAGGTACCTGTATGGCCGAGAACCACCAACAAAAGAACACTCTGGCGGACAGAATGATTAATGACCTGGGGGCCGCAGCTGTCGCCCCCCTGGTCGTTTTAGGAGATAAACTGGGCTTTTACAAAACCCTGGCGGAGCATGGCCCTCTCACCAGTCATGTTCTCGCCCAAAGAACCGACACCACAGAGCGGTATGTCCGCGAGTGGTGCGCGGCCCAAGCTGGTTCCGGGTATATCAGCTATCATCCGGAAAGTGCCATGTTCAGCCTGAGCGATGAACAGGAAGCCGTGTTTGCCGATGAGAACAGCCCGACCTGCATGATCGGTGCATTTCAGAATATCAGTGTTCTCTCGTCTGATACCGACAGAGCTGAACAGACTTTTAAAACCGGTGACGGCATTCCCTGGAACGAGCACAGTAACTGCCTGTTTTGTGGAACGGCAAAATTTTTGCGGAACTGCTATTCAGGGCACCTTGTGCAGGAATGGCTGCCAGCCCTTGATGGGGTTGTCGGGAAGCTGAACCGGGGAGCAAAAGTCGCTGACGTTGGCTGTGGCTATGGTTATTCCACATTGATAATGGCCAGAGCTTTCCCCCGCTCATCCTTTACCGGTTTTGATATGCATGCCCCATCCATACAGGAAGCGGGTCGTCTGGTAGAGAAATCCGGGCTTTGTAATGTTCGCTTCAATATTGCCAGCGCCAAAGATGTACCCGACAAAGGTTATGACCTGATCACCTTCTTTGACTGTCTCCATGATATGGGTGACCCGGTGGGTGCCGCAGCCCACGCCCTTAATGCTCTTAAGACTGATGGCACCATGATGATTGTTGAACCCCAGGCCGGAGATTTTCTGGAAAATAATCTAACCCCGGTTAGCCGGTTGTTTTATTGTTTTTCCACTCTGGTGTGCACACCTGCATCCTTAAGCCAGGAAGTGGGCCTGGGGCTGGGGGCTCAGGCGGGAGAAAAGCGATTGAAGGATGTGGTGATGGAAGCCGGCTTCACACGCTTTAAACGGGTTACGGAAACACCATTTAATATGATTTTTGAAGCCCGGCCTTAATTGAATCTGAGAAACAAAACGGGCGCAGTCAGCAAATACTGACTGCGCCCGTTTAATAACACAGTTGATTATGCAGAAGACGTACGCATAGTCACGAACTCTTCAGCCGCTGTCGGGTGAATACCGATAGTGCTGTCGAAGATCTTCTTGGTAGCACCGGCCTTCAGGGCCACGGCCAGCCCCTGCAGAATCTCACCGGCTTCAGCACCCACCATATGACAGCCCAGAACCCTGTCGGTATCACCATCCACTACCAGTTTCATAAAGGTTTTTTCCTGGCGACCGCTCAGGGTGTGCTTCATATGACGGAAACGGGATTTGAAGATCACCACATTGCCGTACTGTTCACGGGCCTGTTCTTCTGTCAGGCCAACAGTACCAATATTGGGCTGGCTGAATACCGCTGAGGCAATATACTCATAATCCATATTCACAGGTTCTTTATCACCATACAGATGATTCACCAGAGCCATTCCTTCGGAAAGAGCCACAGGTGTCAGCTGTAAGCGGTCAATCACATCACCCAGGGCATAGACGCTGGGTACGGATGTCTGAAAGTTATCGTTCACTTTAATCGCGCCATTGCCGGCCATTTCCACACCCAGCTCTTCCAGGCCCAGATTGCCGGTATTGGGTACACGTCCAGTGGCGTACAGAATAGTGTCACAACTTTCGGTGGAACCATCCGCCCAGACAATAGTCAGTGAACCGTCACGCTCCTTTTCTACCTTCTCTAGAGTACTGTTAAAGCGCAGATCAACACCCTTGGCCTTCATCTCATCCCGCAGGGTTTCCCGAAGATCATTATCAAAACCACGGAGGAACAGATCACGGCGATAGGAGAGAACAGTCTCCGCCCCCAGACCCTGGAAAATACCGGCGAATTCCACAGCTATATAACCGCCACCCACAACAACGACTTTCCTGGGAAAGGTTTCTAGATAGAAAGCTTCATCAGAAGTGATCACATGCTCACGTCCGGGAAATTCAGGTACAAATGGTTTCGCACCGGGCACCACCAGAATACGCTCAGCACTGTATTGCTTGCCTTCAACCTCAATGGTGTTGGCATCCACCAGTTTGGCGTAGCCGTTAATCAGATCCACGTCGGCATTTTTCAGCAGGTTGTCGTAAATGCCGTTCAGGCGCTCAATCTCTTTGGTTTTGTTATCCCGCAGAGTGGGCCAGTCAAAGCTGGTGCCTTCTACAGTCCAGCCATAGCCACGGGCATCTTCAAAATCTTCAGCAAAGTGGGCACCGTAAACAAACAGCTTTTTGGGTACACAACCAATATTGACGCAGGTTCCACCCAGAAAACGACCTTCCGCAACAGCTACCTTTGCACCTGTTGCCGCAGCCATACGGCTGGCACGCACGCCACCGGAACCAGCTCCGATCACAAAAAGGTCGAAATCAAAATCACTCATTCTTTTTCCCCCGGATATTAATCTGATTTACCAATGACAGTATGTTTCCCCTCTGGCTGCAATCATACTCTTTTGTAACCCCAAGGTGTGTCTGTCGGCAGAGTAAATATTCATCGCCTATATATTACTGTCCCGAAGCCAGTATGGATTCTCTCCCTTGAAATCCGCTTACACAGCCCTTGCTGCCCTGCTGATATCAGGAATCTGGGTAACAGCCGGGTTTGCGGAATATTCCACCGTATTATGTGTGGGAGCAAGAACACTTCCAGAGGCCAGGCGACTACTGGCATCCGACAGTCATACTGTCTCATACACACATATTATTTCAGATGCCAAAAGTCTGAAAAGGGCGCAAACCGAAGAAGGTAACAATGAAAAAAACAGGCGCTGGCAAAAAGTGCTGCTGGTATTTCTCGGCGGGTTGTCCGATTACCTTCCTCCGGATAACCCTCTGTGGTTAAGAACCCTGAGCCAGTGCAAAACCCTCTCCTGCCTGAAAGCGGCACTGCCGCTGAAATCCGGGTTGTATCTGCAGTGCGGGGTAGCCAGCTTTTCCGGCTACAGTGGTCTGAAATACTGGCTGGAGCAACAACAGTTGAACACGTCCCCCTACAGCCTGCTCTACCGGGATGAACGTCTGGGTTATATCCGCTTTGATGGGCAGCATTCAGTGGCTTTCAGCCCCCACGGACGTAAAGATGCCGCCCAGGGTATTCGGAAACTGGGGCTGGAATACGACACACAGAACATCTGGCTGGGGGATACCCGTCAGTCAGACGCACCTGTAATGGTTCCCTCAACCGCGCTGGAAAGCTACCTGTCTGAAGAGCAGAAAATGCAGAAGGACATTACTCACAGGGATCATCGCCTGCATACATTTTCGACAGGAAAAGCAGCAGAAATTTTAAACTCCGGCCAACAGTTTTCTGTTCCTGATTGCATGGCCCCTGTCGTCAGCCATGTACTAACCGGTATGCTGCTTGGATTTGTCGGACACTGGATTATGCCGCCGGCCAGTCGCCGCCATCTTTTCCTCAAGTTAATTGTGAATCGCAGCCTGTTTACCCACACCCTTGCCGGTGGTGTTCTTTCCGGGATAGCTGGCTACTACAGCTGGCAGCTTTTAAAGTCCCTGGATGAAGCGGCTCCCGAATGGGGCGCGGTCACTATGGCAGGCTGGAGGTTAACAACCAACACCGTTTCCGCATTGGGAAATTCCCTTATTTCACAGTCTGTTGCCCTTGGCGAAAAACTGTTTTTACCCACCACACCTGAACAATCCGTAAGCACTGCCACAAACTGAACAGCGCATCAGATTATAAAAACCTGTAAAACCAAGTGGTATAACAACAGATACCATTATATATACGACTTCTATACACTCTCTTTCTATGCACTCTCTTAGTTACAGAATTGTGAATCCGGCACCCACCGGGAATCTTTTGGCTCGCTTAGAAACTCTCTCACTATGATGGAAAAAATATTCAAACTAAAAGAAAACGGCACGGACGTCCGAACAGAAGTTATCGCAGGTATAACCACGTTCCTGACCATGGCGTACATTATTTTTGTTAACCCCAGCCTGTTGTCCGCTGCCGGGATGGACCATGGGGCGGTGTTTGTAGCCACCTGTCTGGCGGCCGCTATCGGCTGTTTTATTATGGGACTTTACGCTAACTATCCGGTAGCCCTGGCCCCGGGTATGGGTTTGAATGCCTTCTTTGCCTTTACCGTTGTTGGCCAGATGGGTTACAGCTGGCAGGTTGGCCTGGGCGCGGTATTCCTGTCCGGTATCTGCTTCTTCCTGATGAGCGTGTTCCGCATCAGGGAATGGATTATCAACAGCATCCCCCTCTCCCTGCGGGGTGGTATTGGCGCGGGTATCGGCCTGTTCCTGGGGTTCCTCGGCCTGCAGAACGCCGGTATTGTTGTGGATAACCCTGCCACCATGGTGGCCCTGGGTGATATGACCAGCTGGGGCCCGATGATGGCCAGTCTCGGCTTTGTTATTATTGCCGCGCTCTACTACCGCGGCATTACCGGCTCGGTGATGATCGGTATTCTCTCCGTTGCCCTGATCAGCATTGCCGCCGGTAAAGTGGAGCTGAACGGAATCACTTCCATGCCCCCCAGCCTGGCCCCCACCTTTATGGAACTGGACCTGGCCGGCGCTCTGGATGTGGGCCTGATCACCATCGTGTTCTCCTTCCTTTTTGTGGATATGTTCGACACCTCGGGCACTATGATTGCCGTCGCCCAGAAAGGTAAACTGCTGAACGAAGATGGTTCTCTGCCCCGTATCGGCAAGGCCCTGATGGCTGACAGTACCGCCACAGTTGCAGGCTCCATGCTGGGTACTTCCACAACCACCAGTTATATAGAGAGTGGCGCGGGTATCGCCGTTGGTGGTCGTACCGGCCTGACTGCGGTTGTTGTCGGCGTACTGTTCCTCTGTGCCCTGTTCTTCTCTCCCCTGGCCGCGGCTATTCCCGCTTACGCTACAGCACCGGCACTGATTTTTGTGGCTGTGCTGATGACCCACAGTCTGGCGACCATCAACTGGGATGACATCACCGATGTAGCCCCTGTTGGTGTCGCGGCCCTGACCATGCCCCTGGCTTACTCCGTTGCCAGCGGCATTACCCTGGGTATTCTGTCCTGGACTGCTATTAAACTGCTCTCCGGTCGCCATAAAGAGATCAGCCCGGCAATGATCGTTCTGTCCGTTCTGTTCGCTATCAAATTTATGATTGTCTAAGAGTACACGACCCCTGGCAGTCATGGTTTAACCAGAGATTCCAATAATATTTCTGGATGAACCATGGCTGGCTTTTCCAACCTCCAGCACCTTCTTCCCGCCATGCCTTTCGCCCGGATGCCCGCCCATGATTGTTTCCGCCTTTGCCGGAGGGGTATCCATGTTCTCCGAAGGAGTGAGCAACTATTTCCTGTCAGGGAATACAGAGTAAACCGGTAACACGAACATACAAAATCCCCAGAACTCACGGCTCTCAACGACAATCCTTACGGTATAATGTTCTTTTCATGATTTTTCAGACTTGAGTGCAGTTTTGAATCCGGAGATTGATCACAATATTCCGTTCAGCGAACGGGATTACACAACGTCTTATCAGTTCAAGCTGACCTACCTGCACCCGAAGCACTGGCCGCTATGGCTTCTGCTGTTCATGCTGTTCCTGATTGGGTGCCTGCCATTCCCCTGGGTACTGGCCCTCGGGCGCTTTATTGGCCGACAGTTTCTCAAACTGGGCGGCTCCCGGGTTGCCGTGACCAAACGCAATCTGGAGCTTTGTTTCCCTGAGAAAACAGAAAAAGAACGTCAGCAGCTTCTGATGAAAAATTTTGAGGCGATTGGCATTGCCCTGCTGGAACCCGGTGTCGCATGGTTCTCATCCCGCAAGCGCATCAAAAGAATTACCCGCTTCATGGGCTGGTCCCAGACACTGAAGTGTATCGACAGCGGCAGGGGCGTACTGATTACCTGCCTGCATATGACCTGTGTGGAAATGGCCTGCCGTATTGCCGGCGAACGTTTTGCCTTTAATATCCTGTACCGGGTACACGACAACCCTGTTTACGAATATATCAGTGGCGTCTGCCGGAATCGCTATCGTCACAAAAGCCGTTTTATTCCCCGTAAACAGGTGAAAGACCTGCTCTACTTCCTCAATCAGGGAGAAATTGGCATTATTCTGCCTGACCAGGATCTGGGCCGTCGACGCAGTTATTTTCTTCCATTTTTTGGCATTCCTGCCGCGACCATTCCCAGCACCTCAGACTTCGCCAAACTGTCAGAGTCCATAGTAGTTACCGGTAACTATTACATTGGCGAAGATAATCGTTATGTGGTGGAATTCTCAGACCCCCTGGAGAATTTCCCTTCAGACGATAACAAAGCCGATACTCTGCGCATCAATCAGCTGGCCGAAGGGTTTATTCGCCGTCACCCCGAACAGTACCTGTGGCAGCACCGTCGCTTTAAAACCCGGCCTGAGGGTGAACCTTCCCTGTACGGTAAAAAACAGAAGAAAAAGAAGAAGAAAAAGAAGCCATAAAACCTCACTGGTTTCAGATCCTGCCCCCTGGCTTTTAGAATCGCGCTCTGGAAGTCAGGCTCTCCCATAGAAGGAAGCCGTCTACTTTTCCTCCGCAGCAACGCTTATAACACCTCCCCTCATCTATACTTCCATACTCCTGTATCGGTCTAACGCAAGGTTGAACATGTTATTTATGCTTTTAAAAAAGGCTGTGCTGTATTGCTGGACCAACTGCAACGGCACATCGCCCGTATATCTGGTACTGCCACTGCTGCTTTTCTGTTTGAAGGCTGAAGGGGGATATGTCTGTATCGTCAATCGTGCAAGTGTTGTTGCAGCCGGCTCAATTTTCGATACATCACCAAAAACAGCCGGAACAGATAGTGCTCTGTCCGGGATTAGCTCTACCAAAGCAGCCTGCGGAGGCAGGGCCGGTATGTCATTTAAATTTCACCCTTACCACGGAATTGCAAACTTTGCGACTTGTCGAAGTTCAAATGGATTTGACAGTGACGGAAACATCCATGTGGGGACAGATGACCTGATAACCATCAACGTACATGGTACTGAACTTGTGAGCTGGTGTGACTATACGCGCGAAGAAGCCGGTTTAAGCGGGATGCTGGATAATTGTATAAAAGAAAAATTAAACGCAGAGGCCGACAAAGATTGCTGGTTAAATATAGATGCGTCCTTTCCTGATACAAGTTGCGGACCACTGCACACATGCACTTGGGGCTATATCAATTACAATGTGGATAAAAAAGCCTACCCCTTAAGCAAAACGTGCTCAATTGACAATATTAATAATATGCTGGCTCCCTGTTCTTCAGGTTACACCTGTCCATGTCATTAACAACACTTATGGTTGCACTCCATGAACTTCTGTCAAGATAATATCCGTCTATGGTCCTATAACATGGTGTTTTTCTGTTCTCTCTTCCTGTTACCCGTTAAAGGGCATAGCAATGAAGGGTTACAGAATGACGAATTGCAGGAGATGGGAAAAGTTACTATTTTTGTATCCCAAAAGCCAGATCGTTCCTTTCCTGAAACACGGGCCCATACAGTAACAGTAACGCTAACGCCTGTTTCAGGTAAAAATACAAAAGCAACCACAGTTAATATTGCCCGGGACGATAAAAAAGATATTACACTGCCCTCCGGTGAATATAATATCACAGTCAGTTGTATCCCCGGTTTTGATGACTCCTATATTTACGATGGCTGGGATAAGGTGCGCGTGACTGCTGGAATACTACCAGGAGGGCAACCCCATAAAACAGTATTGGAGTTACCTTTTTTGCATACCATTAACCCGAAGCCCGGTAACGGCAGCGCAGCACAGTGTCTGATTGCCCGGTTATCTATGCATTTTACTAATGGATTTTGTGGCAATAATGCAACATTAACCTACGAGGGACAGACCAGACATATATCCTTCGGGCCTTTTTCACCGGGTATATGGCGATTTACCTGGAATAAGATTCCCTTAGACAAGATGCAGGACATTCTGATAAGCGACCAGGCAACCTGTGGCTGCACTTTAGGGTACGGGGCACTTTGTCAGGGTTAGACATTAGCCGTTCAGTTCTACTTTTCAGACAGCTTCTGACTCTCGGCTTGTGACTGGACATTCCACCCCACAAAGGTCAATCTTCCAGATTTGCGTCAGAAAATAAAATGTCTATGAACGTCACAATACCCTCTGCCTGTCTGGATGATATCAACTGGAACAACTGGCAGGCAAAAGATCCTGCCACTCTTGTTTTTGTTATTAAAAATGATCGGATTCTGCTTATTCGCAAAAAACGCGGACTGGGCGAAGGCAAAATCAACGGTCCGGGAGGCAAGCTGGAATCGGGAGAAACACCTGAACAGTGTGCCATACGGGAAGTACAGGAAGAGCTGCATATCACCCCCGGACCACTTAATTATCATGGAGAAAATCTGTTCCAGTTTACCGATGGTTACTCCGTGCATGTACATGTGTACTCTACAAGCGAATACCGGGGAGAACCTACAGAAACCGATGAAGCCGTTCCCCTGTGGTTCCCCTTGGACCAGATTCCCTATAAAGAAATGTGGGCTGATGATAAACTCTGGCTGCCTCTGGTACTGGCGGGAAAACAGTTTTCTGGCCGTTACCTTTTTGATGGTGACACAATGCTTGATTATCAGATAAAAGAAAAAAACTGAATTTTTCTTTGCTCCCTCTTGATATGAAAGATTCCATCCCCATATAAGTTCTTGAAGGCGATTGCTTATAAAAGGATCGCTCTACACGACCTGTCTTCGGAAGGTCATAGTTAAAACATATTGCTCAATTGAGGATATGCACATGCGTACTATCGATTTCGACCTGTCTCCCCTGTATCGCTCCGCCATCGGTTTTGACCGTATTGCCAATATGCTGGAAAACATCAACACCTCCGGCAACCAGAATGGCTACCCGCCCTACAATATTGAACTAATGAGCGAGAACAGCTACCGCATCACCATGGCTGCCGCCGGTTTTCAGGAAAGCGAACTGGATATCGAAAGTCAGGAAAACATGCTGACGGTAAAAGGAAAAAAAGCGGAAGGCAAAACTGAGCGTCAGTACCTTTACCAGGGTATCGCGGAACGTAATTTTGAACGCCGCTTCCAATTAGCCGACTATGTTCGTGTAACTGGCGCTACCATGGAAAATGGCCTGCTCCACATTGATCTTGAGCGGGAAGTTCCCGAAGCAATGAAGCCCCGTAAAATCAATATCAGCACTGGCAAGCTGATCGAAAACGAATCAGCCTGATAAGTACCTGGACATCAGAATGATCTTTGAAAATCAGTGCTCTTTGTCAAAAAAGAGCACTGATTGGTAAGCTGTTACTTATTGTCAGCCATCAGCTTACGTTCTTTCTCCATCAGGAATTCCGCCACCTTAAACATCTCGGCATTACTGCCTGCATCCCTGGCGGAAGTCCGGTACTTACCATTAATAATCAGAGCCGGCACAGAAACCAGCTTTGCACCACGCACTACAGCGTTAGCCTGACGCATCTGGTTGCGTACGCCAAAAGACTTGAATGCCTTATCAAAAGCCTCCTCGGACACACCATAATCAGCCACAAACGCCACCATATCCTTACGGTTATTCAAGCGACGGCCCTGCTTGTGAATAGAATTGAATACATCGTCATGAACAGATGGCGCCAGTTTCAGGGCATCAATAGTGAAATAAAGCTGTCCATGGGTTTTCCATTCACCACTGAACAGTGCAGGAACCTTACGGAATGAAGAGTACTCCGGCAGAGTTTTCTTCCAGGCTTCTATGGCAGGTTCCAGCGAAAAACAGTGGGGGCAGCCATACCAGAAAGCTTCAGCAATCTCGACTTTGTCTTTACTTTTAGTGGGAACCGGATTATCTAGTAAAAAATAGTGCTTACCTTCCTGGTAGTTGTCAGCCGCAAAAGCAGCCATCGGCATAACAAGTGCCAAAAGGAAAATAGCTTTTATAGTTTTTAACACAAATGTCACTCCAGTCTCGCTCCAAGAAAAACCGTATTGTGTCAGAAATGACCGGAAGCTCCCAGAGCAACGGGGTGAAAAGCAGCCCCCTTATGACAAAGAATTTATGAGGGAAAAGCTCAAATCATTTGATAATACTTCAGCAGAAAAATACCCAGACTACTGGTAAACACCGTACCTACGGTTGTAATGGCGATAATATTTGCCGCCAGTATTCCCTTACCCGCTATAGCTTTTGCCATCACAAAGCTTGCCGCGGCTGTTGGGCTGGCAAACAGCACAAACAGAACTCCAAGCACCTTACCCTGATATCCCCAGAAAACAGCGGCTACTGTGACAACAAGTGGCAGCAGAAGTATTTTATAGAGCACTGCACCAAATGATTCTAAGCTGGCCTGCTGCATGGCTGTTAAACTGACCGTAGCGCCCACACTGAGCAACGCCAGGGGCAAGGCGATACTGGCAAGATAGCCCGCAACGTTATACACCAGCTCAGGCACGGGCAGCTTAACCAGATTCACTGCCATGCTGATCATAATGGCCAGGATCAAAGGGTTTGAAAAAATACTGCGAAGAAGGGTTTTCACAGTGAGTTTTGATGCACCTGAACCAGAAGCATAAAATTCCAGAACAACGATGGACAATATGTTGTAACAAATCACGATAAAAGAGATCAGCAGAGACGCTATACCAAGCCCTTCCGGCCCATACATACTGCTGGCGAACGCCAGCCCGGTAATCGCCAGGTTACCCCTGAAAGCCCCTTGGGCAAATATGCCCCGATCACTGCGTTCTTTAACAATAAAAATAGCCAGCAACCAGGCACAGAAAAAACTGAATAAAGTCGCCAGTAAAGAGAAAAGAACGAGATCCGGCTGAAAGCCAGAGTTCAAATCCAACCGGCTCAGACTGCTGAAAAGCAGTGCTGGCATGCTGATATTAAACACCAGCCTTGAGGCTACGCCGACAAACTCCTCATTAATAAACCCGGTTCGCTTCAGTACCCCCCCGAGAAAAACCATCATAAAAACGGGCAGGGTAATATTTGCGGTATAAAGCAGGGTTTCCAGCATATGATCTCATCTGACGGCGATGACGGCGCGGCACTATAGCACTGATAGCGCCTCTCCGTCCTGCCGGGCATCAAAAACGCAATGGCAGACCTGCTGTGACAGTGAAAGCATTTGTCCCCAAAAAGATAAAATCCACATCAAGATACCGCGCCGAAAATCCTATGGACGGAAGAATAACGGGCGCGATTCCATAACGGTTAAAGGGAATCTTATTCCTGTACTCGTCTTTGTAACCATGAAGCAGCCCTAAATCCACCTTGCAGCGCAATCCCTTAATCAGGTTGTCAAAATGAAATTCTTTTCCCCAGTAAGCAAACTGGGAATCCTGATTGAATGAATTTTTGAAGAAGGCTATCCCCCAGAAAGAATGTCCTGACTGCCTCTCAAGCCCAATAAGATTTTGATGGTTATTATGTTCCCGACAGGGCTTCCAGTGTCTTGTGTAAAGACTGGTACTCAACAGATATTTCACATCATACTCTCCCCCTCCTGGCCCCTCAGCCAGCACTAAATATGGCATAAACATCAGTACGGTAAGAGAACAGACGCTGTACAAAGGGGCAAGTAACAGCAGCACATAACCTCCATCTGGTACAGGGTTAATATCAGGAAAACTGCAAGATCACCCGGCCCAAATAAATTACGCCTGGATATAGCAATGCATCAGGTATTTACCCTGAGCACCAGCTTCATGGCGAATAGAAAATGGGAACAGTATCCAGCCATAACGCCGAGCCGGAGGACATGGATTCAGTCCAGAATAAGGTATGATATCCTGCCCCAGTCCTGAGATTTCCTGAACTTGTCTTGCCTCAGACGAGGAATAGCCCGGAAAAAACGATCATAGCGAATTTATAATTGGACATCGGAGCAGTATCGATAAACATCTATTTGAGTCCGTTGAAAGAACGGGGGAGAATAATCCCCCCATCATCAGTACTACGAGCTTTTAAGCAATTAACAGGGCTGGAATGATCTAATCTGCACAATTACAAATTTATAATTGCCCCACAGTTTTGACGGCGAGGCACTTGCACTTAGGATATAAATTTTCAACAGCAATGCCCATCTGCACAACAGTGCCTGCTATTACACTCAGAACTGCCGTGACAATAGCATCCGGTGGCGTGCTGACAATCCGATGTGCATTCACTTGAAAAAGTACCGATATGAAATTTAGAGCTATGACAACAGTTTGAACATGGGGGCGCTCCATTGTAATCACACTTTGCCCCATCCGGAAGACAGGTATCAAGCAATAGCTGAGTATCGCTCCCATAATCTGCGTCGTCAGTGACTGTGACTGTTTCCGTCACATTTCTGTACTCTCCCACACAAGCATGACTAAGCAGAAGAAAAGGAACTGTAGCTAAACAGGTTATAAGCTGCTTCCACATAACATTCCTCCGTAAAGCAGAACCGGAGACACAAGCTTAGATTGTTTTTATTCTTCTGCACCTTCGGAACAGGCAGCGATGATGCTTCATTGCCGTGCATGATGCACAAATGCCGTGAAAGGCAGGATGCCTGGGAACGGCGCACTGCTGAGCGTCTGCAGATATAGAATACAGATCAATTCAGGTAACTCTGAAATTACAGTGAACAGCGCCCAGAACAATAAGGCCGGAAACAACACCGATAACCATCTGTCCCAGCGTTGGAACAAGAGCTGCCAGAACCGTACCTGAAACTCCCCAGCCTGCCACAGGCTATGCATAAACCCTTTCCCCTGTTCATGATGAAACAAATTTTCTATCACTTTCTCCGCCCCTTCAAAGCAGAGATACAGCCCGCCCAGTAAAAGCAAAGGTACAATCAGCCAGGGAATAAAGGCACTAATCAGAAGCGCCAGCGGCACAAGAATCAGCTTATTTATGAAAGAGCCTTTCGCCACCGCCCAGACAACGGCAGTTCGCGTTCTGCGCTGACACCAGTCACTTGCTGTGCATTCAGCGCCAGGTCATCACCAAGAACCCCCGCGGTCTTCTTAGCCGCGACTTTATCAGTCATTAATAACTCGTTCCCAGACTCTGCGTGGGAACGAGAGTGAAAGTTGCTCAGCTTATAGATAATTCTGCCTGCGGTTTTTAAGCCGTTACACGGCAGGCAAGCTATTATCCTAGATTCAGCAGTTGGATGCGGATTTTCTGGAAAACCTCAGAGCGGCCAACTGCTGAATCTAGGATTATACGAGTTATGTCATTAGCGTTGGCTTTTGACAGCCATGCATTTATCTCGCGTTATTTTCAAAAAAAGAAGGAGTCCTGTGGTGAAAAAGAGATACTTGATCGCTGCTTCTCTGGCCTTATCGTCAGCCGCAATCGTTTGTTACGGTGGCCAGTGTGACCAGGATGCTGCCGAGATGAATGGGATGATTAAGAAAAGAGGGGGCCAAATGAGTGTCGGTTTTTCCTGTGCCTATATCACGGGTGTCTTCACTCCGGTGTTTGATAAAGAGTGCTTCGCAAACTGCGATACTTATGCGGCAGGCGTCGTTGATTGCCAGTGGCAAGCGGGTAACTGGGGAGACACCCTTTGGTGTGTTCCCGAAAGTTCATGAGGATAACTCGTTCCCATGCTCCAGTTTGGGAACGAGAGTTAAGGCGTAACTACTCATTTTTCGTAGGCAGAAGTGCATATTTCATGAACAGCATCCCTGATATTACTGGGCTGTAGCCAACCGGCCTAAAAATTCTGAGAAGTTGCGTTAAGGCTGCTTTCAGTCAGTGATTCAGGTGGTTCTGCCAGACAATTCCTATAGCCAAAAAAGAATAAAACCCCGGCAGGTATTCCTG